>JAFLTB010000040.1:0-18436 GCA_022510605.1 Lachnospiraceae bacterium
AAACTAGTTTTCCAAGTGCGATTCCTGGGCATATTCACTCATCACATGTTGTGATGAGTGCTTTTTACACAAAATACAGTTTTACCAGAACTTTCCATCTTTTATAAAAATTACAAATTAAACTATTGACTTTTTTCTTGCTATGTTATATACTCCATATTACGATTACAAATTAAACTGTAATGGGCAATTGGAAGAATACTCCGTTTACGCATTACACAACACACACAGAACGGGAGGTACCCTATGAAACAACATCATCCAAGAATCCCCACCCGGGAGGAATTTCACCGGGAATTTGCCGGAGTCATCCGAATGGAAGATTTCAGCACCTGCTATCCGCCCTACCGGCGTCCTGAACGCACCCGGCAGGAACTGGAGAATCTGAAAAACTACAACAGGACCCGAAATGCCAGAAAGGAGAATCTATGATACCGGAAAAGATTTACATACCTTCCATCGACGCCAAGGACATCTATCTGGCCTCCTGCCGTCCAGATAGCATACAAGCCGACGACTACCCCGACAATTCACGAAAATGCTACAGTCTACTTCTGTCGAATAACCAGTATGACCTACGCAAATTCATCAACAGCTTTGACTACAGTCTGGACCTGATTGCCCTGCAGGACATCTATTACAAAAAATTCCGCCGGCGGAATTTTGGATTTACCGAACAGGGAAAAAGCTACACCGCTCATGTAATGAACATTACCTTCCAATATGCCGTCCGGGAATGGAACCAGACAAAACGGAATCTTTATACCCGCCCCGGCTATGATGAACAGAACCTGACCTTTCAGGACGGCATTGCCAGAGACCAGGACGGCATCATTGTAGGAATCCGAACCGGGGAACCCATTACCCAGCCGGCGGCAGACTTAGATGCCTGCTTTGCGCCGGTACAGCAGGAAGGACAGCTGCAATACAAAAAGATAAAAGAGCCAAAAATTCTTCTCTCCGGGGCCCGCCTGCGGGAACTTTTATACGAAAAAGGATTTATCTGTGATGGAAAGCATTACGTCCGCTGCAAACGTTCCGCCGGCTCTGCCCGGGTAGGGAAATGCCTCTTTATCTACGAGCCTTTACAGGAGCCGCTGTTGCGCTACAGTTCCGGCGGTATTACAGTCAATCCAGGACAGGAAATCGATTTGGCGGCCTACGAATCCTATCTGGCCCTGACTACCAGCAGTATCATTGACACTCTCCCCATCCGCCCCGAAAACATCCTGGTTATCGAGGATTACGAAAGCGTCTTTACCGAAGAAGTTATGGCCACCGAATCCATAGAGGGGCGTCTGCAGACCCGTGAAAAAACTGTCACCATTGCCAATTCCATCTGGGATGGCCAGTCTCTTATGGATATCTCTCTCTTTGGAAAGTACCGTTCCTATGGGATGCTTCTTCTGCGGAACCTGATGTTCAAATCCTGCTGTTTTAACTGCAATCTGCAGCAGTGGTTCCGGGACAATCAGATTACCAGTGTATCCCAGCTAAATGGCTTTACCAGGGCAAAGCGGATTGAGGATGTAAAACTGATTACCACCAAAAGCAGTATTAAATACCTGAAATTTGATACCCTCTCCCACTGGCTTGAGCACCTTTACCCGGAGTTTGGCATCGTAAAACATGACAAAAAGCCGCCCTTTTTTCAGGGAGAGCTGGTGCAGAGCCACTACCAGCTGATTAACACCTTATCCCTGTCCCCGGAGGAAATCCGCGATTTTCTTGCTCCCTCCCTGGAATTTGCCCAGCAGCTGGGCGATAACCCGGCTGTGGTGCGCTACTTTATTCAGTATCCGGACCTGGATGGCCTGGATCCCTTCCGGCGCCCTATGATAAGCGGCAGTGACGTAACCTTTCGCCTGCTCGGCATCAACTCCCGCTTTGCCCGGACGTCCTATTACCGGTCTTTCCTGCACGATTTACTGGCGGCCTTTTACAAAAACTTAAAAAACGGCCACGTTCTGGTTCACGGCAATTACTCCACCATTCTTGGGAATCCCATGGAAATGCTTTTACACAGCATCGGGCAGTTTGACGGGACAAGCCAGCTGGGACAGGGCAATATTTTCAGCCTGCGTTTTCCACGGGAGCAGACCCTGCTTGCCACCCGGAGCCCCCACGTAACCATGGGAAATCTGTGGCTTCCCTATAATAAAGAAAACAAACCGATACGCCGCTACCTCAACCTGACGGAGGAAATTCTCTGCCTCAACTCCATTGGAGAAAATGTCCTGCAGCGTCTCTCCGGCGCCGACTTTGACTCCGACTCCGTCATGCTGACAGACAATCCGATTCTAATACAGGCCGCCAGGCGGTATTACAACACCTTCAAAACTCCCACCTCTCTGGTGGCCGCCAGAAAGACCATCCGTACCTACACACCGGCAGAGCAGGCCGACCTGGACACAAAAACCTCTGTCAATCTCATCGGGGAAATTATCAATCTGTCCCAGGAGTTAAACTCCCTTCTCTGGGAGCAGATGTACCAGGGTGCCGTCTATGCGGAGGTGGCAGAGCTATACGCTGATATCTGCCAGCTGGACGTCATGTCCGGCATCGAGATTGATAAGGCCAAAAAAGAATTTGACATCCATAATAAAAAGGAACTGACCCTGCTGCGGAAAAAATATGCCGGGCAGCTGACGGACGAGTCCGGGAAAAAGAAGCAGCCCCATTTCTTTGCCCACATCGCCAGACAAAAGGGCTATTACAGTCCCGGCAAAAAATCCTACTGCAAATACCACACTGCCATGGATTACCTGCAAACCACAGTAAACAGTTTCCGCATCCGGCATCCTTATAAGAAAGAACGCCTGCCCTTCTCTGCCATACTGGACAGCCGGAAATTCCGGGCCTCCAATGTAAATGAGACCCAGATACGCAAAATCTACTCCCGAATGTCCCGTTTTCTGGCAAGAAAAAATCTGCTGTTTTCCTCCTCGGAACTGAGCCGGGAGGAAAAACGGGAGCGCTACCAGCTGCTCTTGGATACACTGACGGCGGAAATCACTTCCGAGACCATTGGCTTCTCTACCTTTTATAAACTGCTTCACAGTCTGGATGAGGAAGAACACCGCCCATACCGCAAGCTTTTGCTTACGATTTTATTTCTACATCCAAACGGCAGTTTTGAAAAGGCCATTTTGGCCTCCAAAGAGGAATTGGAGGTCTGGGAGCCATCCCCGGAAGGAGACCATTCCCTTTATGGTATTCCCTTTCACATCCACAAAAAATCCGTGTGATTCAGTTTTGACCGGGGGCTTTCATTCTGAAACCAGAACGTTTTTTATTTTGGTAAGGAGAAAAGGGGGGATGCTTATCCAGGACAAACACTATTTCAATCAGCATTCGGTCATAAACGCCATCCACCAGCTCACCGGCTACCCCAAAGGCGAGGTGGGGGACATCCTCAACGCCGTCTCCGATGTGGTAGCCAGAGAAGCCTCTGAAACCACCGGCGAGACCGAAATCAAAATCAGCAGCGGAATCAAAATTTCCGCCCGGTTTTTCGTGGCCGGCCAGCGCAAGTCCAATTTATATAAAGCGGGCTGCGTCCCGTCGGACACCATCATTCTGAAGGCAAGGCTCACCAACGCCTACAAGAAAAAAGTAAACGATTTACACAAATTAAAAAACGGAAGTTTAGTGTAAAAAATCATGCTAATGCGATGATTTTTTACAAAGCGAACTATGTTCGCTTTACTATTTGTGCCGGAGCGTCACAAATAGTATTGATGCACAGCCAAGAAAATGCAAAGCATCTTTCGTAAAAAATGCTTTGCATCTTTCTTGGCGTGCCTCCTACGCTGACGCTCCGGAATGGAGAAATCATGATAAAAGAACTTGGAACCTACAAAACAAAATTATCTTCAATTCTGAAACATTCCGAACCCATTCGGAAACTTCTCCTTGGCCCTGAATATACAGAGGACATGGCCGGCGCCGACAAGGCCCTGGATGAGTACATACGCCCGCATCTCTATGCGGAGCCGTCCATAACCGGCACACACAGCTATCTGTTCTACGATACCGGCATTGCCGGCATGCAGTCCAATACCAAGACCATGAAGCTGGTTATCCAGATTCTCACTCACCGGGACTGCCTCCCCAGAGAAATTCAGGGATATGAAGGAACCGAGGCCGATATACTGGCTGCCATGGTGGAAGGGGAACTCTGCGGGAATCTGTCCGCCAGAGAAAGCATGTCCTCCTTTGGCATCGGCAGACTGGAACTGATACCTCCCCTGGAAATTTTATCCTATCCTGACTACTATGGCAAGGAACTGGTATTTCATGTGCCGGATTTCCGATAGAAACTTTTTATTAAAAATTTTTTATTGAAATGGAGGCTGCTTATGAAGTTAGACTATGCTTCACTGATTTCCCCGGCTCCTTACTATCTGGAACAGGCCGGCCACATCAAATCACCCCTTCTCCGGGACATCTTCTGTTCCGGGGTCACCTATCCACAGTACAATATGTATCTCTCCCTTTTGCTCACCACACCAAAACACTACTGCGAAAAGGTAAATCCGGCCAACGCAGACTGGTATCAGGCACTGGATGAAGCCGAAAAAAGCAGTCTCTCCATGTATGACATGATTCTTATGGAGCCCTGGCTGCAATCCTCTTTTCTCCGGATTTTTCAGTTCTTTTTCACAGAAGAGGTGGTCTGGAGTGAGGAAAACCAGCTGTTTCTCACCTACGGTGAGGAACCGGAGGGCACCATCCACCGGGAAAACTTTTCCACCGTCTGCGACGTTATTTTACAGCGCTGCTATGTCAGCCGTCCGGATACCAGTCTGGACCCCGCTCAGGTCACAAGCAAAAAAGCCCAGGCCATATTAAAGAAAATACAGGCCGGCCGAAAGCAGAGAACCACCGAATCCAGCGACAAGGATATGGAGCTTCCCAACCTGATTACTGCCATTGCGGTAAAGAGCCATTCCATCAACTTCACAAACATCTGGGATTTAACCATTTACCAGTTATACGAGCAGTTTAAGCGGGAACAGAGCGGTGTGTATTTTGAGATACAGAAAATGTCCGTTGCCGCCTACGGCAACAAAGAAAATTCCTTTAAGGGAAACGAATGGTACACTGCTAACCAGGCATGACACCTCATGCCTTTTTAGACAATGGGCGCCACGGCTTTCCGTGGCATCCGTTGTAAATAAAACATTATTATGAAGGAGGTTTTGAAAATGGGAAATATTTTTGCCAACAGAGAGGTCTGTGATTTGGTTTTCACAGACTATTCTACCAAAAAACCATTTTTGAACATGGATTACGCCAACGTATCCACAACTGAAATCACAGGAGAAACTGTATTCGCCTATGGCGGCAAGGGCCATCCAAAACGTGTAGGTTTTGCCGGAGAAAAAGGTGGTACTCTCACCATCGAGACACAGCTGCAGAGCTTTGAGCTGTATCAGCTCCTGACGGGCGGCGACCGTTCTAAATCCGCCAAATTTATTGCCAGAGAGGTATTGACCGTATCCGACGGAACTGTCACCCTTTCCAGCCAGCCGTCCGCTGACAGCCCGGTAAATGTATTTGCCGCTGAAGATGACTGCGGAGAGGCACTTAGCGCTACTGCTAATGGCACCTCTGTCACTGTCACCGGCGCCAGCGAAGGAAAAGATGTAATCGTCTATTACATCAAAGACATTACGGAAAATGTCCAGAGTATCTCCATCAAAGGAAGCTCTTTCCCGAAATCCTTTACCGTATATGGCGATACCGTTATGAAAACCGATGACGACAAGCTGCTGCCATACAAGTTTGTTGCCTATAAGGTAACACCACAGTCCAACCTGAGCATCGGCATGTCCAACAATGGAGACCCGGCTACCATTACCATCACCTGCGATTTAATGGCAGACGAGGACAACAACATGCTGGACCTGATTTTGGAAGAGGAGTAATCCTCCACTCAGCCTGTCTCCTGCCGGGGCGAACTATCCTCCCGCCCCGGCAGGGCCGGCACGATGGTGCCAGCTGTTTATAATCAACCGCGAAAGGAGTTTTTGACATGAAGAATACAACATGGAAACCATGGCTGAAGGCGGCGGGTGTCCGCGCTGTCAAAACCATGGCCCAGACCGCCCTTGCCACCATTGGGACCGCCACTGTGGCCAGAGATGTGGACTGGTTCATTCTCCTGTCCGCCTCTGCACTGGCCGGCCTTCTCTCTCTGCTTACCTCTGTGGCCGGACTGCCGGAACTAAAGGGAAAGCCGTCATGATCTGGCAGTTTTTCAGCCAATACGGCTTTGAACTTCTCCTGACTCTCACCACCGGCGGAATTACCCTGTGCTTCCGGCGCATCTATCAGGGAGTCCGGACCAGAGCCGACGAAGCCGACAGCATAAAAGAAGGTATGCGGGCACTTATGCGAAGTGAAATCATACGCAATTACAATAAATATGTGGAAGATGAACATTATGGATACGCCCCCATCTACGTCAAGCAGACCATTGAGGAAATGTACCATACCTATCACTCCCTCGGTGGCAACGGCGTAA
Organism: Lachnospiraceae bacterium; assembly: GCA_022510605.1. Taxonomy (GTDB): domain Bacteria; phylum Bacillota; class Clostridia; order Lachnospirales; family Lachnospiraceae; genus Eubacterium_F. The sequence goes on from JAFLTB010000040.1 coordinate 6,533, forward strand.
TTACCAATCTGAAGGACGCCATTTTATCATTGCCCACAGAACCAAAAGAATCCAAAGGAGAGACGTATTATGACAAGGAAACTCATCCAGTTTATCAATCTGAACCACACTATAAAAACCATTATTGATGACAGCACCGTCACTCTGTCCCCTCTGTTCCAGTTCCGGCTGCTGGGTGTTATGAAAAAAATCGAGCCACACCTGGCCAATTTTGAAGTAGTCCGCAACGATAAAATACGGGAATACGGCGAAGAAAAGGAAGACGGCAGCCTCTCCATTCCGGCAGAGAACAAAGAAGCCATGGAAAAATTTAACGAAGCCATGTCCCAGGTATTGGATGGAAAAGTCACCATTGGCATTGAGCCCTTTACCGTCGAAGAGGTATTTGAAGAGGGAATAAAGGCCGAGTACCTGATGGGACTGTATGACATAATGGAAAAATAACCCGCCGGAAACCAAGCCGGCAGAAAGTGAGGAAATTATGACAGAAAAAATAAGAACCTTTCGAAACAGGAAACGAAAAATCCTCCAGAACATACTGGAGCATTACGACGAACTTTTACAGGCCGAGACTGCGGCCAGAAAGGCAGAAAAGGAAGCCTGCGAGTCCATGAAAACCTTTGGCACTTCCTTTCAGTCAGAGGATTTACAGCGCCTTTTGGAGGCTGTGGATAAAATTGCCAGCCAGCCCCAGTTGACAACCGAATACTACCAACAAGTAAACCAGCAGGCACATGAGAGCAGGTGATTACAATGTCAGAAAACAGTACAGAATCCATTACATCAAAGGCCCTTTTAGATTCCGGCAAAAAGATTCTCCTGGGACTGAATAAAATCTCCGATTCCCTGAGCGAGTTAAAAAAACTGGACGCACAGCTGACGCAAATCAGCCGCTCCACCCAGATGACCTCCACCCAGCTAAAGGCACTGGGAGACCGCTCTTTTTCCACTGCCAGCCAGTACGGAAAATCCGCCTCTGACTACCTGTCGGCAGTACAGGACATGAGCAGTCGTGGATATTCCGGCAAAAAGAGCAGCTCCCTGGCAGAAACCTCCCTGTTGGCTCAGAGCGCCGGGAATATGTCTGCAGACACCGCCGGAGATTATCTGGCTGCTGTGGATGCCGCTTACCGCTACGCCGGAAGCGTCGAAAAATTAACCAGTGTACTGGACGGCCAGCAGAACATAGCAATACGCAACCGAATTGCCATGACGGATATGGCCACTGCCACCTCCATCGCCGCCCAGAGCGCCGCCGACTCCGGAGTAAAAATCAACGAATTATCCGCCCTGATTGCCACCGATTTAAGTAACACCAAAAAAGACGGCGAAGAAGTAGGCGCCACCCTGAATACCCTTTTTACTTCTCTACAGAACCCGGGGAATATACAGGTGACTAATCCCTTTGACTCTCTGTTGAAGGGTCAGGGCAATTATGAACAACTGCTGCAGGACTACGCCAACGGTTCCGGCAGTGCCATGGAGGCCGTCCGTCTGCAATCCAGCAGTCTGGAAGGCTCTCTGAATCAGTTAGCCAAAACCTGGAACAGCACTTTGAGGAATACTAATTCATCAATTAATACGGATACAAAAGATCAAGTAACATCATTTTTGACTGACGTAGCAGATGTAATACTAGATCTTTCAGAGGTTAGTAACCCGGTTGTTGAAAAGGTGGTTAGAAAGGTAGTTAGCACAGGAATTGAATTAGTTGTTACTGCTATTGATAACTACATCCATCGTGTCGAAATAGCAAAAGAAAAAATCAGCGAATTCCGTTCTGAATATGAAGATGCAAAATCTGAATTATCTTCTATGAACTCCGAATTGGAGGATACTAGTAAAAAAATATCCGAATTAGAATCCAAAGGACATTTAACATTTACTGAAGAATCAGAACTCGATAATCTAAAAACTCAAAATGACGAATTAGAAAGAAATATCAAATTACAGGAAAAGAAAACCAAAAACAAAAGTTCGCAAACTGTAGATGAGATAAAACTAAATCAAAAAGATTTATTCCATGATTTTGATAGGGCCATAACAAAGTATACAGGTTTCAGATATGAAGAATTCGGGTATGAGCACTACAAAACAGGAGGTCTTCAAGCCGTAAAAGATGGAACATATCCACAAGAATATTACGAAAAAACTATGGCTGATATGGATAAAACCTTAAAGGACTACGAGGGAGACATAATTGATAGAATTGAAGAATTTGAGGATTATAAAAATGCTATTGCTAATATGTATGGCACAACTGATTCTTCTAAATATGAGTTGTCTGATCAAAAACTATATGCTGACATAAACAGACAGCTTCAAAAGGCCTACAAGACTGTATACACTGATTTTGAATATAACAAATTCATTATAGAACCGATTTTGGAAGAAAATAACCTAAAAGGATTGCAGGATAAATTACTAAATTATTTTCTAAATGGTGGAAAAACAGACTTATCTTCCCTGGAATCCAAGTTTGGCAGTGATATCATTACTTCTCTTCGTAATGCCTGCGAAAATTCTGGTATTGATTTTAATACAATGATTGAGGATATATATGAAAATTCTCAGGATAAAATTGACAAAATTGCGCCTATGGCGGAAATACCAGATAATCCATTTGATGCGCGACAAAACGCTAACTCCAAGGCGATAAGAGATTATATACAAAATGAGATGTCTGAGGAAGATAGGACTATTTTGTTTACTGCAGAAATACCAGATGATGTAAAATTTGAAACTGCACAAGATGTGATTGATTTTGTTAATTCCTTACATGAACAGCTGCCTATAAAAGACCAAATCCAGTTCTTTCCTGATGCCTGGGACTCCATCAGTCAATCAGGGTCAGATGAACACAAGAAATCTGTACAGGAGGCAAAAGAAAAACTTTTAGAACTTGCCGAAGCAGGCAGACTTACTGTGGAAGCATTTGAGAAATCACCTATTGCGGCCGAATTAGAAGAAACTGGTTTCTCCGCTGAAAAGGCGACTGAAGAAATAAATAAAATGGCAGATTCTGCCAAACAGCTCTCTTCTATGCGCACTGGTATTACCGCAATTACCTCTGCCTATGATGAGAAGAAAAACAGTAAAAATAAAGTTGTTTCAGCACCAACAATTGAATCAATGGGTGATACCCTTGGCGTTGAAGCATGGAGTCCAAAAGATCAAAAGGTATGGGAAAACTACAAAAACATTGCAGGTGATGGAACAAAAAGCCTAAAGCAATTCAAATCAGCCCAGGACAAGCTTGCCACATCTTTTATCCATAGTAATAACTTCCTCGCTAATATTACTGATGAAACCAAAGATTACTATATTGGTTTACTGGAGGAAATGGGTATTACAAATGCTGCTGCCGTAGCCACTGATACACTAAACCAAAAAAAGGCAGAAGCCAAAATGGCAACATTTGATATTTCCACGGCAACAGAGGACGAAATCAATTCTCTTGGCAATTATGTTACTTCCCTGGATGGCGCCGGCAAACAACTGGCATGGTATGTACTTAAACAACAAATAGCAAGTAACAATGCTTTGGATACAACAACTAGTGTCGCCCAGTTAAGGACGCTCGCTGAACAATGTGGTATAACGGGAGAAGCAATGCAATGGTTAGCTTATCTGGAAGCAAACCAAGCGAAGCTGGATGAACTAAAGGCCAAAGGCGGTGGAAATGGGGAGGAATGGCAAAATACATTAGATGAAATTGAACACTATCAGAATCTTATTACCAAAGCCGTCAATAAAAAGGCTAACGTAAAACCTGATACAGCACCAGGCAACCCCGGCAACAATCCACCAGCTGGTAATGGTAAAAACCAGGGAACAAAAGAAACCAAACAGGAAATCGACTGGATTGCCCGCCGATTAGAGGTATTATCTAAAAGAGCAGACTACACAAAAGCGAAACTTGAAAACCTGTTTAAATTCAATGCCCGCCAAACAAATCTGGACAAACAGATTAAGCAATCTACCAAACTGATGAACGCTTATGGGAAAGCTGCTGAGAAATATAAGAAAAAGGCCAGCAATGTAAAGCTCAGCGATGATCTCAAAAAGAAGGTAGACAATGGACAGATTTCTGGAAAACTGTCTGAGTTAATTGCAACCTATGGTGAAACGGATGCAAAAAATATACAGAAATATAAAGACTACCAGGATAAATATCAGGAAAACCGACTAAAGAAGGTTGAACAGAGAACTAACACGCGTGAACTGAAACAACAAAAGCGTCAGGAAGCGGTAGATTTATATGATGCGAGAGTTGCCCGTGCGGAAGCTAAAGAATCTGTTGCTATCGGCTACAAAGAGAAAAACACTGCTGTAAAAACACAGATTAGAAACACAAAACTTTCTTACAAAAACCAGATAAAACTCGCTAAAAATAAGGCCGAAGCCGAAAAACTTGAGTATGAACTGCAAAAGAAAGTCGCTGAACTCAAACTAAAGCAGATACAAAATATCCAGCAGCACTATGAAAACCAAATGGGATTAATAGATAATAACATCCAGGATATTGACAACCGGATATCTCTTGCGCAGGCACGTGGACAGATTATCACTGCCGGATATTATCGTGAACTTAACAGTCAGCAGGCGGATAAGCGGGAGAAAGCATCCACTGAAAAGGCCAAGATACAACAGAAGTTAGATGCGGCAGTTAAAAAAGGAACGATCAAAGAAGGCTCCGACGAATGGTATGAGGTGCAAGCTACTCTTCAGGAATTGGAAAACACCATCAACGAATGCGACATAGCAATTGCCGAAAACACAACGTCCATCCGTGAGGTTCATACTGCATTATTAGAGGCCAAAGCCCAAAATGCCAGTCGTATAAATACCGAAGCAGATTTTCTTGCTGAACTCCTCTCCCGCAATGAATTAACAGACTCCGACACCGGTACGCTTACAAATGCCGGGCTGGGAACCCTTGGCACCTATGGCATTAACCTCGAGACAGCGCAGTCACAGATTCGTGAATGGAACAAAGAACGTGCTATCCTGGAATCAATGAAAAAATCCGGAAGTCTTGACTATGGTGATGGCGTACACAAATATGATTCACCAAATCAGTTAGATGATGCCTATAAGGCCATCATTGAAAAACAGCAGGAATGGGCTAAAAACGAATTTGACGCAGAGCAAAAGATAATCGACCTGATGAAAGAAAAGTACCAGGCCCAGCTGGATTATATGAAGGAAATCATAGACGCCAAAAAAAAGGCTTTGGATTACGAAAAAGATTTATACGATTATCAAAAGAATATTGCAGAAAAAACAAAAAATATTGCTACTCTCGAAAAGCAATTAGCTGCTTTGCAGGGTGATAACTCCGAGGAAGGACGTGCCAGACGGACACAGCTTCAATTAAGCCTGGATGAAGCCAATCAGGATTTGCAGGATACAGAGTATGATAAATACATCAGCGACCAGCAGAACATGCTGGATAACCTGTATGCAGAATATGAGGACCTGATGAACAATCTGTTCAAAAATACCGATGCTTTGCTACAGAAAGGTATCGAGGCTATAAACAACAATGCCTCACTGATCCAGGGCATTTTAGACAAGACCGCGAAAGATTACGGGTATGATTACTCGGATAACTTTAGTGAGATTATGGGCGCATTCAAGAATGGCGGCGTGGTTACCAGCATCAAAGAATCTCTGTATAATGATAAATCATCTATTGCAAGCATATTAAACAAACAGAATGAATATCTGGAGACTAAGTATGGCGAAAACAATTCTCCTTCACAATCACAGCAAAATGTTGATTTAGCAACGGCATCTGGTGATTATGGCTCCAATGCAACAGAAAATGGTTATATATCAGACACTGGAAATTCAGTCGCAAATGGAAAAACATATGACTCTGTAGACAACAGTGATGTTTACGAATATAACCAAGCCTTGAACGATGCGTTAAAGTCAATGATTGGTGAAGGATATCAATATTTATGGAATTTCAGCGGAAATACACCTAGTAGTTATGTTAATAAATCATTAATAAAAAATAAAATATATCCGTATAAAAAAAATGGAAAAACTAAGTATGCATATCTCAGCAAGGATGGATTACAAGTACTAGCAGAAAAGTTAGGAGTTAATTTTCCTGCAAAAGAAGGTAATGCAACTGCTGAGCTAAAAGCATATTTTGAAAAAGCCGGCTTCCATACCGGCGGAATCATCAGAGCCACTGGCGTGCCTTCCGATGGAGACTATGTGCCGATTCGTGTCAATCCCAACGAAACGGTGCTTACACAGGATTTCACAAAAATGCTTCCATCCGCTGTTGATATAATGGCCAGGTTTGTAGATGCACAGACTATACCGAATTATAATCTCCTGCCGCCTAACATCTCAGGCAGTCAATCTTTTGGTGATGTTGTGTTTCATGCTGAACTGCCTAATGTCAAAAATGCACAGGATTTCGTTGACGCACTTCAAAATGACACAAGGGTACGAAAAGCATTTACCGTTGCAACAAAAGATTTAATAAGCAAGGGCAGAATTACAAGTAACATTCAAAGCGTTAACTAATTTCCGGAGAGCCTGCCATATATGGCAGGCTCTTTTAATTATACCAGAAAAGGAGCACATTATGAAAATATTCAACAAGAACAACGACAAAGACACCGCGTCCCTTTGGAAAAAGGAAGCAAAACGCTTAGAAAAGGAGCGTAATCAACTATTTACAGAATTAGAGTCTGTCAAAGGCTACAGAAAGCAATATGAGGACTTAATTGAGGAAGTCTCCCAATTAAAGGCCAGATATAGCAAACTCATTCAGCAGGTAGAGACAATTGGTGATGAATATAAGAAAAAACTGCAAGACATTGTAGATGCAAAATAATAAAAGAAAGGGGTGAATGTTTATGTTTTGTACCGAATTTATCTTTGATGGAATATCCAGCAAGGAATATGACTTGCTAATTTGCTCTTTTGATGGCAATAAATCCGGCTCAGCTACAGCAGGCAGTAACATTGAATTTATAACATTTAAAGCACCAAACTCTAATAAATGGGTAAGAACAGGAAGTAATTACAATGAACAGCTGATATTCACCTTTCAAGTCTGCAAATATAACTGTAATAGTGCCGAAAACAAGCCTTTATCCGAGCGGGAACTGGCGTTTATCATGCGCTGGCTGGTAAGAAAGGAATATAAATACCTCCGTTTTATACAGGAGGGATATGAAAATATATATTACAATTGCCAGATTAATGCAGAGAAATATGAGATTGCAGGACAGTGCTATGGCCTTACATTGACGGTAACATGCGATGCCCCCTTTGGCTGGTCAGAGCCTATGCACGCTGCTATCTCCTCTTCCACTACTTCCACTATAAAGCTATATGATAGCTCGGACGAAATCGGAATAACATTTCCTACAATAGAAATCCTTTCCAAGTCAGGTACACCAAAGTCTCCACAGGATATTACAATTTATAATGACATGACAGAAGTTGAAATGCTGATAAAAAATTGTGTTGCAAACGAGCATATAATGATTCGTGACAGGATGATTGAATCCTCTGAATACACCGATAAGCATTCTACTCTTTCCGATGATTTTAACTGGAAATGGTTATCTATTGGCAATACATTTGACAATAGGGTAAACGAAATAACAGTAACCGGGAACTGTAATATAGATTTATACTGGCGTGTACCCAGAAAGGCGGTGATCTGATTGGCAATTCCCTTTAAAAAATTAGGTTATAAACTAAATCCTATAACACAGGATATTGAAACACCACAAGTATTCCTGGTAAATAAGAAACTAAAAAAGATGGGAGAATTATACCCAGTTGAAAATTTCAATATCACAATCAATGAGGTAAACCAGCCAGACGAGGTTAGTTTCACATATTATAAAGAAGCAGATGGCGCGGCCTGTCCGTATTTTGATAAGCTGGTAGACCTGTCCGTTATACAAGTTGGCAATTATGGCTTCTTTGAGATTGGAATCGGTAAAAGCGAAAATACCTCCATTGTAAAAAATATAACAGGCCAATCCCTGGGAATGGCTGAATTATCCCAAATCAATGCAACACTGGAGGTTAATACAGCTGATGATACCAACAGAAGCGATTATGACAAAAATTATCCTACTGTCTTTTACCGGGATACCAGTGCCGAGGGCAATGAAGATATTAAAAAGAAAAAGAAGGAGTCTTCTCTATTAGACCGTATTCTTTCCTATGCGCCGCATTACAAAGTAGGGGAGGTTGACCCTACCTTGAAAAACATACAGCGGACGTTTTCATGGAGTGATTCAGATATTGTAAGTGTACTAAACGATGTTGCAGAAGAAATAAACTGCGTTTTTGATATCCGTGTAACCGTCAACGAAAACGGCGAAGCTGAAAGAACCGTGAACGCCTACGATATGCAATACTGCGAGCATTGCTGGGAGTCTCTGGATAAAAACCAACAAATGACCAACGATACACATACTTTCAGAAACATTGTCAACGGCGTATGTCAAAACTGCGGTTCATCTAAATTCATAAAGGATATTGGCCATGATACCACTATTTTCATATCGACAAACAATCTGTCCGATGAGATAACCATTGATGGTGACAAAGACAGTATCAAAAACTGCTTTAAGGTGGTTGGCGGTGACGACACCATAACGGCCACTGTCCAGGGACTTAATATGTCTGCCAATAACCGAATTATGATGTTTTCCGATGAACAGAAAAAATTAATGAGTCCTGAATTGGTTGAAAAACTCAAGGCATATGATAAGGACTATGCTGAAAACTCAGGGGACTATGAAAGACTTCTGGAAATCCAGTACGACTTGTACGACATGATATTATATCTGCAAAGTGGTAAAATGCCGCTTCTGGAGGAGGAAATTACCAAGACACCGGAAGCTCTATATCATGTGATAGACCAGATTACCACCTATTATAAAAACCGCTTTTATATAAGCACATGGAATAATTATGGCTATTCAGCAGCAAGAACATCCATAAACAACATGTTTACCACCTTTATGCCAAAGGGTTTTTCCTTTAGCGTTGATATGGACGGCATGGAGCAAACAGAAAACTATGACCCTGCAAAACAGTATAAATGGTATGGTTCCATCAAAATATACAGCACTGGCAACCGAGACGACTATTATACCATCAAAATCAGTCAAACCGGAGAAACCAGCGTGACCCACGGCAAATCCGAAACATCCTTCCAGTTTTCAGAAGCAGAAAAGCAGAGAAAAATATCAAACTTTTCCATCATCTTCCATTTTGCTGATAAAAACCAGGATGACTATATGAAGTACATCAAACAGTATACCAGCCACCTGTTGAGTGAAGTTGAATTAACCTATGATAACGAAAAGGCAAGGAATTGGGATCAGTATTCGTATAACCGCCTTGAATCTTACTATGATGGCTTCCAGACATGTATTAATGAGATTGATGGAATGCCGGATGAGCAGGCAATAACGGAAAATGAAAATGATATCCTAACAACTATTGATAAAAATGATATTCTAACAACTATTAAAGAAAATTATATGGCAATTCAGAGTCATATCCGTGCCCAAATGAATATGTTACGAGACCAGATATTTGCGCTAAGTACCTACCTTGGCGAGTTTTCCAACGACTTTCTGGATGAAAATGGAAATCCACACCATAAATTTAAGACTTACAGAAATGTTTCGGAAGCACTGTCCCATATGATTAACCCTAGCTATAGCGGTGGCTATGCCGTCAAACCAGACGGTACAACAGATACAAGCATTTTTACGCCAAATGAATTTATCGGAACAAAGCCGTGCAAATGTAAGAAATGTTCCAGTACCAACGTATCTGTCATTGAAGAGGGAGTAAATAAATGTAATAACTGCGGAAGTAATGATATATATAGCTATTACGACGTTATGAAAGATATTGTTGACAGTTATATAGAGAATCGAGAAAAAAAACCAAATACCAGTATTGTGGATATGCGGAAGGAAATCCAGGCGCAGTTTGACGTGAAAACCTATTTCAACGATGATAACCTGTATAATGAACTGTTTTCCTTTATCCGTGAGGACGTATATACCAATGACAACTACCGGTCAGATGGATTAACAAACTCCCAGCTTGTCGGCCATGCCAGAGAATTGATGGCAAAGGCGAAACAGGAATTGTCAAAGGCATGTATGACACAGTACACGGTTACTGCCCCTGTTTCAGCAATTGTTGGACAGACAGCCTTTGAATATAAAGGCACTATGGTAAATGATGATTATTCCGGCTTTATGCTTAATAATTATGTCAGAGTCCAGATTGATGAGGACATTTACAAAATGCGTATAGCGTCTATCCAGTTTTCTTTCCCTATCCAGAATAAAATCAATGTAACCTTTACCAATGTGTCACATTACAATAATGGTGCTATGAGCGATGTAGCTTCTATTGTTGAAAATGCCGCCAGTATGGCAACCTCCTATAATTATGTAGCAACCCAGGCAGAAAAAGGCGAATCGGCAAGCCAGCAGTTTGATGCCATTAAAAATGAAGGATTGGACGCTGGTCTGATGGCAATAAAGGGAGGACGAGACCAGGATGTAGTGATTGACAATCATGGTATACTGCTGCGGAGAAAGATACATGAAATAGATGATTACTCAGATTATCAAATGAAGCTGATTAACCGCAATATCGTATTGACCAATGATAACTGGAAACATGCCCGCATGGCAATCGGGCTTGGCACTTATAAGGGAGAACCCGTATACGGTGTATGGGCAGATGTGCTTGTTGGTGATTTAATAGTTGGAAAAGAGTTAATTATCAGCAATAAGGATGAACATGGAAATTCCAGTGTCGTGATTGATGAGAACGGAATTACTATGACAAATGGCGCTATTTACATCAAAAATGAAGACGGCTGCTCTGTTATGATTGACCCCATGTATAGTTTGGAAGAAAATCAGGAACACAATGTATTTGCCATAAAGAATAAGGATAAGCAGCTTGTTATGTGGGTGAATGAAGGCGGTAATGGTACGTTTAGGGGTAATATTATAACTGATAATATTATAGCCGAAGGCGGGAGAATCGGAAACTGGAGTATTTCAAATGGATGGCTTGCTGCTGATGAATCAATATCTGGTTCAGCCGGGATAAGTTGGGATTCTTCAGATAAAAAAATCCATTTTACCCTTAATGGCGATAACATGGAAATGAGTAACAACGATAAAAATAGCGTAAAATTTAGAATTAATGCTCATAGTTCTGTTATAAATGACAGCAATAGCAACTGTTTGTTTGCTGATGTTGGGTATATTTATTTACAGTCTGCTGGAGATATAAATCTTAATCCTACTGGAACTACCAACTTATATGGCACTACTAACTTACATGGCACAAACAACGTGTATAGCATGAATTTACATTACATGGATAGTGACGGGGAGGAACAGTACGGGGCCTTCTTAAATAATGGTTATGCAGATATGTCTCGATCTTTTTATAATTACATTGCCCTTGGAATCAGTACATGCGGATTACACATATGGTCTTCTGGTATTTATACAGGCGACAATACCCTTATCCACTCTTCTGACGAAAGAGTTAAAAAGGATTTTTCCACTCTTAATGATCTGGAAGGTGTATATATGGATTTGAAACCACTGTCATTTAAGTATCTAACTGGAGATTCCGGCAGACGGCATATTGGTTTTAAAGCACAGGATGTTAAAAAGAGCCTACAGAAATATAATATTGATACTAAAGACTTTGCTCCATTTGTCGAAAGCCAAACAGATATCAATTATTACAAGGAAAAGTTAGGTTATGTCCCAGAAGGCATGGAAGAAACAGAATATGGGTTACGATATGAGGAATTTATTGCATTAAATACACATATGATACAAA
>JAFLTB010000040.1:18536-27797 GCA_022510605.1 Lachnospiraceae bacterium
TGCACTTACTGTATCTGCCTTGCTCCATTCGGAGGATGATAGATTCAAATGCAAAACTGGTCGCACAGCAAGGTTATAGTCACTCCTACGAACGCCAACGAGATAACCGTTATTATTAGTAACACCAAATGGAGAACGCTTACCTTCAACAGGAGGAGTACTAGAATTAAAAAACGGTGATAACAGCCACCAAGAATCAGGCCCGCTAGAACCATCCATGTTAGCACATTCCGTAGCATACGCCGTGTTCTTTGATTTCCTGGTTTCTGCATAATAAAAACTAGAAGTAAATCCATAGGATGGATTCATCACTTCATCATTGGATAACAGATACACCTTATCATTGGTATCATTTCCGCTTTCTGCATTCACTGTTGTTGTTTCTGTTATAGCGTTTTGTTCTGTGACAGAAAAGGCATTTTGATAAAAAATGCTGTTCAGCCAACTCCGTAGTGTACAAGTTTCCCAAGTCCCATCTGTATCTTCTTCATTGTAAGGCTGACAGTCCAAATTTTGGTCTGCTAACAGAAACGCATCATTATCATCCACAGATAAGACACGCCATTTGATAGGCTCTTTCTCATCGTTTTGGTCTGCTGTACCATCCCCATTAGTATCATTCTGCCAATAGCTGCCAAAATAGATACAATCCCATGTGACAACGCCTTCATTACTAATTCTTGGATTTGATACACCGTATTCCGATTCACTAGCCTTAGAAACTTTATTCACACTTATAGGCAGTAGACCCAATATAAGTGCTAAACTCAGAATGCTTACAATATTTTTTTTATACTTTTTCATTACAATCCCTCCGTAAATATCTTAATATATTTCCATTATATACCATTTTTATGAATCACTCTACCTCCATACGAATTTTGTAAATTTCTATTACCTCACGAATCGTAAGTTTGCCTTTGATATCTTCATCCATTTCAGACATAATTTTAGCCAATCCGGCTTTAATACCACGCTCAGCACCCGGTTCTGCCTGTAAAAATTTATTATTTTTTACCTTTTCAATGGCTGCATCAATATCCAGGTCTTTCATTAACATATTTCTGGGCATGCCTTCTAAGCAAATAACAGCCAGCCTTGTAATATAATTATCATAACCTGGCTTTCCCTCTGTAGGCGGCCATTGACCGTCAGATTCAAATTCCGGGGTGAATAGAAAATCTTCTGTCTTCTCTCTGATATTTGAAATCTTAGATTTTATGCTGTCTTCTATTAGCTCATAGACCAAGCCTTCCTTTTGTAATCTTTCATATATCGCATCTGCCATTTCCATCAGCGCATCTTCCGTGAGCATACTCCCTATCTCTGTCCCCATAATGGCTTCTGCAATAACTTCTGCTACCTGCTTTCTCATCTTATCCCCCTCTATGCGTATTGCTTATCCTGCATCAAAATTTTATTTTTTCTCTTCCCTGTATGTATTTATATCTGGCAGTGTCACTCTATTGCATTATTTTGCATAATCATACCACAAAATTCATATTTGGGCAAATATTTTTAACTATAAATTTACAATTTTAGAAAGGCGGTGTCAAAATGACCCACATATACCATAACATACAATTAAACTTCGATAGTTCCGATGCCAAAAGGACTGTCATCAAGCAAAATTCAAACAAATCCCACAAACTTCTTATCACCCTCTATGACCAGAACAACATTCTAACCATAAATCCTGATTGGATTATCACCATTTCCGGCATGAAACCTGACGGTAAATATATTCTGAATCAGGAGCCTATCACCCTGGCAGATAACGTGATAGAGGTAGAAATGACACAGCAGATGCTTGCCTCACCAGGAACATCAAAATTTGAGTTGATTATTCAGGAGGGCGAAACGGTTCTTTATTCCTCTACATTTTTGATTTATGTAGAATCCAACGTTCAGGATGGCTCCTCCATTGTAAGCATAGACGAGTGTGATGTAGTTGTGGATGCGATTAACAGGGCAAAGGAAATTGTGGACGGCCTGGAGGAAACCAAAAAAGATATTGAAGACACCTATGAGGAGCTGGAACAGGCCGTAAAAACTACACAAGGCCTGATTGATTCCAATAGCACCATGCACGAAGCAGAAAATATTCGCCAAAACAACGAGGAAGCACGAGTGGACGCTGAATCAGAAAGAAAAAATACAGAATCGGAGCGGCAATCTACCTTTAGCACTTTAAAAAAGACAATGGACAGTGAAATAAGCAAAATAGAAACTGCAAATATAGAGACAATTGTCAGCGATAATTCATATAAGGTTGAAGTAACCAATAAAGATGGACAGGTTAAAGCCTCGCCTAATCTCTTAAATTCATTATCCATTGGTACTGTCGAAGCTGGCAATTCGGGAGAAGCTCCCACTGCCTCTATTACTGGTAATTTTGGAAATCAAAAACTCAACCTGCGATTACCAAAGGGTGACAAAGGAGATAAGGGAGATAAAGGAGACGGCTGTGAATATGAAGAGGGTAACTGGACACCAGTTTTATACATAGATTCAGACCTGAATGAATTTCCATCAATAGAACATCCATTCGGATGGGGATATTATATAAAAATCGGCAGAATGATGTATATATATGGCCAAGTAGCTGGAGAGGGACAGCATCCATGCTACGGAATTGGCGGCATTCCTTCCATAAATTTAAATCAAATATCCCAAATAAGGACTGCAGTAAATATAACAAATGGTAATAACAAACAAATACCAGTAGCAGTATCCGGTGCTGGTATACCATTTTTCACAAATTCTGGATATGACAAAAACGATAAATCAAGTTATTGGATAATTGACGGCTGGTACCGTACAAATTAGTAACGAAAAGAGACTACATATGGATATTAAAGAAGAAAAACTATCGATATGCTTGCAGAAGATTCAGTCAGCATTCTGATCCAAAAATTTATTGAGTTGGATGGGGTAAAGAACAGGCAGGAAATAACCACAGAAGATCCTATGTGAATAGCACCATCGAGAGAAATGACTTGGTTACAAATGAGCCGGAGGATATAGCCAGCACCATTATAGTAAGATAGGTAGCCCCTCCGACTATGGACAGTTAGAATTTATACAGCGCTTAGAAAAGGAGGCTAAACACCATGAAAATCAACCAAAAAACCGCAAAATCCATCAGTTACGGAACCACCAGAAATTTGCAGAATGTAAAATACATCGTTATCCATTACACAGGCAACAACGGCGACACAGCCAAGAATAATGCCGACTACTTTGCCACCTCCAACACCAGACAGGCGGGGGCCCATTTCTTTGTGGACAAGGCCGGGGAGATTTGGGCTTCCGTTCCAATGAAATATACTGCCTGGGCGGTGGGCGGACTTTACACAAAAAGTGCCGGCGCCGCTTCCTATTACGAAAAATGCACCAATGCCAACAGCGTCAGCATTGAACTTTGCGACTGCCTGAAAGAGGTGGGATGGAAACAAATGCTTGCTGTCCGTGGCCTGGTAAAGCATATTCAGAAACAATGTCCAGGCGCCCAAACGATTGTAAGACATTGGGATGTAAATGGAAAATCCTGCCCTGCCCCTATGACCGGGACAGACAATAAGATGTGGAAGCATTTGAAAACCAAAATATTGTACAACTACCAGTTCAAAGCAAAAGTAACAAAAAAGGCCTGCATCCGTTCCAGTAAAGGAGTAAAACCCGGCAACAAAACCGGCACAAAGAAAAAAGGTGATATCGTCTATATTTCAAAGGTTTCCGGCAGCTGGGGGCGCTTAAAGAAGAAAAGTAAAACTGGCAAGTGGCGGTGGATTTCACTGAAAAAGGTTGCTGAACTGTAAATACAGAGCAACCTTTTTCTTCCTTTTATGATTTATCTTTCTTTTTCCCCTGCAACTCATCCAGCGTCAGATTATAGGCAGGCAAAAATTCTTCCATAAAGAGGGTTACCTCCGGCATATTCATCTCCCGGAGGCCCTCCGCTATGCTCTCCTTCGCCGTGGCAAACTCCTGGTTTCCACTTTGCAGTTCCTCCATACACTTAATCAGCGCCGACAATTTATCTGCCGCCTTGACAATGCGCCAGGCATCCTCCGAGCCCTCCTGCGGAAAAAAGACCGGCCGGTAATAGTCCTGCATATAATCCGGCAGCTTGTTAATCATTGTGTGGTTCGCCACATTTTCCACCCGCTTATAGGCCTCTTTAATATCTTCATCATAATATTTCACCGGGGTAGGCATATCTCCGGTGATAATTTCGTTGGCATCGTGATACAATCCCATCAGGGCAATCTGGTTTACATCCAGATGATTTCCACATTTCTCATTGGAAATAATGGCAAGGCCGTGTGCCAGCATCGCCACCTCCAGGGAGTGCTCGCTGATATTTTCATTGCGGGAATTGCGCATCAGCGACCATCGCTCGATATATTTCATACGTGCCATCATGGCAAAAAATGAGTACATTGCTTTTCTCCTCTCTGTTTTTCAATCAGTTTTCCCTGTTTGCTGCTCTCGCTCTCTACCGTCCCAGTATCTTTTTCATGTAGTACCCGGTGTGGGAGGCTTCGTTCTCTGCCACCTTCTCCGGGGTTCCCTGGGCCACTACCGTGCCGCCGCGGTCACCGCCCTCCGGCCCCATGTCAATAAGATAGTCCGCCGTCTTAATTACATCCAGATTGTGCTCAATCACAATCACGGAATTTCCCCCTTCGGTGAGACGGTGTAAAATCTCAATCAGCTTGTGGACGTCAGCAAAATGCAGCCCCGTGGTGGGCTCGTCCAAAATGTATATCGTGCGGCCGGTACTCCGGCGGCTCAACTCTGTGGCCAGTTTAATACGCTGGGCCTCTCCCCCCGACAGCGTGGTGGAAGGCTGTCCCAGTTTCACATAGGAAAGCCCTACATCGTACATGGTCTGTATCTTGCGGTGAATGCTCGGAATATGCTGGAAGAAGCCCAGTGCCTCCTCCACAGTCATATCCAGCACATCATAAATACTCTTTCCTTTATACTTTACTTCCAGCGTCTCCCGGTTATAGCGCTTACCCTCGCACACCTCGCAGGGCACATAAATATCCGGCAGGAAGTTCATCTCAATTTTCAAAATACCATCGCCGGCACAGGCCTCACAGCGGCCGCCCTTAATATTAAAGCTGAACCGTCCCTTTTTATAGCCCTTGGCCTTGGCGTCCGGCGTCGAGGCAAACAAATCCCGAATCATATCAAAGACCCCTGTATAGGTGGCGGGATTGGAGCGCGGGGTACGGCCAATCGGGGACTGGTCAATGTTGATAACCTTATCTAACTGCTCTACCCCTTCAATTCCCGCATGCTTGCCGGGAATACAGCGGGCACGGTTTAAGGTCCGGGTCAGGCTTTTCGAGAGAATTTCATTTATCAGAGAACTCTTTCCCGAGCCGGATACTCCTGTCACGCAGGTCATAACTCCCAGAGGGATGCGGACGTTAATCTTTTTCAGATTGTTTTCCTCGGCTCCCTTTACCTTCAGATAGCCTGTGGGCTTGCGGCGCTTCTTTGGGATGGGTATCTGGATTCGTCCGCTGAGATACGCTCCGGTAATGGAATTTGGCTCTGCCATAATCTCCTGAGCCGTTCCCTCAGCCACCACTTCACCGCCATGGGCGCCGGCTCCCGGCCCTATATCCACCACATGGTCTGCCGCCAGCATGGTATCTTCATCGTGCTCCACCACAATCAGGGTGTTTCCTAAATCCTTCAGTTTCTTCAGCGTCCGAATCAGCTTGTCATTGTCACGCTGGTGCAGACCGATACTTGGCTCGTCCAGAATATAAGCCACACCCACCAGACCGGAGCCAATCTGGGTCGCAAGACGGATGCGCTGGGCCTCTCCTCCCGACAGGGACGCTGTGGCTCTGGCAAGACTTAAATAGTCCAAACCCACATCCACCAAAAAGCCCAGGCGTGCCCGTATTTCCTTCAATACAAGACGCCCAATCTGCTTCTGTCGCTCGGTGAGTTCTATTTCCTCCATAAACTGTTTCAAATCCGCAATGGAAAGGTCGCAGATTTCCGAAATATTTTTCTCTCCCACTGTCACCGCCAGAGATTCTTTTTTCAACCGGCGGCCGCCGCACTCCCGGCAGGGGGTAATCCGCATAAAGGATTCATATTCCTGCTTGGAGACCTCGGAAGCTGTCTCCCGGTAACGCTTCTCCACATTGTGGAGCAGCCCCTCAAAGGCCACGTTGTAGACACCGTGTCCATGACGACCGCTATAGTGTACTTCCACACGTCTTCCACCTGTTCCGTACAAGATTACGTCATGAATGTCCTCCGGGTAGGCCTCAAAGGGGGTGTCCAGGCTGAAATCATAGGCTTTTGCCACTGCCTCCATGGTACATCGGCTGTAACTGGAGGGGTCCGTCACAGACTGCCAGCCCATAACCGCTATGGCTCCTTCCGCAATGCTGAGACTCTTATCCGGAATAAGCAAATCCTCATCAAATTCCATTTTATATCCAATTCCGTGGCAGACCGGGCAGGCGCCAAAGGGATTGTTAAAGGAAAAACTTCTCGGCTCAATCTCATCGATGCTGATACCACAATCCGGGCAGGAAAAACTCTGGCTGAAATTCATAGGCTCCCCGCCAAAGACATCCACCACCAGAAGACCATCGGAAAGTTTCAGAACGTTCTCGATGGAATCTGTCATTCTCTTTTCAATGCCTTCCCGCACAATCAGACGGTCTACTACAATTTCAATATTGTGCTTTTTATTTTTTTCCAGTTTGATTTCCTCAGTGAGTTCAAACTGGTTGCCATCCACAATCACGCGGACATAACCGCTTCTTTTTGCCTTCTCAAAGATTTTGGCGTGCTCTCCCTTGCGTCCCCGCACCACCGGAGCCAGCAGCTGGATTCTTGTCTTCTCCGGCAGCCTCATAATTTCATCCACCATCTGGTCCACGGTCTGTTTTTTTATCTCTTTGCCGCAGTTTGGACAGTGGGGAACACCTACTCTGGCATACAAAAGACGATAATAATCATAAATCTCCGTCACCGTTCCCACGGTGGAACGGGGATTCCGGTTGGTGGATTTCTGGTCAATGGAAATGGCCGGCGGCAGACCCTCGATGCTCTCCACATCCGGCTTTTCCATCTGCCCCAAAAACTGTCTGGCATAGGAAGATAACGATTCCATATATCGTCTCTGTCCCTCCGCATAAATGGTATCAAAGGCCAGGGAAGATTTGCCGGAACCGCTTAATCCCGTCAGCACAATAAATTCATCCCGGGGAATATTCAGGCTGATATCTTTCAGGTTATGCTCCTTTGCCCCCCGGATACGAATGGTACGCTTTTCATCTCTATTGTTTTTCCCAGTATTTTCTATGCTCATTGTCTCTTAATCCTCCATACACTCCTGTAGATGTTTTTTATATTCCAGCATTTTATCCCGCAGCGCCGCTGCCAGCTCGAAGTTTAAGTCGGTGGCCGCCCGGTTCATATCCTTCATAATCTTTCGGATGGCTTTTTCCAGTTCTTCCCTGCTCATGGATTCCGGCGCCTTTTCCTCTTCGGTAATATCCGTCTCCGCCTTCGTGGAAATCCGAATCAAATCCCGTACCGCTTTCTTAATGGTCTGCGGAGTGATTCCGTTCTTTTCGTTATAGCCCTGCTGAACCTCCCGGCGGCGGTTGGTCTCGCCAATGGCCTTGTTCATGGACTCCGTCTCCTCATCGGCATACATAATGACCCGCCCCTCCGCATTACGGGCGGCACGGCCAATGGTCTGAATCAACGACGTCTCGGAACGCAGGAAGCCCTCCTTGTCTGCATCCAAAATCGCCACCAGGCAAATCTCCGGAATATCCAAGCCCTCCCGGAGCAGGTTGATACCCACCAGCACATCAAAAACATCCATGCGCATATCCCGGATAATCTCCGAACGCTCCAGCGTATCAATATCTGAATGCAGGTAGCGGACCCGGACGCCTACTTCCTGATAATATTTTGTCAAATCCTCTGCCATTCTCTTCGTCAGTGTCGTCACCAATACCTTGCCCTTCTTCTCTGTTACCTGGCGAATCTCTCCCAGCAGGTCGTCCACCTGCCCCTTCACTGGCCGGACACTGATTTCCGGGTCCAGCAGACCGGTGGGCCGGATAATCTGCTCCGTCCGCATCAGTTCATGGGCTGTCTCATAGTCCGACGGAGTGGCAGAAACAAACATCATCTGATTGATATGTCCCTCAAATTCCTCAAAATTCAACGGCCGGTTATCCTTGGCCGAAGGCAGGCGAAAACCGTATTCTACAAGCGTAGACTTGCGTGACTGGTCCCCGGCATACATACCCCGAATCTGGGGCACCGTGATATGGGATTCGTCCACAATAATCAGAAAATCATCCGGGAAATAATCCATCAGCGTCTGAGGCGTATCGCCGGGCTGCAGCCCATTCAGGTGCATGGAATAATTTTCAATCCCGGAACAGAATCCCGTCTCTCGAAGCATCTCAATATCAAAGTGGGTTCTCTCGGCAATTCGCTGGGCCTCCAGCAGCTTGTCCTCACTTTTGAAATATTTTACCCGTTCTTCCAGTTCCGATTCAATGGCGGCAATGGCCCGTTCCATCTTGTCCGGCGCCACCACATAATGGGAGGCCGGAAATACCACCATATGCTCTAACTGGCTCTGTGGCTCGCCGGTGAGCACGTCTATTTCCTGGATGCGCTCCACCTCGTCCCCAAAAAACTCCACCCGGATTGCCCGGTCCGTGGCAGAGGCTGGAAAAATCTCCACCACATCCCCCCGGACACGGAAAGTGCCCCGGTGGAAATCCATATCGTTGCGTGTATACTGAATATCAATTAATTTGCGGATTACCTCGTCTCTGTCCTTCTCCATCCCCGGCCGCAGGGAAACCGTCATGTTCTGATAGTCAATAGGACTTCCCAGACCATAAATGCAGGAGACACTGGCAATGATAATGACATCGCTCCGCTCAGTGAGAGCCGCCGTAGCCGAGTGCCTGAGCTTGTCAATTTCATCATTAATGGCAGAGTCCTTTTCAATATAAGTATCTGTGGAGGGTACATAGGCCTCCGGCTGGTAATAGTCATAGTAGGACACAAAATACTCCACCGCATTCTCCGGGAAATATTCCTTGAACTCACCATACAGCTGGGCGGCAAGGGTCTTATTGTGAGCAATTACCAGCGTGGGCTTCTGCAACGCCTGAATGACATTTGCCATGGTAAAGGTCTTGCCGGAACCCGTAACCCCCAGTAAAGTCT
>JAFLTB010000041.1 GCA_022510605.1 Lachnospiraceae bacterium
TTTCCCTTGACTTTTCCCTTATGAGGGTTCGTAATACAAGGAAAAAGGATATAATGTAAGGGAAAGAATAAGGGAAAACACACTTGTTATAAATTTAGTAATTTCAAGGACTTGCAGACTTTTTGGAGATAAAATATAATATCTGTTAAGTGATAAAGATTTTGTCTTATCAGAATTCCGATTTGTCGCTTTTATTACATTCACATATACTATTTTTCCACTCTACCGTTTACGATATTTCTTTTCAATTACTTGTGTATAGATTATGATAAGCACAATCACTTCCAGTATTGCACCTATAGCAGAAATCAATCCTGAAGGAGAATTTTGTCCGTCCAACATGGGAACACCCAATGCAATAAATACTATACCAAAGAAACACCATAACTTCCCCATTGCATGGTTATACTTTTTAACATCGTTCACTTCAAACATTTTACTGTTTGCCCAAAATCCTGTTGCTTTTTTGGCAAAGAAAGAGAAGATACCTTCTCCGATAAAGAAACAACCCACAACTGCCCATATAATAAAACCTACCATTGCTTACTCCTTTTTATTTCTTCTTTTTAACTTTTGGCGCAGGCAACTCATCATACATAGCATTAAATAATCCTGCTAAATACTTTTTATTATCAATATCATCTACTAAAAGCATTTCTTTTGCACCATCATATGGCAATTCATATGTTGGATTTTTTATATATGCAACAGCTGACTTTACTGGTTTAACAAGCAACCTGTCATCATATATCCCGCCAACTATCCTGCCACGATAATAGAGTATAAATTCTCCCATCATTGCACGGTATGATATTTCATTTAGTTCTGATAATTGTTCTAAAATAAACTGCAAATAGTCCTGACTTGAAGCCATAATCCTTACCTCCAAATATCTGCTTATCAATTATTTTATCAGATGAATTTAAGTGTTACAAGGTAATATTGAAAGATTATAAGTTTTTGCGTATAATAGAAGAAAAAGACATTTTTCCGGGCGGGACAGTGGCATTCAAAACTAAATTTTCAGAAAGAGGTCAAGCGATGACAAAGGATGAATTTAATAAATATGCAATGAATTTATACGAGTTTACCGAGTATCCGGCAGTAAAATATAAAATTTTATTTTCCCTGTTTGATGTTCCTTATGAGGATGAAAAGCTGATAGAATTACGCAAAGATTTTTTGAAAAGTGATATTGTAGAAGAAATGGCTCAGACGCAGGACATCCATGGTGGATGGGGAAAATTGCGTTCCAAAGACTATTCGGTAAAGGCTAAGATTCCTACGTCGCAGACGGGAATTAACCGCTGTCTTTATATTGGTTTAACCATAGAGGACAGAGATATTTTGTTTATGGTAAATGAATACTTGTTGTCTTTTTTGGACGGGACAAATGAAGAGAAATTATATGACAAAAATGAGCGTGCAAATCCATGGCAGATGGCGGAGATTTGTAACTTGATTGAGGCAATTCAACCCAATACTCCAGAATGCGATGAAATTTATAATCAATGGCTTTATATTGCCAATCGGGCATATGAATCGGGGGAGTATTCCTACGAGGCAGATAGGGCGGCGCAACATGAAGTCTTTTTCACAAGAGAAGACCGTCTGGTGCCGATGCAGAGTGAATTACTATTGAAACGCCGGGAGCTCTTGGGCCCGGAAATCGAGAATGCCATGCTCCGGCACTTAGGCGGATTAGCGAACCAAACGGGTTACTTTTGGGATAAAATACCGTCCAAACTCCCAGAAGATTTTAAGAATAATAAGATGAGACGATGGTTTCACACCTTCAATTATATCAATCAATTTCAAGGTTCCGAGTTGTATCTAAAGGATGCAGTGGACTGGCTGCAGGAGCAAATCGGCGAAAATGGACTTTGGGATTGGGGAACACAGACCAAAGACCCCTGGGGATATTTTGGCTACTTTTCGTGCAACCGGCATTATCAGCATAACCGGGTCGTGGACTGCACCATGGAAATATTGAGCTTTCTGAAGAAGTATTTGGATAATAATAGTTAAGAGCTTATTCCGGTGTCGGGTATAATGAGCTCCCATTTATCTTTGTACATGTGACATATAACATTACCAATCTCTTTCTCTGAGCGCTGTTTCCATGTCAATATCAATATTAAACCATTCCATGATATGCCCAATTGTAACCGCAATACTGTCCCTTGCTACTGTTTCGATTTCGCTGTCATTATCATAAAATTCCTCCTGCAACTCATTTATTGCAAGCGTCATTTCGTCAAGTTTGCTCTGTATGATATCTGTATTTGTTTCTCCATTTTCCAGCAGCCTGATAACAGGAATAATCAGTTCTTTTAGCTTGTCAACAAGAAATTCAGGATAATATTCATCGTTGACCATATCTTCAAGCAAAATATAGTTTTCATCAAATTTTTTCATATTCTTCACTCATACAATTCCTTTCTCAGTTTCTCACAAAGTTCTGCCATTTCCAACATATCTTCTTCTGGACACATTTCGCTTAAATCATAATCAAGCGGTGCAGACACAAAATCCGCAAGGGCTTTATTCATCCGCTCATGTTCCTCTGACGTGGCAGTGATACGAATATCCGGCACTGCCGTTTCCAAATCATACCCGGCTAATTCACACAAATTAACACTTCCGCTTACCTTACACTCCAACAGCAAAGCGGCAAGGTCCGTAATAAGATCAATCGCATAGTAGAACTCAATATATGGCTCCTCATAATCCGACTCCATATTTTTCAAAACAACTGTCAAGGGTTCTTCATGTTGACGAAAATCCCCATTTAGTTTGTCCAGTCCAATATCCGAACATATTTCTCCCAAAGAAATTTCTTCCCTGTGTTTGTCAGCCAGATACTCCACCAGCGTCAAACTATCATCCGTGTCACCGATGTAATTATTCCAATACTTATTTTCAATATACATCTTTTTCAATCTCCATATTGATGCTTTTTCATATCGACACACCCATTTTCTTTGAAACAGACGCCCTCCTCCATCAGCAGCTGCCTCTGTTCCGTGAAATGCGGCGCCAATCTTCCAACGCTGTTCACCACACGATGGCAGGGGTAATCCCCATAGTATTCAGCCATACTCAATACTTTTCCAATAAGCCTTGCATTTTTATCCCGGCCAATTAATCTTGCAATTTGACCATAGGATGCAACTTGTCCCTCTGGTATTTCCTCAACTGCAGAAAGTACCTCATATATCAAATTTTCGTCCAGTACTTTCTGCATATTGCCACCAATCATCAACCTACAAATACTGCTTCCTTAAAATAATTTGGAATCTTAAACTTCATCGCAGCTGGAATATATCCTGTTTTTCCCTTACCCTTCTTATTTCGTACCTTAAAAAAGATTTTATTATTCTTATAAATTATCTTATTAATCTTTATCACATTACCCTTTTTCAAGACATAGGCAGCCTTTTTCCCGCCCGCCTTTTGATATACTTTAATCTTTCGTGCCGCTGTCCAGCGGTTCTTTTTATACTTGCCATACAATATGGAATAGCGGTCAGAGTTCTTTTTAAATCCTTTATTCGTATAATTAAGCTTTACATTGTAACTTATGGCACCCGTTACGAAAAACTGTGCTGTTGCAGCAACAGTGATCGTATTTCCTTTCACGCTCTTAATCGTTTCTGCACAATTGGCAATGTGCTTCCCATCCCCATATAAATCCATAAAATCATAAAAAGATTGAAGTTTTCCCTCTTTATACTCATACAAGGCATGCAAACCAACATCATCACTTACAATCATATTGCTGATGTCAAAAAAGACCTTCCCATTTTCCAGAGAAACAAAATTTACTACCCAATAATTCATTTCAAAGGCGGATTCCTGAAACGCAAGTTTATCATTCACATAAATTTCCAGCTTGCCAATATTGCTTTCATATTTGTCCTCTACTTTTGTCACCGCAATTTTAATGCTATCGGCTTGTCCATCGCCAGTAACGTCATATCCGGTAATGACCTTATTATCTCCAAAGTCCCAATGACCCAAATTGTCATATCCGCTTTCCGCCGCACTCGCTGTCTGTCCTTTTCCAAGTGTGCATACTGCACCGAACATAAGTAAAAGGTAAAAAACTGTTTTTAATCTGGATTTCATAAAAATTCCCCCTTATTTTATATTTTTTTATTACATATATCATATCAGTCACACCATGGTTTAGCAAGTAAATTCCAATTTTTTTCCGCCCCTGCAGACCAGAAGTTATCTCTGATATAATTGTTTTATTGCCTGTACTAAACATTCAACCTCCTCTTTTTTTGTCCCCCATGCAGTCACCAATCGGATAGAAATCTTTCCGTCTTTCTCAGGGGCCCATTCATAAAAGGCAAACTCTTTTTTCAGTTCCGTAACGATGGATGCCGGCAATATCGGGAACACCTGATTCGTCTGTGACACACCATAAAATTCAATTCCAAGACTGCTCAGTTCATCCCGTATAATTTTAGCCATCTCATTGGCGTGGGCAGCCATTTCAAAATAAATACTATTCTCGCCACCTTCAAGCAAAGCCTCAAATTGAACGCCAATAAGTCTGCCCTTTGCCAGCAGACTGCATTGACGCTTCATCATAAATCGAAAGTGGTCGTCTATTTCACGATTCGTAATAATCAAAGCCTCGCCAAATAAAGCACCGTTTTTCGTCCCTCCTATGTAGAAAGCATCGCAGAGCTGTGCCAGCTCTCTGATTGACAAATCATTTTCTTCTGCTGTCAGAGCTGCTCCCAGTCTTGCACCATCTACATAAAGAAACATATTCTTCTCAAGACACGTATTACGAATTGCGGTCATTTCTTCCTTGCTGTATAGGGAGCCGCATTCTGTGGGCTGGGAAATATATACCATTTTGGGCAATGGAGTATGCTCATCTTCATACTCTTCCCATGCTTTATCAATAATCTCCGGTGTCATTTTTCCATTGATGCCATCCATGGCGACAATTCTGTGTCCGGTTGCCTCCACAGCCCCGGTTTCATGAAAATATGCATGACCTGTCCGCAGCGCAATTACCGCCTCATAGGGCCTGAGGCTGGCTGCTATTGTTGTAACATTGCAGGGAGTCCCTCCAACCATCATATATACCTGACATTCATCCAAGCCTATCATGGCTTTTATTATTTCGGCGGCATGTTCACAATGTTCATCTACCCCGTATCCATTGCTATGCTCCATGTTGGTTCGCTCAAGGGCCTCCATAACTTTGGGATGTGCTCCCTGACTGTAATCTGATAAAAAATAAATCATACTATCCCTCCTCTTTGACGTTTTGCCTGCAGGGCCGCAACGCTTTTACTTATCATTGAAAAGTAACCATATTCCCATCTTTTACGACAATAAGATTGTGTTAAAAATAATATCTACAGCATTTCAAGTAATTTTGCTCTCTCCATCTTAAATTCTTCCTCTGTCAGTAAGCCTGTATCTAGCATCATTTTTAATTTTTCAACCTTTATCTTAAATTCCTCCATCTGACTATCTGCAATTTCTTTTTGCGTATTATCCGCAGCAGCTTGCAGCACTTCACCACCCTCAATTTGTTTTAAGTTATTTTGAACTGCTGCTTTTTTTTCAAGTTCCAAAACAATATTGTACCTTTTCTCTGGCAGATACGTTTGCAAAAAATTGTATATGTCCGCTGGCAGCTCTATGTCAATGTACTGCTTCTTTATATCGGAATAAAAGTTTAATACTACGCTTCTTTTATCTATTTCCTTTGTTTCTGATTGAAATTCATAATGAGCACTTGCCCCCTTCATTTCTGCTGGTTTGTAGCTGCGCAAAGCACCGTAAACCATCCCCAGCTTGCCAAAAAGCAGAGCGCCCCAGATAACTGCAGATGTAGAAACGGTTGCACCGGTAAAACTTCCGCCATAACTGGAATGGGAACCATGGATATCCGCCACATAGTGAATATTTCCTGCCTTTTCATAATAATGAATTTTCTCATATGATATGATTTCGTTACTTTCTTCTCGGCTATACCCATCTATCCCCAAAAAATTTAGAGATTTATCTTTCCCCACATATATCACTGCCAACCTGTTTTTTTCCCTAAACAACTCGTAATACGGAGTATTTTCAGAAATATGAAACTCATAACAACTTGTATAAAAACTAAGTGCATCCTTTTCTTTCTTCTCACTTAATAATTTCCCTTTTATCTCGTTTTCTCTCTTCTCTTCATCCAGGCTCCCCTTTGTTGCTCTTATCAATTCAACCCATTTTTCTTGTTCCGGGATTCCTAATACGATAACTCTTTTAATATTATTGGCTATGACAGAAGAACTGATAATATATTCGATAATTATTCCCATCTCTCCATCAATCTCGCCTTCGTACACGTCTTTTACTTCAGAGTAATCAATGCTAAGCATATCACTCTCCTTCTGAATTGTATCATCATATACCGGGAATACAGTCGCTTCTAAATGCTTCGGATAAACAATCAACTTAACTTTCGTCTTTTTGCCAAACAATCCTTCTTTCCTTTCTGCATAATAACTATCAATTTCCTGTTCAAACATATCATCATACCAGCTCATTATATCCTCCTCCAACAGTTATTCTCATATGTCGCCTTCTAAAATCTCAATTTACTTTGTGTATCTGCTCTATGATACAAGTTGTATTTTCTTCAATTGGCTTTGTTCCATCCACCCGTATGACAGGACAACTCAAAGATTGTACCCATTCTTCAACCATATTCTCTGCTCTGGATTTAACAAGGTCAAAAAAATTTTCCTCCTGTTCATGTAAATCCCCACCCGGCAGCATTCGATTACCAAATTTCTGAAAAGCACGGTCTTTCACTCGTTGGAGACGAATCTCTCTCGGGACATGAATCAATATGGCATACTTAAAAAAGGATAGACAGTCTCTATAGTCTCCTTTGACGGAAGTAAAGACAAAGTTTTCATGTGCTTTAATCTCATTGAAAAGGAGTTTTTCAACCTCTTCACGGGTGCGTGGAGAAGCATAGATATAATGGGGGTCTGTCTTGGAAAAATACAGGTCTTCGTTATCAATAAAATGAAAATTTAGTTTTTCTGCCAGGGCTTTTCCCAAGGTGCTTTTTCCAACTCCGTTTAAACCGCATATAAGAATTCCTGTTCCCATAAATCTGTCTCCCTTAAATTTTTATTGCAGGATTCAATCTGAATTTCTATCCGACTTACTTCAGAATTTTAACCATCTTATATTCGTCCGCATATGTACCATCTGGATACCTTAAAGCATTCGGCAGTGTTCCCACAACTTCAAATCCAAAACTTTTGTACATTGCCAGCGCCCTTTCATTCGTTGTAACAACATCCAGTTCTACCTGCGACACATTATTATCCGTGCACCATTTTAAGCATTCAAGCATCATTTTTCCGCCGATACCTATATTACAAAAGTCTTTCAAAATAACGAACGCAACTTCGGCTCTGTGGCGGTAGCGCTGATACCCTCTAACCAGTCCGACAGAACATTGCCCAACAATCCTTCCCGTATATTCGGCAATAAACCATGTGCAATTTGGATTATTAAGAACACTGTCTATAATTCTTTTTTCCTTTTCAACCGTTGTGCAAAACTCTCCCGGATTTCTTGCCAAAAATAATGTTTCCGTATCCACTTTTGTCATAACCGAAATTATCCCTTCGGCATCTTTCACCTGTGGCTCTCTTATAATAACGGTTTTTCCGTTTTTTAATGAATACTTCATCCATTAATCACCTCAACCTGGCAAGACTTCATCGTTAATAAGGCAGCCTTATGACTCTCTGGTGTTACACCCGCACAACAGCTTGCATCTACCATAATATGTATTTCAGGATATATTGCCTTTAATATCAAAGCATTGGATACCACACAAATATCGGTACATACACCGACCAATTCAATCTCATCTTTATCATCAAAGTTTTTAGTATCCCAATGTGTCCATCCAAAATTTGGTTTATCAATGTACTGACAATTTTCTACCGCAAGTCCATCTACAATTTTCCATCCATCTGTTCCATAAATACAGTGAGGAACCGGCAGGTATTTTCCCTCCTGGGATTGAAGATAGTTTTCGTCATGAGTATCCCTTGTAAAAATTATGGTATCTCCCTTTTCCTGATACTCTAAAATTTTCTTTCTCACATTGGGTAAAATTCTACGAGCATCTTCACTACCCAGACATCCGTTTACAAAATCATTTTGCATATCTACTACTATTAATACTTTGTTCATATTTACACCATTCCTTATATAATTTACCATTATTCCATCATGGCAGCCACCACAATAAATCAAATGCGCAAATTACCGTATTTTTTAATTTTTCATTCATTTTACACAATTTTATTAAACACCCTATAAAAAGGTATGCGCTAAAAACAATAAGCACTGGTGCTAATATTTGTGTATTTCCCAACAAGGTCATTGAAACTATGACTAGAACAACAGAAACTATTATACCGGATAAATATGCCGCTACTTTTTTCATTTTTTCACTCCCTTCATTGCAAATTTATTTTGGAGCAAGTTCCTATCTGTTCAGCTCCACAAGCTGGGATTTATACAATCCCCTATTTCATAAAGAAGACACTTAATATGTTTGCTCCCATTCATTTCGTATGATTCCGAATAAAGTGCAGTCATGAAATCCGTCTCGTGTTTTATAGTAATGTTGTAAAAGACCTTCATAGTGCATTCCAATCTTTTCCATTACCTTTCTTGAAGCAGGGTTCTCTACAGAACTAAATGAATCAATTCGTTCAATATCAGTGTTACGGAACATATAATCAATAACTGCTCTCGCAGCCTCACTTGTATAGCCTTGACTCCACCAACGGCTGCCAAGCTTGTAACCTAATTCGCCCTTGAAATCATATTCTGAGCTTATAGTGATACCAAGTGAGCCAATCATTTCACCATCTTTCAGGTAGATTCCCCAGTAATAAGTGGAATCATACTGATAGTTATCAATCCATTGTTGAATCATGTTCTTGGTATCATCTATTGTTTTATGTGCATCCCACCGCAAAAAACTTGTGACCTTATCATCTCCTGTCCAATTATGAAACATCATCTCCGCATCGGCAAGTTCGAGCCTCCGCAATGTCAATCGCAGGGTTTCGATTGTTTTTGTTCCTACATGCTTCATGTGCATATTCCTCCCTTCAAATTCATTCTTACTTATTCGGCTCTGCAAACAGGAATTTATTTGCAAACCGGATAACTTATTGCATCACCCTAGTGTGATACCTCATCATGAAAGTATTCAACACTATCCGGAATACTATTATCTCCTTTGTAGATATTTCTCTATATACAATTCATCTCATTTCCAAATTTATAAAAGCAGCTTTAGCAGTCGTATATCCATTTCTGTCATGTTCATATTTCATCTGCTTATACGTAGATGTATACTCATTCTATCATTTCTTTCCTTTACTTACAACATGAATTTGACTTGAGTTCCCGTGTTTTTATCCACAGTTTTTTCTTTTCATATACTTTATCAATAACTAAAAAAATACCAACGAAAAAAGATGAGCAGACGTCAGTCCACTCATCTTTATTAACAGTATTAACACAGGTTAATGTGTCCTATTTTTCCAATAAATGCAAGCACCTTTTTACACTACGCCTTCGGTGCATCGATAAAGGAGTAAAAGGATGGTTTTGGCAGGATAAAATACTTGGTTTTTCCCGCCTCATCTTTTATATAAGTACCTGTCTCCTCATCTAATATTCTTGTTCTCGTGAAGAACAGCGGTTTACAGGAACTGCGCCAGGAAATACCATCATAAATACCCCAGACCGTAATACCGGTAATTCCCTTCGGGCTCACAGATGTATCACGATTTTTCTGGACGTCTACGATCATTTTCATAAACTCTTTGGTAAACTCTGCCTGATCTTCATTCGTTTCACCCTCATTTTTGTAAGCATAACTTGGCATTCTTCCATTGCTGTCATCGGTATCAAAATTGATTGTGATATCCAACTCCGTAATCTGCACCTCAAGTCCTGTATTTAAAAATGCCTGCAATGCTGTCTTATACTCTTCAATCGTTGGTCTCCGGATATCTACATGGCTCTGCATACCGATACCGCCGCAGATCTTTGCCTCTTCACCCTTATTGATAAATTCAACCAGGGCAATCTCATCCTCTACTGAAAAATAAGTATCATAGTCGTTGAAAACGAGAGTTACTTTTTCCTCCGCCCCTTCCTTTTTCAATTCATCATACGCATAGCGGAAAGCATCTTTTACATAACTTGGTTCCATGCCCATGTTACCATAAACACTCATCCAGTTACCCTGGCTTCTGTGTACGTATTCATTAACGACATCCCATGCATACACGATACTTCCCACTTCATTTGTCAGTTCTTTTTCTTTTTCACATACCTGTCTGACCATGGTCCTCACATAGAACTCCAGACGAGCATTCATTGTTTCTACATCGACAGGAGCACCATTGCTGTCATAACCCTCACGGAAAAACCATTCTGGCGTCTGTGAATGCCAAACCAGTGTATGTGCACGCATACGGAGGCCGTGGGCCTTTGCTGTCTCCATCGCGCCAAACACATTATTCAGATTCAGCTGTGGCACCATATCTTCTTCATATCCATCCAGACAGTATCCCAGTTCCTCTGCTTTTTCCTTCGTAATCAGAGTTGCCGACTGGCTGCCAAGAATTGACTCCGGTTTCATCTCATTTTCCAGTGTGATACTGTTAAAATGGTGATCCACAAGTTCCATAAGCTCGGCATCCTGCAGCTGTTTGCCTCCCCCATTATAGTTAATGCAGGTACCCATAGTATCAATCAGACCTTCGTAAGCTTCCTTCATGGACGGAACTGTCGGCGTCGGTGTTGGGGTTACTGTCGGTGTCGCTGTTGCTGTCGACGTTGCTGTTGCTGTCGGTGCCGCTGTTGGCGTACCCGGCGTTGGGGTAGTTGTTCCCTTCTTCTCGTTCGTCACCTGAATGGAACACTTCAATGTTTTCTTCGTCTTACCCTTTTTCAACGTACATGTCAGCGTTGTCTTACCAGCCTTTTTCGCCGTCAACTGAACGCCATATTTCCCTTTTTTCTTGAAGGCCGCAATCTTCTTGCTCTTTACCTTCCAGGAAACCTTGTACTTCTTGGCATTTTTGACTGTTACTTTCTTTTTCTCTCCCTTTACGATTGTTACTTTTTTTGTAGACAACTTTGGTTTCTTTGCCGCCTGCGCCTCATAATCTGCGCTAATCGGCGCAACCCCCAATGCCAATGCGAAAATTAAAAGGCGTGCTACACACACTCTTACCTTTTGCATGATATTTCCTCCTTAAAGTTTTATTGGATTCTCATACTATATTTGTATAACACTTTGTATGTAGTTGTCAACCACTTATTACACCTTGCTTTCTTTGGAAATCTGAATATGAACTTCCTCTAACTGCTTCTCGTCTACCTCAGCTGGTGCTCCCATCATCACATCCTGCGCATTTTTGTTCATTGGAAAGGCAATGACCTCCCGGATGCTTTCCTCTCCTGCAATCAGCATGACCATGCGGTCAATACCGGGAGCAATTCCTGCGTGGGGCGGTGCACCATAGCAAAAGGCATGATACATGGCAGGAAATTTTTTCTTCACATCTTCTTCACCAAGTCCCACCAGTTCAAATGCTTTTACCATGATCTCAGGCTCATGATTCCGAACCGCTCCGGAGGAAAGTTCAACTCCGTTACATACCAGGTCAAATTGATATGCCAGGATATCCAGTGGATTCATCGTTTCCAGTGCATTCATTCCTCCCTGTGGCATGGAAAAAGGATTGTGGCAAAATTCCAGTTCTCCCGATTCCTCCCCAATTTCGTACATGGGAAAATCCACGATCCAGCAGAATTTATATACCTCTTTGTCCATATATTTTTCAAAGGCAGTCCCGATGAGTTTTCGGATTACGCCGGCGGTCTTTTGGGCTGCTTGCAGAGGCCCGGAGGAAAGCGCAATAAAATCCCCGTTCTGAACCTCCTCTCCAACATTTTCCAGTCGTAATTGTCCACAATTATGTGTACGTCCCTGCATAGTTTTCCCTCTCTTTCCTAGCGTAACGACGCCGTTATATTATTATTGATATATTGTGCTGCGCCAGAAAAACTTTCATATACGCAAAAAACCACACCAGGAATAAACTTATGAAAAGTTTCACCCAATGTGGTTCCTTATTATGTTTCCACATAGGCACAACACTTTAAGCGCTTGCACCTATGAGTAATCTCATGATACAAGCGCTATCAATCGTCGTCCCTGTTCATTTTTGCAAATGAATCGTTTTCAAACATAATAGCACCTCTATATTTTTGTTTGGAATTATAGCATTATGAAAAGCGCTTTGTCAAGTGTATTTCACCCTCATCGCAATATCCCAACGAAGCATACAGCGCCTGAGCTTTAGCATTCTTTTTCCCTGTAAGAAGTTCAAATTTATGAAGTGGATAGTTTTCCCTGCAATATGTTTCAGCAAACGCTATCATCTTACTGGCAATCTTTCTTCTCCTGTAATTTTCATCCACAAATACTTCTGTGATTTCGGGTAAATAATCACTATAACAGAAGGACTTTTTCAACTGAACACAAACGAAACCCACAAGGATATTGTCCTCTTCCGCTACCACGATGACTTCCTGCTCATTATTGGAAAGGGAGTCTTTCAGTTTATCTAATTCTGTCTCATCTTTCCCATTGAATTTTTCATTTAAGGAAAATAACTGCTCGGCGTCTTCTAATGTTGCTAATCTTATCATTATACATTCTCCTTCATTTGCCTTTTTATTGTTGCGACCCAATTAAAACTAGTTGTGTATATTTATGGATTGTGATATATTATTATACAGAAGCAACCGTGTTACAAGGTGGATAGCCTCCCTAACTTACAAAAGAAGGGAGGTGGTGCATATGAGTACATACGAAACGTTATCTTTAATGATAGCTTTTGGTACGCTAATCATTGCATTGCTTGCCTACATAGATAGGAAAAACAAGCGAAAATAAACAATAAGCCTACCTTGTTACTTAGCCAGTAGAAGGTAGGCTTATAAACTAACCTCGAGGCTAACCACTTTGTGGGCGGTTGCTCCTCTTTATGTTTATAATATATCATATGTTCATTATTTTGACAAGAAAAAAAGCTAAATGTCTAAATTCTTTAATTTTATATAAACAGATGCTAAACATCCAACATCTCAATTAACTGACTGGTAAACTCCTCATTCGTCACACCGTCATCCCGTCCTGTTATTTTTATATCAATTTTTTCCAATGCTGTTTCTATCGATTTCGCGCCCTCCACATAACCAATATGATTTAGTAACATTGCAGCAGCTTTTATCATGCTGCTAGGGTCGGCATACATCTCTCTGTTTTCCTCAATCATTCTTGGAGCAGAACCATGAATTGCCTCAAACATCGCATATCTCGCCCCAATGTTCGCACTTCCGGCAGTCCCTACTCCGCCTTGAAGTTCTGCTGCCTCATCGGTAATAATATCGCCATACAAATTCGGCAATACCAAAACACTGAATTCTTTTCTTCTGTTTTTATCCAATAACTTTGCAGTCATAATATCTATGTACCAGTCATCCGCAGTTATTTCCGGATATTCGGATGCAATTTCGTAAAAAATATCAAGGAATTTTCCATCTGTCGTTTTAATAATATTCGCTTTTGTAACAGCGGTAACTTTATGTTTTCCATTTGCCTTAGCATAATCAAATGCCGATCTTATAATTCTTCTTGTTCCCTCCGTTGTAGCAATCGTAAAATCTATAGCAAGCTCAGGGGACACATTAATTCCATCACTCCCAACGGCATAACCACCTTCTGTATTTTCCCTGAAAAATGTCCAGTCAATATCTTCCGACGGTATCTTGACCGGGCGGACATTGGCAAACAAATCAAGT
Organism: Lachnospiraceae bacterium; assembly: GCA_022510605.1. Lineage (GTDB taxonomy): Bacteria > Bacillota > Clostridia > Lachnospirales > Lachnospiraceae > Eubacterium_F. The sequence goes on from JAFLTB010000041.1 coordinate 13,969, forward strand.
TCTTTTCTCATAGCCACATTTGCGGACTCTACATTCGTCCACTCATCCCCACTTCTTGGCGTAGTTGTAGGACCTTTTAAAATCACATCACACTCTTTCAGTTCATTCAATACATCGGAGGGAATTGCTTGTTGACATTTTACTCTATTTTCAATGGTCAAACCCGGTATTTCTCTTATTTCTATTCTTTTTGTGGCAATCTCCTCACGCAAAACATATTCCAAGACACGTTTTGCCTGCTTTGATATAATCGGCCCAATTCCATCACCGCCACATATACCTATAATAATTTTGTCCAATTTTTTATAGTTGACTACATCACTATTTCCCCTAAGCTGTTCTGCACGCTCTAATTGCTTCTTGAGCAATTTTTGAAATTTTTCTGTTGCTTCCATAATCTCATTCTGCATCATAATAGTTCTCCTTTTTTATTTCCTTTTCTAACATACAGTATAACAATTTCACTAAATTATGCAAGAAATAAAATAAGTTATTGGTTGTGATAAGTGCTTTTTGCACATAAAATAAAATTGAAAATGCAAAAATTTAAATAAAAGTCACATTGTAAAATCTCCGATGACATGATATAATTAGTACATTAATTGACCTCTTTAATTTTCACTGCTGATTTACATTAACCTATAGTATCTAATTGTATCATTTTGAAAGAAGGTAATAGACATGGCAAATGCCACGTATACAAATAATCGATATATTAAGACAGCATACAAGGGCATTGTTTCGCTCTGCCTGCTGTACCATATTTTGTTTGCCTGCATGATAGTGGTACTGCATGTTCCCGCACTTTTTATCTACCATCTGTGTGTATGTGCTTTTTATGTTTTGATGCTGCGGCTGGTGACTATGGACATCTACCGGGTTACCACGGTACTGGTACATATAGAAATCATCTCTTTTATACTTGCTAATACCGTACTGCTTGGGTGGAATACAGGGTTTCACGCCTATCTGCTGGCGCTGGCTTCCCTGGTTTACTTTAATCCTTTTGAAAACAAGAAAGTGATGTACATATTTTCCGGGGCAGAGGCAATCCTCTTTTTCTGCCTGAAGATATATACCATATATTACCCACCAATACTGGATATGGATTTCCAAATGCAGGAGATATTTTATCTGATAAATTACATCGGCTGCTTTATCGTGGTGGTAAGCGGCGCTGCGTTATCTAAAGTTTCCGCAGAGACTACGGAGAAACGGCTGGTACGAAAGACCCGGTCTCTACAGAATCAGGCAGACCATGACACCCTCACCCATCTGTGGACGCGCTCTTATTTAATGAAACAGTTTCCACATATAAAAGAAAAGGGAATCCCGTTTTCGTTGGTAATGTGCGATATAGATGATTTTAAGAGAATCAATGATACCTATGGTCATAATTGTGGAGATTATATACTGGAAAGCATTGCCGGTATTTTGAAAAAAAATTCTCCGGAAAACTCTATTGTCACCCGCTGGGGCGGTGAGGAATTTATTGTACTGCTGGAGGACTGCGACATAACCAAAAGCAAACCGCTGGTGGAAAATATACGGGAGAAAGTGGCAGAGACGAAATTTGTATACAAGGAACAAAACCTTCATGTGACAATGACCTTTGGGATTAGTACCAGTATGGAACACACAGAATTAACTAATTTGATTGAACTTGCGGATGACAGACTGTATGCAGGAAAGCAGACTGGAAAGAACCGTGTGGTGGATGATTCCTATGTGGCCTAGTCATTGCCTAACCCACACATCGATTTCCTCTTTGTCTGGCATCTCAAACAGTGCGCCGAATTTTGCGGCAAGATTATCATCCACATAGTAAGCACTGGTTTCCTCAGCTAATATGGCGTCGTTTCTCTTTCGCAGGCGTAATCCCCAGGTTTCATCGCAGATATCAATGTAGTGAAATTCACATTCAATATTCCGAGCCTTATAAAATTCTCTGGCAAAGGCTCTTTCCTCCTTCATCCAGAATCCCCAATCAAGTATTACATTCATCCCTGTTTCAATGATTTCCACTGATTTGTCAAACAGGTAATTTTGCGTTTTCTCCACATACTCATCGTGTTTATCACCAATATGCTGTTCAAAGAGAGCAAGCGTTATTTCATCAACCGAAAGTAAAACTGCCTTGTTCTCAAGCCGCAGTTTCTCTGCATAGGTACTTTTACCGCTGCAAATTTTCCCACATATAAGAATAACCTTTGCCATTTTGTCCTCCATAATATAATAATCTTCTTCTAATTATCACAACATAATCCATTTGGGACACAATCGCTTCACGGTAACCTTTGCCTGCCAAATATGTATCTCTGCTGAGCGGAAATTTTTGAAGTATTTTTCAAGTCCTTAATTGGTATAATCTGTGGCATTTTTTATACCCTCTTCCAACGCCCAATTCTGCATTTCTGCAAACATTTTCCCTTTTAGATTCCCGTATTCTACCCACACCAACTCGTGATCCTCCTCTTTTGGAGTATCTACAGCTTCCAGCAATTCACCCAGATAGTATCTTTGAATAGGATGAAACAAACCAAGAACCGGGTGTTCCGTATAAGTTTCTGCTGAACCAACAAACTTTCCCACCCTGGCCGAACGCCCCGTCTCTTCGAGGCATTCCCTTAAAATACACGCCTCATCCGTTTCGCCATCCTCAATTCCCCCACCAATAAAAAAATATCCCTTTGGTGTTTTTACTACCGCGACTCTGTTATCCACTATGGGAATAAAATAAACTCCCTCTCTGTCGTTATACTCTCCATTCTTTTTTTCGCCAAAGACCATCCTCTCATTCCTTCCCACATTATTTATGAAACACCCGGACATCCCCCACCCGTTTAATTTCCCCATTATCCACAAGTATCGCTCCGGCTCTGAGCGCTGTTGCATATACTGTCTTGCCCCGTTCAGCAAGCACTCGCTGAATCGACTTATTCTGTACCTCAGTACCTTCATAATGAACCTCCATGTAAAAATCATTTAGGTATGGAAGTCCCTCGTAATACTTAAATTCGGGATAGTCATCATCCGGCGACAAATGATACTCTGCCAGTTGAATAACAGCGCCGGCACTATATCCCATTACAAGTCCATCATGCCTAAGCAGAATATCATATAAATCAAACTCTTTGATCCGCTCCAGCATCCTATCCGGCAAGCCACCAAGAAAATAAATAATATCCTCTGATATTCCATAGGAGGCAAATCCGCCTCCGAAATCATAAATTACAGATTGCGTATAAAGGAAGATTTATCATCCAATCCTGCTCCCGGTAATTCGACATAGAGGTACGAACTGCATAATCCGGTTTGTACCTACCACAGTATGCCTTAAAACTTTTCGCCCGCAGGTTTTCTTCTGCCTTTACTTCCACCGGCACAATGGCTCCCCTCTTTTGCACGATAAAGTCAATCTCACATGCCGACTTTGGCTCAGAGAAATAGTACGGTGTATATTCGGTATCGGAAACCAATTGCTGTAATACATATTGCTCCGTCATGGCCCCTTTAAATTCTATAAAGATCTGATTTCCCTCTAAAATTGACACTACATCCAATTCACTCATCGCTCCAAGAAGTCCCACATCCAAAAGAAATAATTTGAATGCAGAAAATTCCATATACGCTTTTAATGGCATTGCCGGTTTATTTACCTTATGAACCTTTTTTATCAAACCACAATCCAACAGCCACTCAATAGCAATTTCAAAATCCTTTGCTCTGGCACCTTCCTTCACTTTACCAAAAAAGAATTTTTTATTTTCTTTTGCAAGCTGCATAGGAATGGAATTCCAGACCATTCGTATCCGCGACAATTCCGTTCCCCCGGAATGTTTTCCAAAATCACTTTCATACAATTCAATGATTGTATTCTGAATCTGCCGGACCTCGTTAAAATCTTTATGAAGGGTAAAGTTATATACCACTTCCGGCATTCCCCCAATATAGTAGTACCGCTTCAGCCACTCAATGTATTTATCTCTAAAATCTGTCATCACCACATAATCTTTTTTCCTAATCTCCTCTGACAGCTCTCTTTCACCCACAGCCTCCAGAAATTCCCGATAACTAAGTGGATACAATTCAAGTGTATCCACCTTTCCCACCGGAAAAGAAACTCCCTGATGAATGGCCACACCCAGCAGAGAGCCAGCGGCAATAACTGCATACCCGGGTGCATTTTCACAAAAATATTTCAACGCCGCAATGGCACGCGGCGCTTCCTGTATCTCATCCAGTATGATTAAGGTATCTTCTGGCGTCACAGTTATTCCTGTCTCAATCTGGATTGCCAGAAGAATCCTCTCTATATCATAATCTCCTTCAAAAACACGCTGCATCCTCTGACTGTTGTCAAAGTTAATATATGCTGTTTTGGCAAAGCAGCGCTTTCCAAACTCTTTCATCAGCCAGGTCTTTCCCACCTGTCTGGCTCCTTTTAATATCAGTGGTTTTCGATTTTCCTTTTCCTTCCATGCCTCTAACAGCCTCATAGCATAGCGTTCCATAAAGACACCTCCTGCCTGGGGATAAAGTGCCGCAAGCGGCACTCATTCAGCACAATTACTTTTTACTATTTTATCCCCATACTATAAAGATGTCAACAATTTTCCGAGGTTAAATTTCTGTATTTCTACATTTTTTCCGACTTTATTTCTCTTGAATTTACATTTTTTCGAGGTTAACACAGGCTTATATATCAGTTAATAAGCTCCTTGGACACCCTGTCAAGATTTTCCCGTATCGCTATATGCTGAGGACAAACCTCCTCACATTTACCGCACTTAATACATTCGCCGGCACGTTTTTTACCCGGACCGATGACAGACCATTGTTCTTTTTGAAGTGCCCGCTCCTTGTTCCTGTACACAGTAAGTATATTCATAGCCTCAAAGGAGCCGGAAATACCTATGTTGTTAGGGCAGACTTTTGCACAATAGTCACAGGTCGTACACGGAATAACCGGTACCTCCTCAAGGGCTTTCCTTGCGGCTTCAATTGTCTGTCTTTCAGACTCGGTAAGTTTGGTGAAATTTTTCATGTAAGAGAGGTTATCCTTCATTTGCTCCACATTACTCATACCTGACAACACTGTTATAATCCCGTCAAGATCTGCTGCAAATTTGATGGCCCATGAAGAGACAGAGGCACCCGGATCAGCAGATTTTAATACTTTTTCAACAGAGTCCGGCGGCGTTGAAAGCATGCCTCCTTTTACAGGCTCCATAACGATAACAGGCACATTGTACTTTCTTGCAACCTCATAGCACCGCCTTGAGCAGATAGACGGATCCTCCCAATCTGCATAGTTAATCTGAAGCTGAACAAATTCCATTTCGGGATGAGCTTTCAAAATTTCCTCAAGCTCTTCGGGTGTTGAATGAAATGAGAAACCAACATGCTTAATGAGTCCGGCTTTCTTCTTTTCCTGAACCCAGCTCCACATATCATACTCATCAAAAACCTGTGTTCTGGGTGAACCGAGATTATGTAGCAGATAAAAATCAAAATATCCTGCTCCCGTCCGTTTCAGAGATGTGTCGAACTGAGCGATTGCTTCCTCTCTGTTCTTGCTGTCTATCCATGCTGCATTCTTTGTCGCAAGCTGATACTTTTCTCTTGGATAACGCTCAACGAGGGCTTGTCGGATTGCATCCTCGCTTCCCTCATATGCCCATGCGGTGTCAAAATAAGTAAAGCCTGCTTCTAAAAACAAATCTACCATTTCCTTAGTTTGCTCGATATCAATTGCGCCCCCTTTCTGCGGAAGACGCATAAGACCAAATCCTAATTTTTTAATTTCCTCTCCTAAATATGACATTTTTGCCTCCTTTGATTCGCACGATGGCGCTATGTTGTTGTTTTTCCTCACATTACCTTTTATTTCTGTTTATAAGATTTGTCTTTCCGTATACCATAAGTATACTACACATATCCAGAGCTTTCCAGCATAAAAGTGCAACATGACTCTTTTCACAAAAGACTTGAAGTATCTGACTGTATTTTATATAATTATGGTCAGAGACCAGATTTTATTGAGTAATCCCAAAAGAAAGGAGATGTTACAACGGATGAAATGGAAAGATGGCAAAAAAAGTATCAAGGCTCAATTACTTTCCATGGTTCTTCTCCCCATTTTGACGCTGGGCGCGCTGACCATGATCATTGGAATCAGTTTATTATATACCGTTTATTCCAACAGTGTCCATGATGAATTAGCGGCAACAACAAAAATGTTGTTAAATTCTCTGGACCTTACTGTACGGGGCGATTACCAGTATGTGGATGAAATGTTAATGAAAGGAGACATTAACATTACCGATTCCACAATGCTATACCGTATCAAGGAAGAGTCTAATATAGATACTTCTATATTCTGGGGCGATAAGCGGATTCTTACAACGATTGAGAGTGAAAGCGGTCTTTCCGCAGTAGGCACGACAGCAGATGCCGACGTGAAACAGGCTGTACTGGACAATGGAGAAAACTATTTTTCTGAAAATATACAGATACTGGGCGAAAGTTATATTGGCTATTACACGCCGATAGCAAACAGCTCAGAGGGAACTGTAGGTATGATGTTTGCCGGCAAGAAAAAGTCCCTCGTATATTTTGAAATTAGCAAACTTATTATATGGTTCGTACTGTTTTCCGGAATCGTGATGCTCCTGGGTGCGTTCTTCAGCAAAAAGTATTCCAAGACCATGATTTCAGATATTGCCACCATTAACCACTATTTAAAAAATATTTCTAATGGAGATTTGGGGGCTACGTTAGATAAGAGAATCGAAAAGCGCCAGGATGAAATTGGAGAGATTGGTACATATGCTACCAGAATGCGGCAGAATCTGCAGCAGTTGATTGAAATGGACCCCCTTACTTCACTGTTTAATCGTAGAAGCTGCAATCAGAAAATACTTTCTCTCATGGAGAAAAATGATATTTTTACCGTGGTTATGTGCGATATTGACTGGTTTAAGAAAATCAATGATAACTATGGACACGATGCCGGAGACTATGTATTAAAGGAGATTTCAGAAATTCTGCAAAACACGGTAGATGGCTGTGGATTTGCAAGCCGCTGGGGCGGGGAAGAATTTTTGTTAATCTTTACATTACCGTTAGATAAGGCTTTGCCAAAGGTAGAGGCCCTGCAAAAAGAGGTGCGTGAGTTTCCATTCTCTTATGAAGATAATGAATTCAAGGTGACAATGACCTTTGGTGTGGAAGAAAGAGTGGAATCTCTGATGTACGAGCAATTAATCAAAGAAGCAGATAATAAACTGTATATTGGCAAAAATGGCGGCAGAGACCGCATTGTCAATTAAAAAAGGAGGATATTATGAAAAAATTATTTGTCAGCATTATGGTAGGATGCATGTTATTTTTAACTGCTTGTGGTAGTAGTGCGCCAGCAAACACCGTACACTCTCTGGATGACTTGAAGGGAAAGAAAATTGGTGTCCAGCTTAAAACTACAGGAGATGTGTATTCCAGTGATATTGAGGGAGCAGATGTGCAGCGTTACAACAAAGGAGAGGATGCTGTGCTGGCTCTACGCAAAGGAGAAGTGGATGCTGTTATGGTAGACGATGCCCCGGCAGAGGTTTTTGTGGCGGAATATGGTGACATAAAAATTCTGGATGAGGCTTTTGCCGATGAAGAATATGGTATTGCCGTCAGCAAGGGAAATACGGAACTTCTGGATAAAATCAACAAAGCACTGGACACACTGCAGAGTGCAGGAACCATTGATAAAATTGCCCAGGCCTGGGAAAAAGGTGAGGTAGAGAAGACAGCCTATGAAGGACAGACAAAGGAAAAATATGCCAATGGAACATTAGTCATGGCTACCAACGCAGAATTTCCTCCATACGAAAGCCGGACGGAAAACGATGAGATCATTGGAATTGATGTAGATATTATGAAAGCAGTTTGCGATGAATTGGACATGAAATTACAGGTAGAACATACCTCTTTTGATTCCATCTTCGCTTCTGTCGAGCGGGGAATGGCAGATGTAGGAGTGGCAGCAATTACCATTACAGAGGAACGTCTGAAGAAATTTGATTTTTCCAAACCTTATGTTGCTGCCAAGCAGGTAATCATTGTGCGGGGAGACTAATCTCCCCGCTTCTCTCGAATCGATTCGTAGACTTTTCTGATTGCAGGAAACTATTCAAGATGCACTCCGGTTACAGCATCTCTATATCAATACCTTTTAGCAATTTGTTTTTACGGATTTCCGCCTCCGCTTTATCAAACACATAAATCCGATGCAGCAGCACGCACATTTTATCCCCTACGGCCACATCACGTCTTTCCAGGGAACGGTTCGCCGTCAGGGTAATGCCGTTCACCCGGAGCGTCAACTCCAGAAAACTACCCCGGAACTCAATTTTTTCAATGGTGCCTTCCTCTGTCGCTTCTATCAGGGATTTAAATCTTTCATTGTCGCTTTTGAATGCCTCCACAAATTCCGGACGGACAATTACTTTCTGCCCCTCATCAATTTCATCAAAGCCCTTAAAGCCTGTCAGATTGTCCATCACGGTGGAACTGCCGATAAACTGTGCCACAAAAGGAGTTTTAGGATGTTTGTAAATATCCGTCGGAGAACCCATCTGCTCCAGATTTCCCTCGTTAATGATGATAATATCATCGGCCACTTCCACGGCCTCCTCCTGGTCGTGAGTTACAAAAATACTGGTAATTCCTACCTTCTGAATCATTTCCTTCAGCCAGCCCCGCAGTTCCTTTCGCACCTTGGCGTCAATGGCGGCAAAGGGTTCATCCAGTAACAATAACTGGGGATTCGGAGCAATGGCTCTGGCAAAGGCCACCCTCTGGCGCTGTCCGCCGGATAACTGGTTAGGGTATCTTTTCTCCAATCCCTCCAGTCCAATCAGCGACACCATCTCCTTCACCCGCTCATCGATTTTCTTTTTGTCCACTTTTTGCACCTTGAGTCCAAAGGCAATGTTATCATACACCGTCATATAGCGGAATAGGGCATAGTTCTGGAACACAAATCCGATTCCCCGTTTGCTGGCCGCCACATCATTGACAACCTTTCCCTCAATAACCACATCACCGCTGTCCTGCTGCTCTAATCCTGCCAGCATCCGCAAAATGGTTGTCTTACCGCTTCCACTGGGGCCTAACAGCGCTACCAGCTTACCCTGCTCTATGCCAAAATTTATATGCTTTGCTGCCTCGTAATCACCAAACTTTTTGCATATATCCTTCATTTCTACGTACATAATAGCCCTCCAATCCGGCTTTCCATGTTATATGACACCCTTCTTTTTACCATGGTATTCTACAATATTTTTCAGAATCAGTACAAGCAGTGCCATTCCCACCAGCAGGGAGGACACGGCAAAAGCCTGTGTAATCGAATCTGCACTTCCCGCCATGTAAAGCGCGTCTATTTCCAGCGGGAGCGTAAAGGTTTTCCCCCTGGCCTTTGACACGGCATATACAGCGCCAAATTCTCCAAAGGCACGGGCCGCACACAAAATCATGCCATACAGCAGTCCCCATTTAATATGGGGAAATGTAATTTTCCGGAAGATGGTAACTCCCGATGCTCCCATCATGGCTGCCGCCTCTTCCTCGTCCTTTCCCTGGGCGTGCAAAATCGGAATAATTTCCCTAGATATAAACGGAAATGTTACAAAAATAGTTGCCAGCACCACTCCCGGCACCGAAAAGACCAGAGAAATATCTGTGCCAAACATTTCGTTTATTTTTTCCAGAAAGGGCGTAGCCCAGCCGGTCCGGCCAAAGGTCATAATAAAAGCCAGACCCGCAATGACCGGGGAAATGGAAAAGGGAATGTCAATCAATGTTGACAGTACATTTTTTCCACGAAAATCAAATTTTGTCACCAGCCATGCCGCCACCAGTCCAAACAGGGTATTTACCACCAGGGCAATCACTGTGGCAATCAGTGTGACCTTTAATGCCGAAACGGTGTTTTTGGCTGTAAGCGCCTGGCCATAGGTTTCCCAGCCCTCCTGCAGGGCTCTGTAAATTACTTCAAACAGGGGCAGCACCAGCATCAGCAGGAAAAAGGCCACGCTGATTCCGATTAACACCCATTTTACTATTTTGCTTTTTTTCTCCATACGCTCTCCATCCCGAAGCACTCTGCTCCTATGAATTCGTTCTGCGGCTTGCAATATGCTGTATAACGTTAATGGCAAACAGCATTAAAAAGGATATCACTAATAGCACAAGGGCAATGGCCGCAGCACCTTCATAATCCACATTACCCGAATTTAATTTCTGCATGATGATATAAGATACCACCTGGGTTCCATTTTTTTCACTGTTTCCCGATATATAAATGACGCTTCCGTATTCCCCGATTCCCCGGGCCAGCGCCAGTCCAAAACCAGTGAGCAGTGCCGGACGGATTTCCGGAAATATCACCCTGCGGAATGTGGTAAACCGGGAAGCCCCCAGCATCAGGGACGCCTCCTCGTGAGTCTCCGGCAGTTTTTCCAGCACCGGCTGAATGGCTCTTACCACAAAGGGAATCCCAATAAATATCATAGCTATCACAATTCCTGTTTTGGTGTATGCCACTGGAAGACCAATGCCTTCCAGGGCTCTTCCCAGAAAACCATTATCAGAATACATCTTTGTCAGTGTAATACCAGCCACCGCCGTAGGCAGGGCAAAGGGAAGCTCTATCATCCCATCCATCAGACGTTTCCCCGGAAAATCATACCGCACCAGTACCCAGGCAAGAATAACGCCAAACACACAATTGATTACCGCTGCCAGCAGGGCGCACCCAATACTGGTGGCAAAGGACTGCACTACATTGGGTCTGGTAATCAGCTCAATAAATTCCTTTCCTGACAATCGGAATGAATATGCCATCACCGAAGCCAGTGGAATCAGGATAAGCAGTGACAGCATGGCAACCGTCACACCCATTGACATTCCAAATCCTGGAATGATTGATTTTTTTCTTATAAAACCTGCCTTTTTCAATGGTATGGCCTCCTACTCCGCATTCTTGATTTCATCAAAAATTGCATCATCGGCAAAGAACTTCGCATATGCCGCATCCCAGCCGCCAAAATCATTAATGGAGCACAGATTTACTGTCAAGTCAAAAGTACCCTCAAATTCTTGTAATATGGCTTTATTGGACGGACGGTAATAGTTCTGCCCAATGATTCTCTGGGCATCGTCTTCATATAAATACTTCAGATATGCCTCTGCTACGTTCTGGGTGCCATTCTTGCTTACATTCTCATCTACAATGGCCACGGAAGGCTCTGCCAGAATGCTGATGCTTGGCGTAACCAGTTCATATTTACCCGGATATTCGTCCAGTGCCAGCAGTGCCTCATTTTCCCATGCAATCAGCACATCGCCCTGACCGTTCTCCACAAAGGTTGTGGTAGCGCCTCTGGCTCCTGAGTCCATTACAAGTACATTCTTATAAAGTTTCGTAACAAAATCCTTCATCTGCACCTCATCACCGCTGAATTTTTCCTGAGCATAATACCATGCAGCCAGGAAGTTCCAGCAGGCACCGCCAGAAGATTTCGGGTCAGGAGTAATAACCTCTACTCCTTCCTTTATCAAATCATCCCAGTCCTGAATATTCTTTTCATTGCCACTGCGGACAAGGAATACGATGGTGGAAGTGTACGGGGAGCTGTTTCCCTCAAATTCATCCAGCCAGCCTGAATCAATCATGCCCGCCTCTTCAATCGCGGTAATGTCATGAGCCAGGGCCAGTGTTACTACGTCCGCATCATTCCCTTCGATAACAGAACGGGCCTGTGAGCCGGAACCACCATGAGACTGTAGAATCTCAATCTCTTTTCCGGTTTCCTCTTTATATTTTTTAGTAAATAATTCATTGTAAGCCTCATAAAGTTCGCGGGTAGGGTCATAGGAAACATTGGTAAGGGTAACCTTTTCACCGGATGCACTTCCACTGGCAGATGTTCCGTCTGAGCTTCCGCCTGAACATCCAGTCAATAAACCAGCCATTAATCCGGCAGACAATGCCATTGCCACCACTTTACGAATCCATTTTTCTTTTCTCTTCATCTTCTTTCCTCCTTTACGCAAACGTTTGCGTATCAATTTTTATTGATTTTTCCCACAAATACGATATAATATTATTACAATACAGCAATAATAACTCTTTTATTTGTGTACTGTCAACGACATTTTATGCAAACGTTTGCTTTAGGAGGGAAATTATGTCATTAAAAAAAATAGCAGAAATGACGGGAGTATCCACTTCCACCGTATCCCGGGTTCTGAACAACGTATCCTCAACCTGCGCCTCGAAGGAGGTTCGGGATAAAATCTTCGCCGCCGCCAGGGAAATTGGGTATCAGCCCAACGAAAGCGCAAGAAAACTCAGAAATTCCGCAGATAATACGACGGCCGAGCGACATGTCAGTATCGTTCTGGCACGCATCAAAACACTGGAAGCCGACCCCTTCTTCTACGAATTATTCCGGGAACTTGAAATTGCCCTGTTCCAGAATAGTATATTGATTGACCACATTATTTATGCAGAAGAAACTCTTTCCCAGGATGTATCAAAATCCAATGGCGTCCTGATACTGGGACGCTGTTCCAGAAAATTGTTTGAGCAGATTATGGCCGCCAGTAAAAACGTAATTGCCATCTGGCGGAACAGCATGGATTTTGATGTGGATGAAGTTGTATGCGATGGCAGAAACGCAGCAGAACTGGCTATGAGGCACCTGATTTCCCTGGGGCATAAAAATATCGCCTATATTGGCGACTGTTCCTACGAGAGCCGATATATCGGCTACTGTAACTCCCTGATTCACAATAATATCCCTATTAACTATGACTGGATTAAGCAGACCGACCAGACCGGAGAATCCGGAAGCCTTGCCTTCCGGGAATTGCTGGAGCAAAGCAATGATTTTTCTGCCGTATTTTGCGCCAATGACATTACAGCCATCAGCGTTCTGGGGGAATTAAAGGAAAAACGGCGTCAGATTAAACGGAAAATTTCCGTAATTTCCATTGATAACATTGAGGAAAGCCAGGACACCTCCCCCTACCTGACCACCATCAACATCCCCCGAAAGGAAATGGCCCATATGGCCGTCACCCTGCTGTTAGACCGAATCAATAAAGGACACAGTGAAAATATCCGCATTGAATTCCCCTGCCGGATTGTCAACCGGGACAGCTGCTATCCTTTTAACGAAAATAACGAGCGACGACCTCTTTAATATTAAATAATCAAGAAAAAATCTACAAATCGCCTGGAGCCGGTAGGGATGCTTCGCATCAAATACTCTCGCGAACCGACCTCCAAAAGTCAGACCTAAAATCTGGCGATTGGCGGTCGGTTTTTTGTAGATTTTTTCTTGAAATTGATATAAAGACGTTTCGCTCGTATATTAGTTAAAATGAAAGCCGCACCTTAAAATTCAAAATTAAACAGTTCCACTCTCCCAATGGGGTTCTCATTGAGAACAAACAGGAATAAAACAGGAGAAAGAATTTAATCAGCGAGAACCTTAACGCGCAAGCGTTGCCGGTTCGAGTCGATTAAATTCTTTCTCCTGTTTGTTAAGGCTGTTTGTTCTCTAAGAAACCGCCATAATAATCTTTTTCGGACACTTCTCTGCGCACTT
>JAFLTB010000042.1:0-14848 GCA_022510605.1 Lachnospiraceae bacterium
TTCAGTCTATCTTATGACCCGCACGGTAAATGCAGTTGTCTGGGGCGGGATGCTGGCAGTCATGAAGGATGCATGCTCCACTCTGACCCGGAAGCCTGGCTGTAATGAAGAAAGCCGGGTTCGTCTTCCCAAAAGGTCTAAAATAACTGTGTCCGGAGAGATATTAAACCGAATAGCGGAAGATGGATTCTGACCCAGCATAACCAGAATAAAATTGTTACGAGTGTTGACTCCTACAATTCTGCCAGTGGTGGTCTCGGTCTGATTTGTCCTTCCTGTCACTCGTATAAAAAATGCCTGTGCCTGTGGAGGGATACTTCTTGTCATTGCGGAAGAGAAGCTGGCGTCCACCGTCATTCCACGCTCCAGCCCACTTGCACGGATATTCCGGCCCCGCTCATCCTGGATAACCGTATCCTGATTTACAACCAGGCGCACGGAATCTGTTGCTCCCGCACATCGGATACAGTCGCTGTATGCAATCGTCACAAAGGTTGTATTGCGTTCACGGGAGACTTCTTCAATGACTGCGGAAAATACCCGTATTGCATTCTGATTGGGGGTCAGAAAGGGAGAAAAATTGTCAATATCCATGTAAATACCTGCTTCTGATTTTATTAATAATATATGCAGGGAATGATAAACGTCCACGGGGAAAGTCGTAATCATAGTTTGCCTTTCTGACATTAAAATGCTACAATAATCCTCAGAGTGGCAGAGACGAGGTGAAAAATATGGGTAATTTTTTTGAGGATATGAGTAATTTCTTCAAACGCCATACTGAGGTGAAAGGTCATAATGTGTCGGAAAACCGTGAAACGCCGGAAAGCCGTGAAACGCCGGAAAGCCGTGAAACGCTGGAAAGCCGCCATGTGCCGGAAAGTCAACATACGCTGGGATTTGAAACGGATTATCTCAAAGACAAAGTAGTATTTTATAATCCGGAAAAAAATATCAGGCGCACGATTATTGACAATCGTAAAATCTGTGATTTTCCCGGCATTGCCAATGAAGAGTTGATTATGCCCTATTACGAGGAGGGAAAGAGCATTCCGCCAGTTACAAGATTCGGTTACAGCTGCGAATGGTATGACAGGGAAAAGCCGCAATTCATTATGTATTGGACGATACAGCCGGATGGCAGATATTATGCAGATGATGACGGGTTCGGTGCGGAGAATCAGAGCGAAATTCAACTGTATGCCTTTATGGATGATGAGGGTCGGTTTGAGGGACCGTTCCGCATCCGCAAAATTGGCAGTACCATGTTTATGGGTACAGATTTGGAAGAACAGAGCAGGCAGGAACGGGAGCACAGGAAACAGGAAAGTGCTGACAGCAATCTCACCAGTGAGCAGATTTTCCAAAATTTCAAAAATAACAGTGTGCCCTATTTGTTAAAAAGTATGCTGGATTTAAGAGATGAATGGAGGCTTGGCCAGATTATAAGTTTCAATATTCCCGGGACAAATTTCAGGGGGCGGCTGCAGGTTTCTGTTACAAGCCGCTATAGTGTCAGTCTGGGATTACACAGGGAATTTTCGGACCGCATGGTATCAAACTATATTTTTTCCGGGGAAGAAACAGAAGTTGCTGACTGGCTGCAGAGGCGGGAGAGTGTGGATAAAGTATGTGATACCATTGAACACCTGATGGAAAGGGTATAAGTCAATCCAATGGAAAAGGCATAAGCCAGCTTCTGGACAATAAACGACATTAGTGCTATACTAACATACGAGTCATTTAACTGGCATAATATTCAAAAAAGGAGATTTAACTATGAAAGAAAATGTATCAAAGTATGCAGGAACGCAGACAGAAAAGAATCTGGAGGCCGCATTTGCCGGAGAGTCCCAGGCCAGAAACAAGTATACATATTTTGCTTCTGTAGCCAAGAAAGAGGGCTATGAGCAGATGTCTGCCCTGTTTTTGAAAACAGCGGACAATGAAAAAGAGCATGCCAAGATGTGGTTCAAGGAACTGCAGGGCATTGGCAGTACCCCGGAGAACCTTGCAGCAGCTGCCGCTGGTGAAAACTATGAGTGGACAGATATGTATGAGGAATTTGCCAAAACAGCAGAGGAAGAGGGCTTTTGCGAACTGGCCGAGAAATTCCGCATGGTAGCCGCCATTGAGAAGCACCATGAGGAGCGCTATCGTGCCCTGCTCAAAAATATTGAGACGGCTCAGGTATTTGAAAAGAGCGAGGTCAAAGTATGGGAGTGCCGTAACTGCGGACACATCATCGTGGGAACCAGCGCACCGGAGGAGTGCCCGGTATGCAGCCATCCCCAGAGTTACTTTGAAGTGAGTGCTGAGAATTACTAAGGATGTAAAAAAATAACACCAGGAGGAACAAAATGAAAAAGACAGTTTGTAGTTTGATGTTAATGTTAATGGCAGTATGTGGTATCTTTTTCTTCACCCGGCCATCCATGGCGGCGGTGGAGAGCCTTACGGAGGGCGTCATCTGGTCCGGAACGGTAGATGAGATTAAATTTTTAAGTTTTGTACCAGAGGAAACCGGTTATTATGATACAGAATTGGTAAACTATTCGAGAGAAGAGGTTGAAGGTGGGGGAAGGGTTATAGAGACTGTAAGCCAGGAAAAACTGGCATATTTTGGGGAAGGGGAGTTCCGTAATGCCATCTATATGCAAAAAGGTGTAGCATATACCATTCAGTTGAATTGCTATTCGGACGATACGGAATACGCTTCTGGTGAATTTTCTTTCTGCATAACCAAAAGCCAGGACGAGGTGGAGTCGGTGGGAGCAGAACAGATTTCCACAACTGCATATGTTGATGGAAATAAAGTGTTTTCTCTAAAGCCGGGGGAGACAGGAACCTATGCGTTTACCTTTTCGCTGATGAAAGAAAATTACTACGATTTTGTTTTGTACCAACTGGAAGGTGAAAAGTTGGTAAAAAAAGAGGCCAGAGAGGGAAGTTATTCAGAAGGCAAAATATCGCAATTTCGGTGCCAGTTAGAGGCAGGACAAGAATACTATTTAGAGGTCTATGTGGGAGATTATGGGATGCATCAGGGGGAGGAGATACCGGTCAATGTTCAACTGTGCAAGGATAAAAATGTAGTGGGTATCCAAGTTGTAGACTTTGCTGGGAAAGATATAAATTCTAACCAGTGGACAATATACGGCGAAGTGCAACTGAAAATCATGTTTGAAGATGGAAGTAGTGAGATATTACGAACGATGGTGCATAGCAACGCAGATACTGCTGGCATTCAAGGAGTGTGCTTTGAGTATCTTGGAGAGATAGACAGTGAGGAATATCTTGTAGCAGGAAAACAGCCGGTGCGGTTTACTTATCTGAATGAATTTGTGGCAACATGGGAGATAACAGTGCTTACAAGACTGGAATCCACGACAGCGACGCTGAAGGAAAATGAAAAGGTTACTACTTCTGAATATATGCATTCCAGAGAATATCGGTTTACACCGAAGAAAAATGGTTTTTATGGGCTATGGGGCAATGGAGGGGTATCTGATTACTATGAAGAATGGGAGTATACCATGTATGATGCCCAGGACAATAAGCTTTCTTTTGTAAGTGGAGAGGGCTACAAATTAGAGGCGGGAAAAACCTATTACTTTGAGATTTGGCTGTATGGTCCCCTGACGTCGGATAGTTTCACCTATTGGCTGGGTGTCAATACTAACCATGTCCATTCCTATGGCCCATGGACAGTGACAAAGGAAGCCACCCAGACCGCTGCCGGTGAGGAGAAACGGGTCTGCAGCTCCTGTGGAGCTATTCAGACGAGAGACATAGCCCAGTTAGGCACTACACCGACGACAGAGCCGACGGTAAAGCCGACTCAAAGCCCTGGGCCGGGAGTAAAGAATACTGACGGAAATTCTTCTCTGGCGCTGAAAAAGACCAGTATCAAGAAGGCTGTCTCAAAAGCTAAGAAAAAGATGCAGGTTTCATGGAATGCGGTAAAAGACGCACAGAAATATGAAGTGCAGTATTCCTTGAAAAAGAATATGAAAAAAGCTAAGACAAAGATTGTGAAGGGAACCAAGGTCACCATCAAGGGTCTGAAGAAAAAGAAAAAATATTATGTAAGAGTGCGTGCCTTTTCCGTTGTGAACGGCAAGAAAGTATATGGCGCATACAGTGCGAAAAAAATAGTACGAGTGAAGTAATACAGGAAAGCCCGTTCCCGGTGTATAACCGGTGAGCGGGCTTTTGGCATAATGGCGGGAGTTAGCTCTGTTTAGCCTTGCGCAGTCTCTTTTTTTTCGTTATACTTATAGTATACTTTGGGATGTGAGGTGATAGGGTATGTTTATATCAGGAAAGAAATGTGCCGGCACAGGAAGGAAAATTGTGGTGTGGGTATTCGTCCTGGTGGGAGTAGTCATGCTGGCTCTGGGATTGGCCTTTTTTTTCAACAGTGACACATGGGTTTTGCGTGAAGGCGAGAAGCTGGCAGAGGCAGTCCCGTTAGAGGGTAAGGATTTTTATTCCCTGAAGGAGGGCTGGTATTGCGGAGAGGGGGGGTGCAAGGAAGACCATGGAACCGGCTACCTGTATTATACAGATGCCTTTAGTGACAGTGAGGCAATGGAAGAAGCAGGTTTTGAGGAGACAGAGGAGTATTATACAGCAGATGGGGAAGAAAAAAGAGAATATACGAATGGTGGCGAGTGGGCTGTTATTGTCCGGGTAGGGGAGTATAAGGAAGGTCATCTGCTCATGTATCATATTGTTGGTATGGCGTAAAGGAGGCAGTGATGAGAGAACCAATGAAAAGACCCCAAATGATACTGTTTGATTATGGACAAACGTTGATTGCGCAGGAAAAATTTAATGCAAAAAAGGGAAATGCCGCCCTGATGCAGTATGTGGCAAAAAACCGGTACAATAAAACAGTGGAAGAGATTCAGGCGGCGGCCGCCGCTGTCACGGCGGATATTGGCCGGGCGAGTCCATCGGAGCGGCATCTGGCGCCCGTTGAGATTACCGCAGAGGCATTTGATGCCTATTTGTATGAATCACTGGGAATTGAATTGGCCATTTCCTATGACGAGGCACAGCGGATTTTCTGGGATGCGGCCGCACCGGGAAAGCCTACGGAAGGAATGGAGGATTTTCTGCGGTTCTTGAAAGAGCAGGGAATCCGTACAGGCGTTGTCAGTAATATATCCTTCAGCAGGGAGGCTCTGACAGAGCGGCTGAACCGCCTTCTGCCGGACAATAAGTTTGAATTCATTATTGCTTCCAGTTATTATGTGTTCCGCAAGCCCAGCCGGAGAATTTTTGACCTGGCCCTTGCAAAGGCGGACTTAAAACCAGAGGAGGTCTGGTTTGTGGGAGATGAGTATGAATGCGATATTGTGGGAGCAGGAACGGCCGGTATGTTCCCGGTCTGGTATACGGGTTATCTGGATTTTGAACAGGATATGAGCCGGGAGGCATTCCGGATTTCAGACTGGAGTGAATTGAAGGAATATATACTGAGGCTGGGCGGGTAGTCCCATTCATAAAGACAAAGAAGAGCAGGAGATTATTTCTCCTGCTCCAGTTTTAATAGTTTTTCTTTGATATCCAGACCGCCGCCGTATCCTACCAGTTTTCCATTGGAGCCGATGACACGGTGGCAGGGAATAAAAATAGGCAGGGGATTGCGGTTGTTTGCCATCCCCACCGCCCGGCAGGCTTTGGGCTTCCCGATGGCGGCGGCCAGCTGTCCATAGCTGCAGGTAGTTCCGTAGGGGATTTTTTGCAGTTCCTTCCATACCCGTTCCTGAAATTCTGTGCCATGAACAGACAGCGGGACGGAAAAAACTTTTCTTTTTCCCGCGAAGTATTCCTCCAGCTCCTGGCAGGCCTGCCGGAGCAGGTTTTGTCCTGTGGGAAATGGGGGTTCCCGCATTGTCCGGTGTTCCTCTGGCAAAAAGCGCAGGGCGCAGATACCTGGAGAGGAGCCTTCCGGGAGTCCTTCTTCGGCTTCAATTTCCAAGGTGCCAAGGGGAGAAGCGTAGAGGAAGGTGCTTTTTTGATAGGTTGTTTTCATTTTACCTCCCTCTTTTGTCTGTAAATTTCTTTCAAATCATCAATGGCCATCTCAACGTCTAAGGTATGAAATCCGAGCCAGCATTTATTCATTGATTCAGCATCCGCAATTTCATATATTTCACGGCTGTATTCTTGAGTGTAATAATGCCAATAGCGATAAGTGTAACCTGTCCAATACATTACTTCTACGGTATAAGTTGTACCAGCCTTTTTTAGACCATGTACTTCTTCATTTAATTCTTCAAGAATATATTCTTCGCCAGCCCATTGTAGGCGGTCATAGATATCATCAAGGGCCGCTGCCGCTTTACTATTCATAAAAGCTTCTATAAATGCCGGACAATCATATCCATTTTTTAGCGCAAGTTCAAACAATCGGCCCTGTATATCACAAAGCTGACGCTTTTCAAGTGTAAGAGGTTCCATGTTATTCACCTGCCTTTAATATTTCATCAAAGAATCGTCCTTCACGGCGATATTTCCGACAAATTTCATCTACCATTGCGATGCCTTTGGAACGGTTTGCTTCACTTTCTTGTTTTAGTTTATCCCGATCCGCTTCGGAAAGCTCCTGTTCGTCAATGATTTTTATTTTTTTGCAAGCCTTTTCTGTTAAAGCCACGTATTGTTTGCCAAGTTTCAACGCTGAAAGACTATTGATTAACGCCAAATCAGTAATCTCGCCATTGAAAAAGCGATCCAAAACGACAAACATTCTATCGTTTGCAATATGACCAATAATCATGTCGCAGTCTTTACTTAAATTCGCAAACCGATTATAGATTGTTGAGTTTTTCACAGATTCCATCTTACCACGATTGTATGCAATCAATAATGCCCAATCTAAACCCACCTCGATGTCAAGAATTTTGAGATTGGACAAATCAATACTTAATGTGTATATTTTGGCTTTTGGATAATTGCAGATTAAGGTAAGCGGCTGAGTTCGGTCTGTTCCCATGTAAAATCCCTTACCAAAATCACATCGCTTCCGGCTTATAGGCGCAATACCACCATGAATTCCTGACTTTGAACCATGATAAAGGGTTACAATTTCATTTATAATTTTGGAGTTTTTCATAAGAACCTCCCAGGTTTTTAATATAACATTTGAATGATTTTATTATAACATTTGAACTACCAAAATACAACAAGCACACAGTGGCTTTTTGGCGTAAATTATGATACAATCGTATCGGACAGAATTTCCCCGGATAAGGCGATTTGCGGGGATTGTGGTTTTCAAAGGCGATAAGAAAGCGGGTTATCAGGATATGAAATATGAGAAGATGATTTATGGAAAATTCCATAGCAGGCCGAACCGGTTTATTGCCAGAGTCTGGGTAGAGGACGTGCTGGAGACGGTGCATGTGAAAAACACCGGGCGCTGTCAGGAGCTGCTGCTGCCGAATGCCAAATTGGCGCTGGCTGTGTCGGACAATCCCAAACGGAAAACCCGCTATGATTTAATCAGCGTATACAAGGAAAATCTTGGCTGGGTGAATATGGACAGCCAGGCCCCCAACAAGGTAGTGGGAGAGTGGCTGAAAACACAGGGATATTCCCTTGTCAAGCCGGAATATACATATGGAGACTCCCGCCTTGATTTTTATATGGAAAAGGATGGGGAGAAATATCTGATGGAGGTCAAGGGCTGCACATTGGAAATCGATGGTATTGGCTATTTTCCTGATGCCCCCACAGAGCGTGGCGTCAAGCATCTGCGGGAACTGGCAAAGGCGGCCAGGGAGGGGTATCACTGTATGGCAGCCTTTGTGATACAGATGGAAGGAATCCATCAGGTGCGGGCCAATACGGCCACCCATAAGGAATTTGGCGAAGCACTGGCAGAAGCGGAAGCGGCAGGGGTGGTGGTGCTCTGCATGGGGTGCCGGGTAAGTGCTGACACACTGGAAATTATCGAGGTGTGGGAAAACGGAATTCTCCCGGTGAAAGCAGAGGAGCCGGGCCAGCTCGAATTGCTGTCACAATTGGCCACACGGATTGTGCGGGAGCATTTTGACCCGATTATCGGGACGGCGCAAAACGATTACATGCTTGCCCGGTTTCAGACGGTAGAGGCCATTACCAGTCAAATACAGGATGGCTATCGCTATTACTGGGTGAAATTGGATGGGGAAAATGCCGGCTTTCTTGCCTTTTATCCCCGCGACAGGAAAATATACCTGAGTAAATTCTATGTGGCGAAGGAGTACCGGGGACGACATCTGGCAGGAAAAATGCTTGCTTTTGTGAGAGAGCAGGCAAGACAGGAAGGGCTGACAGCCATCTTTCTAAATGTCAACCGGGAAAATGAATCGGTGATTGCCATTTACCAGCATCTGGGCTTTGAGATTGTACGGGGAGAAAAAAATGACATAGGAGGAGGATTCTACATGGATGATTATGTGATGGAGTATAAGATAGCAAAATGGCTCTTTTTTGACCTTGGTTCTACAATTGTAGATGAAGAAGAGTGTCTGAAATTTCGGATTGAGGAAACCCTGAAGCAGCCGGGGGCGCCTGGCGAGGAAGAATTTTATGCCAGAGCGGAGGAAAACGCCAGACAGAACCGGCTCCCTTATAAGGATACGGTAAAGGATTTTGGACTGGAACAGGTGAAATGGCCGGGAGAGAAAGAGACATTATACCCTCAGGCGCCGGCTGTATTGGAAGAACTGTCGAAAAAATATAAATTAGGAATTATTGCCAATCAAAGTGCGGGAGCAGAAGAGCGGATGAAGGCCTGGGGCATCCGGGACTATTTTTCCGTCATTGTTTCCTCAGCTGAGGCGGGCGTCGCAAAGCCGGAGAGGAAAATTTTTGAACTGGCACTGAAGAAGGCAGGATGTGAGGCAGAGGAGGCATGGATGATTGGCGACCGGCTGGACAATGACATTGAGCCCGCCGGAAGCATGGGCTTTCATACTATCTGGGTGCGCCAGAGCAGCTTTGCCGGATACGATGTGAGCCGGTTTGCCCATGGGCCGGAAATTACGGTGGATAGTCTTGAGGAGATTCTGGAGCATCTGTAAGGGAAAGGTGGCAAGAATGACAAAGGGATTTCTTGGAAAACACAGTAAGCGCCAAATTTTCAGAAAATCCTACTTGAAATGAAAACTATGCTGTGCTACAATAAGTATACAAAAAGGAAACCGGAAGCGGCTTACCTTAAATAATTTGTTTCTAACCTCTAATGAGGTCAGCCGTCATTATTTCCGGTAATGGCGGCTTAGTTTTTGTCCTTGAAAATCTGATAACACAGACCTACAAGGGCAACAATGAAGATACAAAATTGGATAAAATCCGTAACTGTAATACTCATTGGCAACCCTCCTTTCTATGTATCAAACGATACCTTGTCTGGAAGGTTGTATAACCCTCCGAAGAAGGGTAAGCCGCCTCGCTTTGGTTTCCCTATACTTATTATAACAGACCAGAGCGCTTCCTTTCAATTGCTGTTCAGACGAAGCTGCAAGGAGACATTTTGCTATTTTGCTGAAAAGCAAAAAAATTGAAAAATCAGTTGAAATTTATTGAAATAATGGTATACTATTATTGAGAGAGTAAGTTAAAAAATACGTGTCTTAACACGAACCCCCCACGAGTTGCCGCTCATGGGGGGTTCTATTCCGTTCAGGCAGGGTGGCTTACGCCCCAGGCTGGTTGCCGTTGCTTATTTTCTATCCAACCATTTGCATATGTAGTAGGCGACTACATTTGCCATAATAGAAATAAGAAAAGTAATTAAAAGATACGTGCCTTATACCCCCATTCTGTGCCTGTATGGGGGTGGCAACATATTTATTATAACAGGTCGGGACGCCCCCTTCAATTGCTGTTCAGACGAAGGCCCCGGAGAGGGTAAACTGCCCCCTCTGATTTCCCTGCGCCACCGATAATTTATACAAATTATGACAAAAAAGTAAAAAAATCCCATAAAAAACAATGTGGAAATGTTAATACAATGATAATATATAGATTGATATTGTAAATACTCCTTATAATGATGGTAAATAATGAAAAAAAAGGAGTGTTTGTAGTATGAATAGAATAAAACAACTGCGAGAGGAAAAGAAAATCACACAGGAAGAACTGGCCTTTGAATTGGATATTTCTCAACAGAGAATCAGTAAGATTGAGCGCAATCTGACGCCTATGAATGAGGAATTGATTACCCGAAGCGCCAAGTATTTTGGAGTGACGTCCGATTATCTTCTGGGGCTTAGCGATATAAAGCTGGAGTTTGAGCAGGAGGAAATCAATCCGGAGCGGTTGTCTCAGACCAAAATACGGGAAATGCTGCATTTCTTCTCCCGTTTGGACAGCAAAGGGCAGGATGTGATTCTGGATGTAGGAAAACGAATCGCCCGCTATGTGGATGAGGCTGAAAAAGAGCCGAAGTATTAAAATAAAAAATATTAGGTATAGAAAAAGACGGTACATACTCTTTATAATGGTTATAAAAAAGGAGTGATGAGTATGAATCGTCTCAGAAAATTAAGGGAAGAGAAAGCAATGTCCCAGGAGGAACTGGCCTTTGAACTGGGTATCTCCCAGCAAAGAGTCAGTAATCTGGAGAGAAGTCGGTCTCCTCTGAGTGAGGAACTGATTCTCCAAAGCGTCCAGTACTTTGGAGTGACTTCCGACTATCTTTTGGGCCTCAGCAGCATGAGACTGGAGTTCTCCCTAGAGGAACTCCCACTCGAACGAGTGAATCAAAGCAGACTGAGAGAACTGTTGTATTACTTTTCCCTTCTGGATGAGCCGGGCCAGGAACTGCTTCTGAATCTTCTCGAATATTTTGCCCCGCTTCATAAAGCGGCTGAGAAGGACAAGTAAAAGAAAAAAGAAGCCAGCACAAGCACAAAGCCCCCTGCATACTTCGCAGGGGGTTTTGTTATATGAAAGTTATTGTAAGAGTTTTGCTGTTTTGTTTATTCTGTTACTTTGACAATACACTGCCTGCGTTCGACTTCTCCGCCTTCGTGGGTAATCTCGGCAATCAGTGTCGTCTCGCCGACAGCGAGGGCAGTGATTTTACCGCTTTCGTCCACGGTGGCCGGAATGGTGTCAAAATTCGGACAGTCTGTCGCCTCATCGCTGTGCGTAATCTGTGCCAGATAGCAGTTGGTATAGTATTTTACCTTATCCGTCGGAAGGGTATCCAGCTCCAGCTGGTAATCACTTCCTTTCTGTACGGAAATGTCAGGAATCTCACCGCTGGAAATTGCCACGTTTTCAATCATGTAGATACATGGGTGTGGCGTGTCCGTATAGCCTGTGTGGTCAGGGTTGAGGCAGTTCGGCAGGTCTCCGTCAAGCATCAGGCGCAGGCGGACTGCTTTCTCCGCAGGTACCTTGACCGTGCATGAAATACCATAGTATTCCAGGTTGCCAGTAGAATAACGGACACAGCGGAATGGAATTTCAAAGTGCTCCTTTATAGTAGTCTGGCTGTCTCCCTCATCCAAGCTTACCAGTTTTAACGGAAGTTTATAGGAAACAAAGGAAGGATTGGTTTTCATTTGTGTTGATATATACTTGCTGTCGCCCTCAATCTCCTGAAAATGGAACATAAAGGAAAGAGTATACGTTTTTTCGCTGGAGTCTGTGTTGTCCATTTTGAACTGTACATAGTCTTCCTTACTGCCGAAGAAACTCTGAAAAGCATAAGTTGCTACTCCCTTTTCGGATTTTGGGGTGTTGTAAAGTCCATACCCCTTCAAAATCCTTGTAGAGTTGGTAGCCGTAACAAGTCCCGCCGAGTCTGTGGCCTGCCAGGAAAGCACACCGGCTTCCTGAATTGACTCAAGAGTTGCCCCGGTGCCGTCAAAGTCTTCAAAATACTCTACCTTCAACTGATTAAAATCAAAAATCGGTTCTTCTTCTGCTACTACCTTAATCTCCTTTGTTGCCCATTTTTTCGCATCTGCAGTGGAGACAGCTTTTACGGTAATGGTGGTGTCAGCTGGCACCTCGCCGCCTACGTTCAGAGTACAGTTATTGCCGTCGGAAGACAACGTAACGCCTGAGATGGTTTCTACTGTACTCCAGGTAACGTCCTCGGAAACATTTCCGGTTTTATCTACCTTGGCTGAAAGGGGCAGGGAACCGCCCGGGGCCACTGTTGTCCTATTTCCGACGGTGAAAATGGTGACACTGTTTACCCCGCCGGCATAAATGGTAAGGGTATAGGAAGCCGACTTTGTGGCATCTAAGACAGAAGTTGCCTTTACCGTTATTTCGGTGCCTATCGGTGCATTTTCACCAACCGTCAAAAGACCGGTGTCAGACAGGGTTACACCGGTGACTGGTTTATCCAGGCTCCAGGTTACCGCTTTCTCTGCTCCCGTTGCATCAGAACCGGCATTAACTGACGCAGTGAACTGCAGAGTCGAACTCTGGGCAATCTTCGTTGGGCTGCCCGGGGCCGTCACCTGTACGCTTTCAACTGCGGGCTTCAACACTGTAAAGGTCAAATCGTCAATGTAGTATACCGCATTGAGTGCATTTGCACCGGTACTGCCCAGATGGCTGCTATCCCGGGCGATATAGAGTTTATTGTTATCTCCGGTATAGTTCTTCCCAGTATCTTCCGGGAGCTTATAAGTTCCAGAAATATAATACCAGGTGTCCGGGTCTGCGTTATACTTTGCGGCAGGATTTTTATAGCCCCATCTCTCATTGATGACAAGATTCATCTGGTCAACATTCGGAATTTTATCATATTTCATATAGGCAGAAATCGTGACAGTTTTTCCAGCATATGCCGGGTCCACCACCATCCAGGCCAGCACATCATAGGAGTTGCTGCCATAGCCCTTGCTGGCGTCAAAGCGGATGACGTCACCACGCTCCGGATCCGATACAGTAGAGTAGGCCTCCGGGCTCCGGTAGGTCAGTCCCAGCGGGGTGGTTGCGGTTTCCTGGTTTAACTTTACCATGCTGTCCGTGATTTCCGGTGTCTTGTTCTCCACAACGGTAAGTTTGGCGGAGTCACTGCCATTGGAATTGGCGGCGGTTACAGTAATGCTGCCCCCTGCTGCTGCCGTCTTTGCTACGGTGAGAAGACCGGTGTTGTCAATGCTTACCCCCTCTAATGTATTGACAGACCAGGCCACATCCGTCAGGGCGTCTCCTGTACTTTCATCCTTGGCGGTCAGCTGCAGGGTTTCTCCCTGTTTGATACCGGTGCGTTCACCCGGCACCACAATGGAAGGAACCGCATCGGTTGCTGGTGTGGCAGAAGCGCCTGGGTCAGCACTTGGTGATGCAGAGGCATCCGGATTGTTACCTGGTGTCTTAGAAGAGTCTGTCGGTGCCGGAGTTCCCTGGGAACCCGTGGAAGGTGTTGCGGTATTGTTTGTATTGTCTCCATTGCCTCCATTAGTTACAGTGACGCTGCACACGGCTTTGGCGCCGCGGCCATCTCTGGCAGTTACTGTGATTTGGGCGGTTCCTGCCTTTTTAGCAGTTACCAGGCCGTTTTTATCTACAGCGGCCACGTTTGTATCAGAACTGAACCAGTTAAATCCCTTTGTGGTTGGCTTTTTCGGAGAGACAACTGTGGCTGTCAGCTGTGCGGTGCGGTTAGCTCCTGCCGTGGAAAGAGACAAAGTGGTTTTGTCCAGTGTGATTTTCTTTACTTTTGCCAGTTTCTTTACGACAGTTACTTTGATAACTGCCTTCACTTTTTTATTATTCTTTGGCTGGATGGTAATTGTTGCCTTTCCAACCTTCTTTGCCTTGATTTTTCCTTTGGAAGAAACCGAGGCAACGGCTTTTTTACTGCTCTTATACACCAGTTTTTTGCTGGCAGATGCCGGGAATACACTGGTTTTTAACTTAAAGGTGCTTCCCTTTTTCAGCGTCAGGGTAGTGGTGACTTTTTGGGCCTTTTCACTAAGCGGCGCTTTCACCTGGATGCTTGTCACAGGTTTTTTCGAGGCCTTCTTCGCCTGTACTGGAACGAAGGAGAAGAGAAGCGATGCGGCTGTCACAGTAGCTAATGACTGTTTTAGCCGTCTTTTCATAGTTTTCTGCATAATACATTTCTCCCTTTCTGAGTATTTTTTCTGCATAGTTTTTGTGTTTTTTTGTCGAGGGAATGTTTCACTGTGTATGCTGTTGTGTATGCTATTCGCTTATAATATAAACCTCCTTTCCATCATTCCCATTTACTATAACGATGGAGAGGAGGTTTTTCTTACAAAGAAATTTTATTTTTTTGAAAAAATTTTGTTCAGGTAGAAAGGGGAGTCGGCAGGGAAGGTGAAAACCTGCCATGGCTTCGGGGGGGAGTAGATGCTTTCCGCCCAGACCCGGATGATTTGTTCTGCGTTGTCCATGGTGGTGTCGAGGTAGTGCATATATTGATTATCCATCCAGAATATAATTGTCTGTGTCGGATAGTTACTTGAATCGATAGTGGCCAGAAAGGCTTCATATCCGGCCACAGTGATTCTTTTTTGGAACAGTCTTTCATCTGTTAAGCCTGCAATGGCAATGTCCTCAGTAATCAAGGTTGTTTGATAGAGAATTTCGTATGAGGAATTATCATATCGTTTCCAGTAACCTGAATGGGGCTCAGTCATGTCTCCTTCCCGCTGTACGCTCTGATAGTCTGGTGGCAGATAGCCAGGAACCAGACGAAGAACTTTGGGCAGTTTTTTATCTGTTGTGTTGGGTTTGGGGTCTACCATTTTCCATTCATAGTAGCCATCATGGTGCCCAACGACATCCACCTTCCACGGCCGGAAGCCCCAGTGGAAGATGCGGGCGCTCACCTCGTAGGCGG
>JAFLTB010000042.1:14948-17403 GCA_022510605.1 Lachnospiraceae bacterium
TGAGCAACTCCATCTGCTGGTTCTGGTATTCGGTTAGTGCCTGTTTCAAAAAGTCATGCTTCACTGGGAGCGCCTCCTGTTGCTGGTTTTCCTTGCGATTCTTCCTTCTCTTTTAGAATTGCTTTCCCCCTGTGAAGCCGTACATAGAAGGTGTTAAGGGTAATGGAAAGCAAATCGGCAATATCCTGGGGAGGAAGTTCATTGACGTAATAGAGAAGCAATACCTCGGCATAGATTTTCGGCAGGCTCCCAATCCAACTGCTTATCTCTATGTTCGCTATCTCTTTGTCCTTTGTGGCAAAATATGGAAGTTCTTCTGCTTCCATAAAGTATATTTCGTTCCGCCGCTGCTTGCTGCGGTATATATCAATAGCTGTCCGCTCAGTAATAATAACCAGCAGGCTCTTGGTTTTGTGACATGGTTCGTCCGGGATTTTTTCCAGATGCCGGATAATCTTTTCCCAGGAGGAGAGCACGGCATCCTCGGCATCCTGATGATGCTTGAGAACGTTGTAGGCAACGGTATACATAAGACGGTTATATTTCTGATACATGCGTTCCAGTTTGCGCTTTTCCTCTGGTGTGTCCACCATGGATATTAAAATAGAGAGCATTTTAAATTCCTTTCTGTTAGTGAAATTTGCTTTGTTTCTCTTAAAGTTTACAAAAATTAGTAATATTTTTTTGCAAAAGGAATAAGACGGAAAGGCAATTACCGGATTTCCGCCATTGTTAGTATTTCCGGTTTCGTATTTTCATAGTCGCCCGGAGCAGCATTCCACATATCGTGGACGGCTGCCTGCAGGACGACTCTTTTTGATACAAACCTTTTTTTGAACGCATACACAGCTTTGTGACAATTATATACAAAAAAACAGACAAAAAGCAAGCAAAAAAATGATTGTGGGAAAAACAAAAGAGTGGTACGCTGTAGAAAAGAAAAGTGAGGCAGGAGGTAAAAAAGCCGATGGGACAGGAAGTATCTATGAAAATTATCGCCCGCATACATAGTGATTTTTCGGAAAAATTTGGCATACCCCGCCAGAGCGGATTAGTGGAAGCTCTGGAGGCAGCGATTGTATTTGAACCGGAATACCGGAATCCGGATGCGCTCCGGGGGCTGGAGGAATTTTCTCATATCTGGCTGCTGTGGCAGTTCTCGCAAAGTGTGCGTCCGGACTGGTCTCCTACGGTGCGGCCGCCCAGACTGGGCGGGAATGAAAGGCTGGGAGTATTCGCCACTCGTTCCCCCTTCCGCCCCAATGAAATCGGACTTTCTTCTGTGCGGCTGCTCCGGATGGAGAAGCGCCGGGACCTGGGCACAGCGCTGATTGTGGCGGGAGCGGATTTGCTGGACGGGACGCCGATTCTGGATATTAAACCCTATCTTCCCTATGCGGACAGCCACCCCGATGCCACAGGAGGATTCACTGACACGTGCCCGGACAACCGGCTGACAGTGAAATTTCCGGAATCCCTTTTAGAAAAAATACCAGTAGAAAAACGACAGGCCCTGAAAGGGGTATTGGCAAATGACCCCCGCCCTTCCTATCAGCAGGATGCCGGGCGCCTCTATGGAATGTGTTTTGCCGGATATGAAATAAAATTCCGGGTGCGGGAGAAGATATTACAGGTCTGCGCAGTGGAAAAAGCAGAACCAAAGGAATAGAAGGGAGGAATGTCCCATGAAATATCAGATGCTGCAACATAGTTTTCCGCCGGTATGGGATAAGGATTCCCAATGGCTGATTCTTGGCAGTTTTCCCTCTGTAAAATCCAGGGAGCAGGGGTTCTTTTACGGCCACCCGAGGAACCGTTTCTGGAAAGCGCTATCTACAATAGTAGAATGCAGAGAACCAGCTACTATTGAGGAAAAGAAAGCCCTGCTGCTGGAGAACCACATTGCGCTGTGGGATGTCATCCAAAGCTGCCGGATTCAGGGCTCCAGTGACAGCAGTATCCGGGACGTGACCCCCAATGACATTTCTTTTCTGCTGGAGCAGTCCCGCATTCAGTCCATATTTTGCAATGGTAAAACGGCAGAGCGGCTGTATAAAAAATACATCTATCCCATTACCGGAATCCCGGCCACGGTGCTTCCTTCTACCAGCCCCGCCAATGCGGCATGGTCGTTAGAACGGCTGGTGGAAGAGTATCGGCGACTTCTGGGAGAAAAAGGAGCAAAGTGGTAATTTTCTGACAGGAAAAGAAATCAAATTCTGGCAGGGGAAGAAATCAAATTCTGACGGGGGGAGAAATCAAATTCTGGCAGGGGAGCGCCGGACGCTGAGGAGTGTCGCATTACGCCACAGAAACAACGTAAAATCGTTGTTTCTTGCCAAAAAAGAAGCGCAAAACAACACTTGACAATACACGGGTCAAAATGATATAGTAAGTGCAGGAGTAAAAGCGATAATAGGGAAGGGAGGAAAGACTTGGGTAACATTTTGACCTA
>JAFLTB010000042.1:17503-26252 GCA_022510605.1 Lachnospiraceae bacterium
GCTGGCGCGAGGCGCTGTGCCAGTTACTGCAGGAAACCGGCATGATACCAGAGGGTCTGTATGACAAAATTCAGAGCCAGGAAAATGAGTCCTGCCTAAAGGACTGGTTCCGGATTGCTGTGCATGCCGGCAGTATTGAGGAATTTACGAGGGAAGCTGGCTTGGCGTGAGAAGGAGCTCTTGCCATTTTCTGAAAAACCTTCTATAATGGAAAAAGGGAAGGGTGCAAAGGCATGACAGAGCGGACAATTGAAATAAACGGAATTACCATATATTTGACAAGGAAAAAGATTAAAAATTTATACATACGGGTAAAAGCACCGGAGGCCAGAGTGATGGTCTCCGTTCCTTTACACACCTCTGACCGGGCTCTGGCGGATTTTATCGAAGAGCACTGGCACTGGATAAAAGAAAAGCGGGAGGAAATTCTGTCAGAGGCGAAGAGCGAAGCTAAACAGCAGGAATACCTGTCCGGGGAGTGCCATGCCCTGTGGGGGAAGTGGTATGAACTGCAGGTGGAGCGCTCTCTGAAACGGCCGGTGACAGAACTGCGTGGAGGGAAAATCTATATGAGGGTACCTGCACATTCTACAGTTGAAGAACGAAGAAAACAAATGGATTCATGGTATCGGAGCCAGCTGGAGCAAGTTCTTTTTGAGGTAACTTCTCGCTGCGAAAAGCGGGTGGGAAGAAAGGCAGAGGAATGGCGGTTCCGGCGAATGAAAACGAGATGGGGAACCTGCAATATTCAAAAGAAAAGAATCTGGCTCAACATTCAGCTGGCGGAAAAGCCTCCGGCTTGTCTGGAATATGTCGTCACCCATGAACTGACCCATCTTCATGAAGCGGGACATAACAAACGTTTTTGGGGACTGATGGATGAATTTTATCCAAACTGGCGAGAGGTAAAAAAACTTTTAAATGAACCAACGCCGTCAGACGGAGATTCAGACATCTGATTGATATACCGGAATGGAGGAAGAAGGATGGCGCAGTCTTATGCAACCCAATATGAGAAAATGACCCAGATGCCGGTCTCAAAACTAATTTTGCAACTGGGAATCCCTACAACCCTCAGTATGCTGGTAACGAATTTATATAATATGGCAGACACCTATTTTGTCAGCGGCCTGGGCAACAGCGCCAGCGGGGCCATTGGTGTCGTGTTTTCTTTAATGGCAATTCTGCAGGCGGTGGGATTTATGCTGGGCCATGGAGCCGGTAGCAATATCAGCCGCCAGCTGGGAGCCAAAAAGGTGGAGAAGGCGGGGGAATTTGCTTCCACCAGTTTTTTTATGGCAATTTTTTCCGGGATAGCGATTATGGCACTGGGCCTGCTTTTTTTACGCCCTTTTATGCGGATGCTTGGCAGTACCGAGACTATTTTGCCCTATTCCGCTGTTTATGGGGCTTTTATTTTGATGGCGGCGCCAGCTATGATTACAAGCTGTGTGCTGAACAACATTCTGCGCTATGAGGGCAAAGCCTCTCTGGCCATGATTGGCCTGGTATCCGGTAGTGTTTTGAATATAGCCGGAGACGCTTTATTTATCCGGGGCTTGGGAATGGGAATTGAAGGGGCCGGACTTTCCACAGCCATTTCCCAGTACCTCAGTACCGGAATCTTATTCAGTATGTTTATGGGAGGACAGACCCAGAGTCGTCTGACGATTCGTCTGTTTACCAGAAAACGGGAGGTAATCTGGAACATTATATCGGTGGGCCTGCCAAGTTTTGCCAGACAGGGCTTAAATAGTGTGTCGGTGATGGTATTGAACTGGGAGGCAGCGCCCTACGGCGATGCGGCCATTGCGGCCATGAGCATCGTGTCCCGGTTCTGTAACTTCTTGTTTGCAGTGGGGCTGGGAATCGGCCAGGGGTTCCAGCCAGTATGTGGATTTAATTATGGAGCAGGGAAATTCCGGCGGGTAAAAAAAGGATTTTTGTTTACGCTGGCCTTTGGAACGATTACATTGGGAGTGTTTGCGGTATTTGGGCTGATTTTTTCCGGACATATTATTGGGATTTTTCGGGATGATGAGACTGTTATCCGCATTGGAACCACGGCGCTTCGCTGGCAGTGTGTGGCCCTGTTTTTTATTCCTTTGTCAGTCTGCGGCAATATGCTGTTTCAAAGTATTGGAAAGAGCGGGCAGGCGCTGTTTTTATCCTGTCTGCGCAGCGGCCTGTGTTTCTTGCCGATTCTCCTGATTTTTTCCAGGATTTTTGGATTGGCTGGCATTCAGACAGCACAGCCGGTGGCAGATATTCTGGCCAGTGTTTTGACAATTCCTTTCGTCTGGCATTTTTTGAAGACGCTGACGTGATATTTGCAATTGACAGGGAGAGGTTCTGTTGTTATAATATTTATATCCTACTGAAATACTATGAAAAATATGAAAAGGAGCATGCAGTATGAGTTCATTGATATATTTGGACAATGCGGCCACCACCAGGGTTCGGCCGGAAGTGCTGGAAGCCATGACACCCTATTTTACAGAATATTATGGAAATCCTTCCAGTATCTACCAGTTTGCAGGAGGGGCCAAAAAAGCCATGGAGGAAGCCCGCTCACAGGTTGCCGGGGCGTTAGGCTGCAAGCCTGAGGAAATCTATTTTACAGCCGGCGGCAGTGAGTCGGACAACTGGGCCATCCGGGGAGCGGCAGAGGCCGGAAAAGAAAAGGGCCGCCATATTATTACGTCTAAGATTGAGCACCATGCGGTATTACACACCTGTCAGTGGCTGGAAAAAAATGGTTATGAGGTGACCTATCTGGAGGTGGATGAGGATGGTCTGGTGTCACCGGAGGCTTTGGAAAAAGCCATCCGCCCGGACACGATTTTGATTACTATAATGTTTGCCAATAATGAGATTGGTACGATAGAGCCAATTCGTGAATTTGGTGAAATTGCCAGAAAGCATGGCATCTGGTTCCACACCGATGCAGTCCAGGCTGTTGGGCATGTGCCGGTGAATGTGGAGGAGATGAACATTGATATGCTCAGTGCCAGTGCCCATAAGTTTCACGGGCCAAAGGGCGTAGGATTTTTATATGTGAAAACCGGAGTTGCCCTGCCATCTCTGATACATGGCGGCGCCCAGGAGCGCTCCCGTCGTGCCGGTACCCATAATGTGCCGGGCATCGTCGGCATGGGAGCGGCGATAAAGATAGCAGTGGAAAAAATGGAGGAAAACATAAAAAAAGAGCAGGAAATCCGGGATACCCTGATTCATCGCATCGAGACAGAGATTCCTTATGTGCGGGTGAATGGACACCGGGAAAAGCGGCTGCCGGGCAATGTCAATGTCTGCTTCCGTTTTATTGAGGGCGAGTCTCTGCTGATTATGTTAGACCAGAAAGGTATCTGTGCTTCCAGTGGTTCGGCATGTACCTCCGGTTCCCTGGATCCCTCCCATGTATTGCTGGCCATCGGCCTGCCACACGAGATAGCTCATGGCTCTCTGCGGCTTACCTTGTCAGAGGAGACCACCATGGAGGATGCTGATACGGTGGTGGAGAATTTAAAAACCATTGTAGAGCGGTTGAGAAGCATGTCCCCACTGTATGAGGATTTTGTAAAGAAAGGAGAGCAGTAATTATGTATAGCGAAAAAGTAATGGATCATTTCTCTAATCCGAGAAATGTAGGTGAGATAGAGAATGCCAGTGGTGTAGGAACTGTAGGAAATGCCAAATGCGGCGATATTATGCGGATGTATCTGGATATTGATGAGGATACCAAGATTATTAAGGAATGCAAATTCAAAACCTTTGGCTGCGGCGCTGCCGTGGCTACCAGCAGCATGGCTACCGAACTGGTGAAGGGAAAGACAATTTATGAAGCTCTGCAGGTTACCAATAAAGCGGTAATGGAGGCTCTGGATGGTCTGCCACCAGTGAAGGTACACTGTTCACTGCTGGCGGAGGAAGCCATTCATGCGGCTTTGTGGGATTACGCGGAGAAGCATGGCATTCAGATAGAAGGTCTGGAAAAGCCAAAGGCGGATATTGGTGATGAGTAGAGTTGTTGCTCTGGATAGTTTTAAGAAAACAGGAAGAATCCACGAATCGACTCGAGTCGGTGATGTTTCGCATCAAATACTCTCGCTGCTTCGTGGATTCTTCCTGATATTAAACTATCAAAGGACAACTGCTAAAGGGCAGGGCTTCAACGGATTATGGATATAATGAATCCTAGTCTTAACAAATTTTAGCTTTAATAAGTCATGGCTTTAGCCCCCTCTTGCAAAACGGACATAATTTGAAAATCGCACTTACGTCAGTTGCAGATAAAATTGAAGAGTTCCATCGTGCCAATCCCATAAACAGAGTTAAACCAAGAGAAAGAATCCAATCAGTGAGAACCTTAACGCGAAGCGTTGTGGGTTCGAAACGATTGGATTCTTTCTCCTGGTTGTTAAGACTGTTTAGTAGGCTTCACCACCATCCCCCATCCATTGTCACAATCTGCCCTGTAAAATAGACAGGAGCCTTTGCTAAAAGGGCTATCATATCTGCCGCTTCTTCCGGAGTACCCATTCGCCCGGCAGGAATCTCGCGGCAGATGGCGTCTACCTCCTCTGGAGAAAAGCAGTGATTCATGGGGGTGTCAATCATACCGCAGGCCAGGGCATTGACAGCAATGCCACTGGGAGCCAGTTCCTTGGCCAACGCCTTTGTCAGGGCGTGAATCCCTCCCTTGGAGGCGGAATAGGCGGCCTCGCAGGAAGCTCCCTGGCTGCCCCAGACGGAAGAGATAGTAAGAATCCGTCCCGCCTTCTCACGTACCATAAAAGGAATGACAAAACGACAGCAGTAGAATACAGAAGAAAGGTTTGTGTTAATTACTTTGTGCCAATCCTCTTCGGTCATGTCTGTCAACAGGCCAATCCAGGAAATACCGGCGCAGTTGACCAGTAAATCCACGGTTCCCAGATGGGAAACAGCCTGTGCCATTAATTGTCCGGCAGTATCGCCGTAGCTTAAATCTCCGGCCAGGGGCAGTACGGAAATGCCGTAGTCGCTGCATTTCTCCGCCAGTGCCTCCAGTTTTTGCCGGCCCTGGTTGCCCAGGAGAACCAGAGAATAGCCCTCTTTTGCCAGTTTTTCTGCCACGGCTGCGCCTATGCCCCCGGAAGCCCCGGTAACAATGGCAGTGGGGGAGCACTGTTTGCCGGATTCGTTTTGTATATTCATACTATCCCTCATTTCTGCATATATACGGATTCCATTCCAATCTGATGCTATCATAACATGTTTTGGAAAAAAGTTGTATATTTTTTCTGCATCTGTTATAATAAAATATACGTTTGCACAAAAAACAGAATTCATAGTATGGGAGGAGCCCAATGAAGAAGCAGAGTGTGGCCCGAATTGTGCTGAAAACTTTTTTTAAGACAATGGGAATTATGGCATTGTTTATTATGGCAGGGGTGTTGAGTTACTATCTGACAATGTTATATTATAATCAGACTACACGAGTAGAAAGAAGTACGCAGTACACCCATGTAATCCCTGTGAATGCTGGAAACGAATCCAGTAACCTGATTTACAGTTATGATGAAAAGACGAAGAAAATTAAGGCCATGGTTCTTGAACTCTTTGATGAGACCACGAAGAATCTGGATTATATTACCATTCCGGCGAATACGCAGATTACTATTTCGGCTGGTACCTATGCGGAACTGATGAAAGTGAGCCAGCAGGTGCCCCAGCTGGCCTCCATGTCGGATATTAATTCGTATTTTTCCGGTGATGTGGCCTATGAGTACGGAATTATGATTCTGCAGGAAGAGTTGCGGGCGGATATTGGCTATTTTACGGCGCTTCCTTCCAAACTTTTTGATACATATTTTGAAAAAAAGACCAAGAAAGAAATTTACAGTCCCAGCGAGAGTCTGTTGAGCAATGTGGCGAAGTGTACCACCGAGGATGATATGGACGATTTTATAGAAGATGTATGGGATGACCTGATTTCGGATATTACACTGTCACAGAAGCAGAATTATTCAAAGGCGCTGATCAAGGTAAACCAGGATTATATACGCACACGCAAGGTCTACGGTTCGGAGTCTGGCGGTGTATTTACCCTGAACCGGAGTAAAAATCGCAAAATGATAAATAATATATGGGAGTCGGAGGCTTACACAGAACCCCAGAAAAAGACAGGGGGCTCCTCGGGGACGGCAACCTCCAAGGGACGTTCGATTCAGCTTACCAATGGGAGCGGCATTAACGGTCTGGCGGCTTCCTATCAGCAAAAATTACAGGCGGATGGCTTTAACGTAATTGGTGTGGGGAATTACGTGGGCGATGTGCAGGAAAAGACCACAATATATGTAAAAAAGAAAAAATGGGGAAAAGACCTTTTGAAATATTTTAAGGATGCAGCCATTAAAGTAGCGGATAATCTCACCAACGGGGCGGATATTGAGATTGTCCTGGGGACACAGGACGATTTGTCATAAACGGCGGCGACAGTGAGAAGGAGGCGCATGTATGGGAACCAGAATACGCATCATGGATATGGAAGTAGATATGCTGACGCAGGAAAACCTCCAGACGGATGCAGTTTCATATTTATCCGATGAATATCTAAAAGTAGTTCATATGATTTCGCTGGACTATATTGATACTCATGAAAAAAATGAACTGGTAAAGCAGGTTTTGGCTCAGGCGGATTTAGTGCTGCCGGGAGAAAAGACGATTTTGTCAGCCCATCATGTGGAGATGTTAGAGACTGGCGGTATGGTAGTGGATTATCACAGTCTGCTGGGATTGTCAGAGCTGCTTCCACTGGCGGAAAAGACCTTTTATCTTGTGCTTCGGGATAAAAAAGAGGCAAATGCCGTATACCGCTATCTGTCCCGGCACTTTTCCAGGGAAAATGTGGCAGGTGTCTATGTGGCAGATGGCAATGTGGCAGAGGAGGCGCTGATTAACGATATTAATACCAAGCTTCCGGATATCGTTGTATTGTCTATGGACAGCACGGAGCAGGAGGAGTGGCTGGAAAACAATAAGGGTAAGATAAATGCCAAATTGTGTCTGGTAATCGGCAGTATTCTTCCGCTGATTATGCGGGACAATGTGCATATTCCCACATGGTTGAAAAAACTTCATCTGGGAGGTGCCTATCGCTTTTTTGCAAGAATTCCTTATTCCCATTTTTTTAGAAAACGAATATTTAACCGTAAAATGGACGACTATATTACCAAAAAGAAGTTAAGAGGGTAGTATAGTAAAGTGTTAATCAGGAAAATGGCAATTTTATGGAAAGAACGACTCAGTTCCTACGCAATAATGACAGTAGGAACTTTTCTTATGGCAACGGGAACCAATCTGGTATATGAGCCCATGTCAATGGTCACTGGCGGCTTTGCGGGGATTGGTATTATTCTGCAGGAGTTTTTTTCCCTTCCTTTATGGCTGGTGACAGCTGTGCTGAATATCCCGCTGTTTCTTGTGGCGGCCAGAAAGTTTGGCATGGTATTTGTGGGGAAAACGTTGTATGCTGCCGTCTGTTTTTCTCTGGCGCTGGCAGTTGTGCCCCAGCTCCCTGTTACCAATGAGGATTATTTGATGGCAGCTCTGCTTGGCGGAGCTTTGAATGGAGCCGGTCTGGGATTAGTTTTTGGCAGGGGTGCCTCCACCGGGGGCTCCGATTTGCTCAGCACTCTGTTGCACCTTCTGTTTCCGGCCACAAGTACGGCCGGAATCCTTGCCTTTGTAGACGGTGCCATTGTGGCGGCTGGCATGCTGGTTTTTGGCATACGGATTGGTCTCTACTCCATTGTAGCAGTATTTGTGACCTCCCGACTGATGGACCGGATTCTGGAGGGACTGAAATTTGCCAAACTTTTGTATATCATCTCTGACAGCCCGGACAGCATTTCCTCTGCGGTCATGAAACGGTTTCAGCGGGGTGTCACGGCGTTAGAGGGCCGGGGGATGTATTCCGGGAGTAGAAAAAATGTACTGATGTGCGCCGTATCCCGAAAGGAAACACCGGCGGTAATCCGGCTGGTAAAGGAAATGGATGGAAATGCCTTCGTTATCATATCCGATGTAAGGGAAATTATGGGAGAGGGCTTTGAATGAGCGCAAACATAGGAGTGGCTGTTGGCACGACTGCGCCAATTAGCGCCATCGTGCCATGTTTTTTTCGCATAATTATACAAATTACACAAAAGTTTTTTAATTATTTATGAAATTTTAACATAGTGTTTTTTCGGAAAATAGTGTATAGTACAACTTAGGTGTTTACGACAAAATATTATATTCCAGGAGGAAGTAAAAATGGCAAGTTTATCATTGAAGAACATCAACAAAGTGTATCCTAACGGTTTCCACGCCGTAAAGGATTTTAGCTTAGAGATTGAGGACAAAGAGTTCATCATCTTTGTAGGACCGTCAGGATGCGGAAAATCTACGACACTCCGTATGATTGCCGGACTGGAGGAGATTTCCAGCGGTGAGCTCTGGATTGGCGACAAGTTGGTTAATGACGTAGAGCCAAAGGACAGAGACATCGCCATGGTATTCCAGAACTACGCATTGTATCCTCATATGTCAGTATACGACAATATGGCATTCGGCCTGAAACTGAGAAAGGTTCCAAAAGACCAGATTGACCGCCTGGTACATGAAGCAGCAAAGATTCTTGATATTGAGCATTTGTTAGACCGTAAACCGAAGGCTTTGTCCGGTGGTCAGAGACAGCGTGTTGCCATGGGGCGTGCTATCG
>JAFLTB010000043.1 GCA_022510605.1 Lachnospiraceae bacterium
GAAGGTTGTGTATGATGCTGTCTTTACCTTTCAGGACAATCTTTACTATACCTGCCATCTGCAAAACAGTGAGGAGAATTACGATTACAGGACCTATCGTTATTCAGAAGAGGGAGACGATGAGTGCGTCATGAAAGTTGCTCTTGTCAATCCGCTGTCTGGCCAGGAGGATGCGTTGTACGAAACTTTCTGGGAAGAGGACAAGGACTATTTATATCGTTATGATATAGAGAAGGGTACGCAGTCGAAAATGCCACTGCCGGAAGATTTTTTTGATGCTGTTACTATTCTGGACAATACACTTTTTTACCGGGCAGAGGACCCGGAGGATGATGAGGATGAACTGCCGTATTATAAAACCCTGCCGTTGAACTTTGATGTAAGTGAAAAATGATATTGTTGATGTAAAAAAATTTGACGAGTCAAATTTGTATTTGACTTTTTCCGC
Organism: Lachnospiraceae bacterium; assembly: GCA_022510605.1. Classification (GTDB taxonomy): domain Bacteria; phylum Bacillota; class Clostridia; order Lachnospirales; family Lachnospiraceae; genus Eubacterium_F. The sequence goes on from JAFLTB010000043.1 coordinate 449, forward strand.
AGATATGAGTATACTAGTAGAAGAATAAAAAAACCGTTGACCGGGAGTAGTAACTACCTGCGATGTCTTCAGAGAGTTGCCGTTAGGTGCAAGGCAATGACTAGGGGATAGTGAATGGACCCGGGAGGGCAGTTTGAAATTTCCATAATCCGTTATGGAAAGAGTAGACGCTGACGGATACCTGAACCGTTATCTACAGGGGTGCATGTTAGTGCATAATGAGTGGATTACTATGAAATCAGTTGATTTTATGGAATCAATTTGGGTGGTACCGCAGGAGCAAATATAAACTCTTGTCCCTTTCCGATACACAAGTAAGTGTATGCGCAGGAAGTGACAGGAGTTTTTTTCATTAGTCGGTGCGGCGCCCGTTGTTTGAATGAAGGATAGTGTGAAAACACGAATGGAGGTAGTTATGACAAAACCAAGTTTGGAACAGGTGAGAGACCTGGCGAAAGGGTACGACCTCGTGCCTGTGCAGACAGAAATCTACGCCGATGTAGTGACGCCGATTTATCTGCTTCGGAAAATTGCAAAGAGTAAAAAGCTGTTTTATCTGCTGGAAAGTGTGGAGGGAGGCGAGAAGTGGGGGCGCTATTCCTTCTTAGGCTATGACCCGGTGATGCGGGTTACCTGCCGGGAAAGACAGGTAACGATTGAGGAAAAGGGCGCAAAAAAGGTTATGGAGACCGAGGACTCCCTGGGAGTAATACGGGATATACTAAAAAATTACCGGGCGCCTAAGGTGGAGGGAATGCCGCCCTTTGCCGGAGGCTTTGTAGGATATTTTGCCTATGCCATGATTGCCCACGCAGAGCCGAAGCTGAAGATAAAGCGGGGAGACTTTGCCGATTATGATTTGATGCTCTTTGACAAAGTCATTGCCTATGACCACTTAAAGCAGAAGATTGTCATTGTGGCAAATGTCCGGACGGAGGGCAGTCTGGAAGAAAATTACGCCAAGGCTAAGGCGGATATCCGGGGAATCATTTCCCTGATACGTGATAATTCTCCGCTGGAGGAGGAGCCGGTATATGACAAGGTGAACTTTACCTGTAATGTGACGAAGGAAGAATATGCCCAGGTGGTGGAAAAAACCAGAGAGTACATTTTTGACGGCGATATATTCCAGGCGGTTATCTCCCGGCGTTTTGTCAGCGATTACGAGGGAAGCCTGATAAACCCCTACCGGGTGCTCCGCACCACCAATCCATCACCTTATATGGTATATATGAACATGGAGGATGTGGAAATTATGAGTACCTCTCCGGAGACACTGGTGCGGCTGGAGGATGGAAGACTGGTGACCTTCCCGGTGGCCGGCTCCCGTCCCCGTGGAAAGGATGAAAAGGAGGACGAGGAACTGATTCGCGATTTGATGAGCGACGCCAAGGAGTTGTCCGAGCATAATATGCTGGTGGATTTGGGACGAAACGATTTGGGGCGGATTTCCCAGTTTGGCTCCGTGGAGGTAACAAAATACCAGATGATTCACAAATATTCCAAAATCATGCACATCTGCTCCCAGGTAGAAGGTGATATCCGGGAGGATAAGGATTCCCTGGATGCCATTCAGTCGGTACTCCCGGCGGGAACCTTGTCCGGCGCACCGAAAATCCGGGCCTGTGAGATTATTGATGAGTTGGAGACAGAACCCCGGGGGATTTATGGCGGTGCCCTGGGCTACATCGATTTTGGCGGCAATATGGATACCTGTATCGCCATCCGCATGGCGGTGAAGAAGGATAATAAAGTATATGTCCAGGCGGGAGGCGGTATCGTGGCAGATAGTAAGCCGGAGATGGAATACCAGGAATCTGCCAACAAAGCCAGAGCCGTTATGATGGCAATTCAGAATGCAAAGGAGGCAGTGGAGCCATGATTTTACTGATTGATAATTATGACAGTTTTTCCTACAATCTGGTTCAGTTGTTTGGGACACTGAATCCCGATATCCGGGTGATTCGCAACGACGAGCTTTCGGTAGAGGAAGTGGAGCAGTTAAAGCCCTCCCATATTATCTTATCACCGGGACCGGGTTATCCAAAGGATGCCGGCATCTGCGAGGAAGTGGTACGGAAACTCCAGGGGAAAATACCGATTCTCGGTGTATGTCTGGGGCATCAGGGAATCTGTGAGGTTTACGGCGCTAAAATACGCCATGCCAAACAGCTGATGCACGGAAAGCAGAGCCGGGTAAAGGTGGATGTAACCAAACCTATTTTTGCAGGACTGCCGGAGGAATTAGAGGTAGCCAGATACCACTCCCTGATTGCAGACATGGATACGATGCCGGAAGAATTAGAGGTAATTTCCGCAGATGAAAATAAAGAAGTCATGGCGGTAAAACATAAGCAGTATGATGTGTACGGACTGCAATTTCACCCGGAATCCATTCTAACCCCCCAGGGACTGAAAATGATAGAAAATTTTTTGAAACTGTAAAAAAATCCAATAAGAAAAGAGGTTAAACTATGATACAGGAAGCAATTCACAAAGTAATTAACAACACAGATTTATCCTATGAGGAAGCCAAAGGAGCCATGGAAGAAATCATGTCGGGAACGGCTACCCAGATTCAGATGGCCACTTATCTTACCGCTCTGCGGATGAAGGGGGAGACCATTGAAGAAATTACTGCCTCAGCACAGGTGATGCGGGACATGGCTACTCACTTAAATCCCGCCTATGAGGTGCTGGACATTGTGGGTACCGGCGGTGACGAGGTGGGAACCTTTAATATTTCCACTACCTCGGCCTTTGTTATTGCCGCAGCAGGATATCCGGTGGCTAAGCATGGCAACCGCAGTGTATCCAGTAAAAGCGGTGCCGCGGATGTATTAGAAAACCTGGGAGTAAATCTGATGATTTCCCCGGAAGACAACCAGAGAGTACTGGATGAGGAAAAGATGGCCTTCCTCTTTGCCCAGAAGCATCATTCAGCCATGAAAAATGTAGGGCCGGTAAGAGCGGGCATGGGAGAGAGAACGATATTCAACATTCTCGGGCCATTGACAAATCCTGCCAACGCCACCCGCCAGCTGTTGGGAGTATACAGCCGGGAGCTGGTGGAGAAGCTGGCACAGGTACTCAGCAATCTGGGCGTAAAGAGAGGCATTGCTGTGTGTGGCAGTGACGGACTGGATGAAATCACATTGACTGGCGCCACCCATTGTTGTAAGATTGATGAGGGTGAACTGACTACCTTTGAAATTACTCCGGAGCAGTTTGGATTGAAACGCTGCAATCTGGAAGATTTGCTGGGCGGCACCCCGGCGGAGAATGCAGAGATTGCAAAAGTCATTTTATCCGGAGAGGAAAAGGGGCCAAAGCGTGATGTGGTAGTATTAAACGCCGGTATTGGCATTTATATCTGTCGGGACAATGCCTCCATGGAGGAATGTGTACAGCAGGCCGCAGAAATCATTGACAGCGGCAAGGCCTATGAAAAACTGCAGGAGTTTGTTAAGGCTACCCAGGCATAAAGTAAAGGGGGAAAGTGTGAAGACTATGATTTTAGATGAGATTGCAGAAAAGACAAAAATCCGTGTGGAGGCGGCAAAGAAAGAAATTTCCCCGGAGGCCATGAGGAAGCTTGCTGAGGGGAAAGAAGCGGACACTGGTTTTCCCTTTGAGCAGGAATTGAAAAAAGAAGCCATGACCTTCATCTGCGAAGTAAAAAAGGCTTCTCCCTCCAAGGGAATTATTGCAGAGGAATTTGACTATCTTTCCATTGCAAAGGAATATGAGGCGGCAGGGGCTGGCGCCATATCAGTGTTGACAGAGCCGGACTATTTTATGGGGAGTATCCGTTATCTGAAGCAGATTGCCGGGGAGGTATCCATTCCGCTGCTCCGTAAGGATTTCACCATAGATGAATACATGATTTACGAGGCAAAGGCAGCGGGAGCCAGTATTGTTCTTCTCATCTGTGCTCTGCTTAAAAAAAATCAACTGGCTCAGTATATCAAACTCTGTGACAGCTTGGGTCTCTCGGCTCTGGTAGAGGCTCATGATGAGGCGGAAATTGCCATGGCAATAGAGGCCGGTGCCCGGATTATTGGAGTGAATAACCGTAACTTAAAGGATTTTACCGTAGACATTAAAAATGGAATTACCCTGCGGAAGGCAGTGCCGCCGGACATACTTTTTATTGCCGAGAGCGGCATCCGTACCAGAGAAGATATTGTAGAGTTGGAGCAGGGTAAAGTCAACGGCGTGTTGATTGGAGAGACTCTGATGCGCAGTCCGGATAAAAACGCCATGCTTGCCAGACTGAAAGGAGTTTCCTATGGGGAGGATTAAAATATGTGGTCTGCGGCGCAAGGAGGATATCCAATATGTCAATGAGTGCCGGCCGGACTATGCCGGATTTGTATTTGCTCCCAGCAGGAGGCAGATTTCTCTTGTGGAGGCAATTGGATTGCGCCAGATGCTTCACCCGGATATTCCGGCAGTAGGCGTCTATGTGAATCAGCCGGTCAGTGATATTATGGACTGTGTGATAGAGGGAGCCGTAGACTGGATTCAACTTCATGGGGATGAGACGGAAGCTACGATACAGGAAATTAAGTGTGCTGCGGATGTGCCGATTGTCAAAGCTGTCCGGGTGCGGAATGAGGCAGATATACGGCGGGCAGATGCTTTGTCCTGTGATTATTTATTGTTTGATACCTACTCGGAACAAAGTTATGGGGGAACAGGTAAGTCCTTTGCCTGGGAAATGATACCGGCAGATTTGAAGCATCCGTATTTTCTTGCCGGGGGTATTGATGAAAACAACATTCAACCTGCTATGGAGACCGGCTGTTATGCAGTAGACGTCAGCGGCGGGGTGGAAACAGATGGCTTTAAGGACAGAGATAAAATAAAACGGCTGGTGGAAGCCGTTCATGGAAATTAAAAATAAGGTGAAAGAAGACGCTTCGAAATGGAGGAAACTATGTCGGATGGAAGATTTGGAATTCACGGCGGCCAGTATATAACAGAGACGCTGATGAATGCAGTAATTGAACTGGAGGAGGCCTATAAGCATTATAAGGAGGAGCCGGAATTTGTCCGGGAGTTTCAAAAACTGCTTAACAGTTATGTAGGACGGCCCTCGAACCTTTACTATGCAGAGCATATGACAAAGGATTTGGGAGGGGCGAAGGTTTACCTCAAGCGGGAGGATTTGAACCACACCGGCTCCCATAAATTAAACAATGCGCTGGGTCAGGCCCTGCTTGCCAAACGCATGGGAAAGAAACGGCTGATTGCTGAGACCGGAGCCGGACAGCACGGCGTGGCCACTGCGACAGTGGCGGCCCTTCTTGGCATGGAATGCGAAATCTATATGGGGAAGATGGACACCGACCGTCAGGCTTTAAATGTCTTCCGGATGGAATTGCTGGGGGCGAAGGTTCACCCGGTTACAAGCGGCACCCAGACCTTAAAGGATGCGGTGAACGAAACCCTGCGGGAGTGGACCAGACGGCTTTCCGATACCCACTATGTCATTGGCTCAGTTATGGGCCCTCATCCCTTTCCTACCATTGTACGGGATTTCCAAAGTGTGATTGGTAAGGAAATCAAAGGGCAGTTAATGGAGAAGGAAGGACGTCTGCCGGATGCGGTGTTAGCCTGTGTAGGCGGCGGAAGCAATGCAATGGGAGCCTTTTATGAGTTTATCCCGGATAAGGAAGTGCAGTTAATAGGCTGTGAGGCAGCAGGACGGGGAGTAAAAACCGCAGAGACGGCAGCTACCATTGCCACAGGAACCCTGGGAGTATTCCATGGCATGAAATCCTATTTCTGCCAGGATGAATACGGACAGATTGCCCCGGTGTACTCCATATCGGCCGGACTGGATTATCCGGGTATCGGGCCGGAGCATGCCAATCTCTATGATACCGGCCGGGCGCAGTATGTATCCATTACCGATGATGAGGCAGTAGAGGCTTTTGAATACCTGTCCAGAATTGAGGGAATTATCCCCGCCATTGAGAGTTCCCATGCCCTGGCTCACGCCAGAGTGATGGCGCCTCAGATGGGAAAGGATAAAATTATCGTAGTAAACGTCTCGGGAAGAGGAGATAAAGATGTGGCGGCTATCGCCAGATACAGGGGGGTTGAAATCTATGAATAAAATTTCACAGGCATTTGATGGAAAAAAGGCATTTATTCCTTTTATTACTGCGGGAGACCCGGATTTAGACACCACAAGGGAACTTCTGCTTGCCATGCAGGAGGCGGGGGCGGATTTGATTGAAATCGGTATTCCCTTTTCGGACCCGGTGGCAGAGGGACCGGTGATTCAGGAGGCGGATTTGCGGGCTCTGCAGGCCGGCACCACCACCGATAAAATATTCGATATGGTAAAATCCATTTCTGACAGGCTTGTAGTTCCGGTGGTGTTTATGACCTATATCAATCCGGTATATGTGTATGGTATAGAGAAATTTGCGAAAAAGACAAAGGAGTGCGGTGTCAGTGGTATTATTGTGCCGGATGTGCCTTATGAGGAAAAGGAGGAAATCCGTTCGGTCTTTTCTCAGTATGAGTTGACGGTGATTTCCATGATTGCCCCCACATCGGCAGACCGGGCCCGTATGATAGCAAAGGAGGCCGAAGGCTTTGTCTACTGTGTTTCCTCCATGGGTGTCACGGGTGTCCGGACAGAAATCAGCACCGGTATTTCTACACTGATAGAACAGGTGAAATCCGTAAAGGACATTCCCTGTGCCATTGGTTTTGGCATTTCCACTCCGGCGCAGGCAAAGGAGATGGCAGCGATTTCTGACGGCGCCATTGTGGGAAGTGCGATTGTCCGCATTGTGGCGGAGCATGGGAAAGACAGTGTTTCCTATGTGAAAAAGTATGTGGAGTCCATGAAACAGGCGGTAATTGAATCTCTTTTTTAAGTTGGTATCGTACCGGGAAAAGTTTCTTATAAATACACAAAAGTTTCACTTTCTTTTCCGTGTCAGTCATGATATACTAAAAGAAGAAAATGCAAGATGCAACAAGGAGGAAACAAAATTGAAGAAGCAATATACAGTGGCAGCACTGTTTTTAGTGATAGCTATGGTACTGACCGGCTGTTCCTGGGAGGATGTTAAGGAAAAATTCATTGGAAGCAATACAGCAGGAGATGGTGTTGCTACCGGCAGTGCGGTTGTAGAGATAGAAGATTATGATGTAGATGATTGCATTACCCTGGCAAAATACAAAGGGGTTGAGGTGGACTGTACTGTGTCGGAGGAGGAACTCCAGGCGGAAATTGACAGTCTGATACAGTCTAATATACCCTATAATAAAAAGAAGGGTACTGCCAAAGAAGGAGACCCGGTCAAGATTGATTACACGGGCAAAAAAGACGGTGTAGCCTTTGATGGCGGCACTGCCGAGGATGCAGAGATAACGCTGGGAAGTTCCGGCTTTATCGATGGATTTGACGATGGCGTAGTCGGCATGAAGGTAGGGGAGACCAAGGATCTGAATCTGACCTTCCCGGAGGAGTATCCAAACGATCCTTCTCTGGCAGGACAGGATGTAGTATTTACCGTCACCCTGAAGGCAGTTGGAAAGTTACCGAAGTATGATGATGCTCTGGTGAAAAAGGCGACAGATTATGAGACCACGGCAGAATTTGAGAAGGCAAAGAAGAAAGAACTGTCAGAGACTAAGAAGAATCAGGCAGTCCAGATGCAGACAGCCATGGGCACTGTGTACTCAGAATCCACTGTAAAGAAGATGCCAGAGACTATGGTAGATGCAGAGAGACAGCAGGTGGATTGTTCTTACCGTAAGCAGTTGGCAGCGGCGTATCCGGACCAGTCGTTAGAGTCGACTTTGAAAGAAATAAATACCACCATGGAAGAGTATGAACAGCAGGTGAATAATTCGGTAGAGGGTGCGGTCAAAATCAAGCTGATTATACAGGCCATTGGTGAAAAGGAAGGACTTATCCCAAGTGAAGAAGAAGTAAAGGAATACCTGTCAAATGTATTGGCCAATGCCGGGAGCAGCGCGGGCGGCACAGCCATTACCGAAGAGGAGTACCGTTCCCAATATGAGGATTATTATGGCAAGTCTATTCCTTTTGAGGATTATGTAAAAACGCTTTGTCTCTATGATAAAGTGGTAGACTTTGTGGATACCAATGCAGTATATAAAGAGTAGTCTGTATACTTGAAGGAAATGGGGGCTTATATGAAAAACGCAAACACAAATACAATTGATTCTGAGATTACTTTGCGAAATTATGAGCGCGAACTACAGTTATGCAAAGAGGCCGGTGGAGATGTTGAGAGATATCGCCGCCTGGGTTTTGATGTCTATCAACTGGAGCAGATTCTTCTTGGATTAGAGCATGGCATTGATACGGAAAGTTATACCAATCCGGAACTGTCCTGGATGGAAATGGAAGCCATCCGGAATAATCTGGAGACTGGAATTGACATGTCAAAGTATATGGAGCAGGGCTTTGACGGGCAACAGTGTGCGGAGATTCGTGAAGGCATACAGGCGAAGTTAGATGTATCCATCTATGCTAAGCGGCACTTTCTGGCGCCGCAGATGCGGGAAATCCGGAAGGGGATGGAGAAGGGATTAGATGTGTCCAGGTATGCCAGTGCGGATTATGACTGGTTACAGATGAAGGAAATCCGCAGGGGCCTGGAGGCGGGACAGAATGTGGCCCAGTATGCCAAACCAAAGTATAAATTCCAGACTATGAGGGCTATCCGCAAGGCATTGGAAAAGAATATTAATCTGATTTCTTATGCGGAACAGGGAGTACAGGGAAAAGAATTACTGGAACTCAGCCGGGGACTGTTAGCCGGTAATGATATTCGTGGATTTTTGGAAAAAGGATATGATGCCGGACAGCTGGCACAGATTAATGCCGCTTATGAGGCGGGAGTGAATCTGATTCCTTATTTGTCCTATGAATTTCAGGGAGCCCAGCTGGAGCAGATGGTAAAAGGCCTGATAAAAGAACTGGATATTTCTCTTTATGCTGACCAGCGGTATAATTGGCTGCAGATGAGAGAAATTCGTTATGGCATGGAGGATAAAGCGGATGTCAGTCTGTATTTAAATCCTGACTTTACAGCGCCACAGATGGCGGAAATCCGTAAGGGTATTCTGGCAGGTGTGGAGGCAGAGAAGTATGCCAAGATATATCTGGAACCGGAACAAATGGAGCAGATTCGGAAGAAACTGGAGGAAAGTGAAGCCGAGGTAGGCGAAGATATGAAAGCGCTGTATGCTTCCCTTGAGAAGGAAAAAGCCGGGGAAGAAGCGGAAGCGAAAAAGGAAGCAGCGCAGGAAGCAGCGTCAGAAGTTCAGGATGAGCCAGATGAGGCAGATGAGGCAGAAAAGGGAGGGGCTTATGTAACCATCTCCGATGATCGGATGCGGGCTATGGTATGCCTGCCGGAGAGACCAGAGGGCGAAGAGTATTCCATGGCGGACATCCAGCGGCTTTTGCGTCATGCGGATGTGAAGCAGGGAATTGATAAAATGCGTATTAAAGAGATGCTGGAGCAAAAGATATATTTTAAAGAAGTTCTTGTGGCGGAAGGAAAGCCTCCGGTAGATGGTAAGGACGGCTCTTTTCTGTATTATTTCCGGCGGGAACTGAAGCGCAAGCCGAAGGTGTTAAAAAACGGCAATGTAGATTACAAGAGCATGGAGTTGTTTGAAGAAGTAAAGGCAAATCAGCTGCTTGTGGAATATCAGTCACCTACCGCAGGCAACTTTGGATATGATGTTATGGGAAATATTCTGACACCGAAAAGGGGCCGGGAACTCCCGCCGTTGCATGGGGAAGGCTTCCATATGACGGATGACAGGAAGCAGTATTACGCTGCGATAAATGGCATTGCGGAATGCACATCAGAAGGACGTCTGGAAGTACGGAGTATCTATACGGTTCCAGGAAATGTAGATTTGTCCACGGGTAATGTTATATTCAAGGGTGATGTCAATGTTATGGGAAATGTCGAGGATGGATTTTCCATTGAGGCCACAGGCAATGTGGTGATTGACGGACAGTGTGGAAACTGTAAAATCCAGGCAGGAAAGGATATTCTGATTCGAAAAGGCTGTCAGGGACAGGGAGAAGGAGAACTCCATGCGGGAGGCACCATTACCGGCAAATTCTTTGAATCCATGAAACTTACAGCTGGAGAAAGAATCGTCGCCAGTTATCTTCTGAACTGTGATGTCAGAACGGCTGGTAAACTGGTAGTAGAGGGCCGCAGAGGTATTATTATTGGAGGCTACACCTGTGCCAAGCAGGGGATTGACTGCTATGGTATTGGCAATGTGGCAGAGACCAAAACTGTCATTGAGGTAGGAATTGACACGGAGGATATTCTGAAATACCAGGATATGATGAAGCAGATTAACAAACTGGAGTCGGAGATTACTACCATGGAAGGTGCTACCATTAAACTCATGAAGATAAAAGAGAAGGATGAAAAGACTACTACGATGTATAATCGACTGACAAAAGCACTTTATACAGTAAAAAGCCAGAGGAAAGAATTGTTAAAGCAAAGAGAAGAAAAGATGGAGCAGATGGAAAAACAGCGGGATGCCAGAATTTCTGTCACTGGTCTGGTTTATCCAGGTGTCCGCCTTTTTATTAATTCAGAGCCGTTTGTGGTATCGGAGGAATACCGGAATGTGCAGTTTACAAAAAAAGAAGGCAAAGTAAATCTGGCTTCGAAATAAAACGGGAATACTTTGGAAGGAGGATAGAAAATGAAAAAAGAGAGCAGACAGATGGCGATTTCTCTCAGTGCCATATTGGACGGCCGGGATTATATTATAGTGCATCATTGTCATCATGTCCGGCGGTTCACAGAGGTGCTGCTGGAAAAAATTGTGCAGTTTTGCCCGGAGTATAATCTCACAAAAGAGGATTGTGAAATGATTGAATATGCAGCCCTCCTTCATGATGTAGGGAAAATTGAGATACCCGGTAAAATTTTGCAAAAACCAGGCCGACTCACTGAGGATGAGGAGGAAATGGTACAGACCCATACTCGAAAGGGAAAAAAGATTTTTGAAAACCTTATAGAGATATTAAAGGAAGAAGCAGACCGTCCTTTTCTGGAGTGCTGTGCGCAAGTCTGTATGAGCCATCATGAGAGATATGACGGCAGCGGCTATCCTCAGGGACTTGTGGGAGAGGAAATTCCCATTGCAGCTCAGATTGTGGGATTGGCAGATGCTTACGATGATTTAGTCAGTGAGCGTATATATAAATTTGCTTATACGAAGGAGGAGGCTTTTGATAAAATTTTAGAGGGTGAGGGTGGTGCATTTTCTCCCCGGTTGTTAGAAATTTTCCAGATTGTCCGTATGGAACTGGAGGAAGCACTGGAACAGGAGGGTGCAATCATAGAGGCCGGAGGACGGTAGCATAGCGAGACAGGGCCCGAATTGGCACTGTTATGCTGGCACGGTGGCGCCATCGTGCTAACAAGATTCTCATGGAATAATTAGAAATTCCCCTGCATATATTGGTTAGCAGTAAGGTAGATGCGGCTGTGCGTCGACCATAACCATAGCAAGGGGGATTTTTTTCATGGACAAATATAATGTATACCAGGATATGAGCCGACGCACCGGCGGGGAAATTTACCTGGGAGTGGTGGGGCCGGTGAGAACCGGTAAGTCCACCTTTATCAAACGATTTATGGAACTGGTGGTATTGCCGGAGATGAGTGATGACAATGAAAAAGCCAGAACCATTGATGAACTGCCCCAGTCTGCCACAGGGCGCACAATTATGACTACAGAGCCTAAATTTGTGCCAAAGAATGCGGCAATTATTCATTTTCCCAACCAGGAGACAGGAAAAATCCGGCTGATTGACTGTGTGGGGTTTCTGGTGCCAGAATCGGTGGGACACACGGAAGGGGAGCAGGAGAGGATGGTAAAGACGCCGTGGTCAGAGACAGAAATTCCTTTTTCCGAAGCGGCAGGAATCGGTACAGGAAAGGTGATTACAGAGCACTCCAACATTGGCATTATTATTACAACAGATGGTTCTTTTGGAGATATTCCGGTGGAGAACTTTAAGGGAGCGGAAGAAAAGACCATTTTAGAGTGCAAAAAGGTGGGAAAGCCTTTTATCATTCTGTTGAACACAGCAAAGCCGGAAGCACCGGAGACAGCAGAGCGGGTGCAGCAGATGATGGAGCAGTACGGTAAGACGGTACTGCCGGTAAATTGTAAGGAAATGAGCAGAGAGGATGTATTTACCATTATGGAGCAGATTTTATCCGATTTTCCAATTACGAGACTGAACTTTATCATGCCAAAATGGGTGGAATTTCTGGGACTGGATAACTGGCTGAAGGCCGATTTGGTGGAACAGTGCCGGAAGGTGATTTCCCGGATTCGCACGATGAAGGACGTCAACGAGGAAAATATCAATATGGAGACACCTTATATAAAGGAAATTTTTATCCGCGACAAACAACTGGAAAACGGCGTGGTGAATCTGGCGCTGGATTTTGAGGAAAACTACTATTATGAAATACTCAGTGAAATGGTGGGTACCACCATTGAGGGAGAATTTGATTTGATTGCCACACTGCGGGAGCTGGCAGGAAGAAAAAATGAATATGAGTCTCTGGCTACTGCCTGCGACCAGGTCAAAGGAAAAGGGTATGGCATTGTACCGCCTACCGAGGGAGAAATCCAGATTGCCGATCCGGAGCTGATTCGCCACGGCAATAAATATGGGGTGAAAATCAAAGCCAGCTGCCCATCCCTGCATTTAATACAGGCCAATATTGAGACAGAGATTGCCCCGATTGTGGGAAGCGAGGAGCAGGCCCAGGATTTGATTGACTACATCAGCCAGAACGGAAAGGAAAATCCAGACGGCATTTTTGATACCAATATCTTTGGGAAAACCATCCGCCAGCTGGTGGAGGAGGGAATCAACTCCAAAGTCAACCGACTCACTGAGGAGAGCCAGGTGAAGCTGCAGGATACGATTCAAAAGGTGGTAAATGACTCCAATGGAGGCCTGGTATGTATTATTATATAGGTCTGAGATGTAGTAATATAGACCTGATGTGAATTTTTATATAGCTCAGCGGAAGTGTTATTACATGGCTCTACGAAAGTAGAATAAAAGTTTTTGGTACTTTTTCAATAAAATTTATTGACAAAACGGGATTATGTTGCTATAATCTTTAACAAATGTAATAAATTTGTAACAAATTGCAACGTAGTGTGGTGAAATTTTTTATTGAAGAAGGTATAAAACTATGATGAACAAATGGAAGAAAACGTTGGCGTTAGCCATCTCGGGTATTTTAATTGTTGGAACCATTGTGGCGCCGATTCAGGCGGCTATGGTTGGTACAGTGGAACAGATAGAAGGGGCCAATGTACTGTTGGACCAGTATTGTGGTGATGTGGCGTCGGGCTATGTTCTGGCCCAGACTCCGGAGCTTTTGATGGCAGAACAGCCTACGGCTACACCGGCACCATCCGCAACGCCTTCTGCAGAGCCGGCAAAAGAAGAGACCTCCGGGCATGTGGAGTTGAATCTGAATTACAGCAGACTGGGAATTGCCAATAAAGTGGATACATATCTGAACATCCGTAAAAAACCTTCTACCAGTGCGGCTATTGTAGGAAAGCTGACAAAGAACGCAGGATGTCATATTTATAAGATAAAGAAGGGCTGGGCTAAAATTGTGTCCGGCGGTGTGAATGGATGGGTAAAAGCCTCTTACATGACGACAGATAAGAAGGCAGAAGAACTGGCATCCAAAGTGGGGCGTGATTGTGTAGAGATTCAGACAGATTCCCTGCGTGTCCGTGCCCTGCCAACGACAGATGCTCCGATTTATTCGGTGGTATCGGCGGGAGAGGAATTCCGCATTAAGAAAAGAAATCTGACGGTGGATTTTGTAAAGGAAATTGTAAAGAAGGAAAAAATTTCCAAGGAAGCCCTGACCCGGAGTGGTGGTTACGAAGCCATTGAAAAGAGCATGGGAGACTTCATTTGTATTTATGTAGATAATGAATATGCCTTTGTGGCAAAAGAATATGTAAAAGAGCAGTATTCTCTGAAACGGGCGGTAAAAGTGGGAACGGTATCGGCCAGCGCTTCTTCCGGTATTTCTTCCAGCCAGGCCTCCATTGTAGAATACGCAAAACAGTTTTTGGGCAACCCATATGTATGGGGCGGCTCCAGCCTTACTGGTGGTACGGACTGCTCTGGATTTACCATGAGTTTGTATCGGAGATATGGCTACTCCCTTCCGCACAATGCGGCGGCCCAGAGCGGCGTAACCAGAAGCGTCAGCGACCCGAAGCCGGGAGATTTGTTCTTCTACAGCAACGGAAGCCGGATTAACCATGTGGCAATGTATATTGGCGGTGGTATGGTAATCCACGCCAGCAATCCAAGCGATGGTATTAAAATTTCCAATGCCTATTACCGTCATCCGGTAAAAATCGGACGAGTGATGTGATTTCCATAAAAGGACAAGCAATTTTGAGCCTAAAGTGAATAGCGACTGACAAAACTGCTCATACTGTATACAGGTTTGCTTAGGAGGTTTATTATGAAGCGAAAGTATATGGTGATGAGCAGTTTTTTTATTGCCTTTTTTTTGCTGAGTGTAATGTGCTATGGAAGCTACCGTTATGCAGAACAGGTAGCTATGGAGAACCGTGAAAGCCGGGAACCGGAGATGGCGCAGACAGGCGGAAGCAAAGAGCAGAAAATAACCTATGATACCCGGTATATTCTGGAGACATACCATGAGGACACAGAGGAGCTGACAAGGGAGGAACTCTCCCTGCCATCGGAATATACCGGCATGACACGAGGGGAGTTGGAGGCATATCTGGAAGAATGCGTAAAGACCATGATGCAGCAGGAACAGGAAGCCGGTCTGTCCCAGATGAAGCTGATGTCCTTCTCCTCAGAGGCAATAATAATCCGTAAATCCTACAAAGAGCCGGAGCAGGAAACGGGATTTTTTCTGACAATTGCGGATGGTGAGGTGGCGATTTATAACCGTTCCGGAACCAAACTGTATGAAAAAACCGGAATTTTAGCAGAGGCTCTTCCGGCAGAGGAGCAGGCAGAATTAGAAAAAGGATTTGTGGTAGAAAATGAAAAAGACCTGTATTCCATTCTTGAAAACTTCTCCAGCTAGTGTATAATAAAAATGAACAATGGGAAGAAGACACCAGAGAGATGTGCAGAAATCGGAGGTGCCATGAAGGAATACAAGGATGCGGTAATTGTGGGAGCCGGTGCGGCAGGACTGCTGTGTGGCGGTCTGCTGGCAGAGCAGGGGCTCTCTGTTACCCTGTTGGAGAAAAATAAACGAAGCGGCAGAAAGCTTTCTGCCACAGGAAATGGCCGGTGTAATTTTACCAACCTGCATATGGAGCCGGACTGCTATTATGGGGACAGGCAATGGATAGAACGTGTACTGGAGAAGTGCAGTCCCCAAACACTGATTCGGGAATTTGAGCGGCTGGGGATTTATCACCGGGAGAGGGAGGGATATGTCTATCCCTATACCAATCAGGCATTGACGGTGGTGGAGGCTATGAACCGTTTCTGCCGGGAGCAGGGGGCAGAGGTTGTGCTGGAATGCACTGTGACGGAAATTCTGCCGCTTTTTCCCCGGAAAGGATTCAGGGTCTGTACCAGCCAGGGTGAAATTCAGTGTCGTTATGTTATTCTGGCAACAGGAGGAAAAGCCGCCAGTGAGCTGGGCGGCGACAGCAGTGGTTATCAGTTGGCAAAAGGACTAGGACACCACGTACATAAAACATTTCCGGGGCTGACGGGCCTTGTTTGTCCTGGAGACTGGTGGAAGCAGGTGGCTGGCACCAGAGTACAGGGGCGTTTTTCACTGTGGTTAGATGGGAAAGAATATCCGGGAGAGTGTGGAGAGATTCAGATAGTCAAGGATGGAGTCTCCGGAATCCCTGTGTTTCAGTTGTGCCGGGTAGCGGCCAGAGCTATATCCGAGGGACAAAGGGTAGAGGGTGTTATTGACTTTGTGCCGCCTATGTCCCGGACAGAGACAGCGGAATGGGTGAGCCGCTGCGGTCTGGAAGGCCTGGTGCCAAAGAAGTGGGTGCCGATTTTGAAAAAGAGAGCCAATCTGGTGGACAGCCTTCGGGCATATCGTTTTCCCGTTCAGGGAACCTTTGGTATGGAACGGGCCCAGGTAACGGCCGGAGGTGTTTTCACAGAGGAAGTCGTGGCGGAGACCATGGAATCCCGTATCCATCCGGAATTGTTTTTACTGGGTGAACTACTGGACATTGATGGAAAATGCGGCGGCTATAATCTGCATTTTGCCTTTGCCGGCGCCATGGCGGCGGCCAGAGAGATTGCCGGGAGCCATCGTGCTATGACAAAGAAATGAGGGGAAGGAACGGATATGCTGCAATTATCCCAATGTAAAATTCCATATACGGCTTTTTCCGTGGAGCAAACCTCTAAGAGACAAACCTTTGAAAAGGGTGATTCTACAATAGTAGTAAATAAAAAGGAAAATTCTACAGAAGTAGTACAAAAGGGGTCAGCACCCTTTGAACTGCTGAAAAAAAAGGCGGCCAGGCTGCTTCGCATCCAGCCTTCGGATTTTCTGGAGTTTTCCATTGTAAAACGGAGTGTGGACGCCAGAAAGAAGCCGGATATATTTTATTCTTATACGCTGCGTTTTTCTGTGGCAGAGGAGGAAGTTCTTCTGGCAAAGAACAGGAAAAACAGAAATCTCTCCAGGGTGGAGCCGCTCCCGTCTTTGACAGAGAAGATACATAGCAGTCCGGTACAGGAGAAAATTATTGTGGTGGGAAGCGGCCCGGCCGGGCTGTTTTGTGCCTATTATCTTGCTCTGTGCGGCTGTCGCCCGGTACTTGTTGAGAGGGGAGCTCCCATGGAGGAGCGGACAAAAGAGGTGGAGCGATTCTGGCAGGCCGGTTCCGTCAATCCGGAATCCAACGTATCCTTTGGAGAGGGTGGTGCCGGCACATTTTCCGATGGGAAATTAAATACGGGGGTAAAGGACAGGACAGGGCGAAAGCAGTTTGTCCTGGAAAGTTTTGTCCGTTTTGGTGCGGGGGAGGATATTTTGTATGACAGTAAGCCCCACATTGGAACCGACGTGCTGCGTCAGGTCATTATCAATATGAGGAAGGAAATGCAGGAGAAGGGCTGTGAATTTCATTTTCATACGAAGCTGACCGGCCTTGACATTCAGGATGGGCAGATACGGGGCATTGAGGTGAAGCGGAGCGGGAATACAGGATGTATGTCCTGCGATAAGCTGGTGTTAGCCATCGGACACAGCGCCAGAGATACCTTTGCCATGCTTTACCGGGCAGGAGCTGCCATGTCTCCTAAGGCCTTTGCCATAGGAATGAGAGTGCAGCACAGACAGGAGGACATTGACCGGGCCCAATATGGTATTTTGAATTCCCGTCTGCCGGCATCCCCCTATAAATGTACGGGGCAGACAAAGGAAGGCCGGGGCGTATATTCCTTTTGCATGTGTCCCGGGGGATATGTGGTAAATGCCTCCTCAGAGCCGGGGCATCTGGTGGTCAATGGTATGAGTGATGCTGCCAGAGATTCCGGCAATGCCAACAGCGCCATTGTGGTGACGGTAGAGCCAGAGGATTTTGCGGGAGAGCAGGGAGAGAAACTGGAACTTGTTCCGGGAGAGGATACGCCGGATTGTCTGGCGGGGGCTGCTTTTCAAAAGGAGTGGGAAAGACGGATGTATGAACTGGCGGGCGGAGATATTCCCGTACAGCGGTATGGAGATTTCTGCCGGGACACAGAGAGCAGGGAGACTGGCCGGGTGACGCCCTGCGTCAAGGGGCGGTGGAAACTGGCAAATCTACGAAAGGCATTGCCAAAATTCGTTGTAAATGGTATGATAGACGGAATAGAGCAGTTTCAGAAAAAAATAGAGGGCTTTGCCGGGGAGGACACCCTGCTTTTGGGAATTGAAACCAGAACCTCCTCACCGGTGCGCATGGAGAGAGACGAGGAATTAGTCAGTCTTTCCATAGAAGGACTATATCCCTGCGGCGAGGGAGCCGGATATGCCGGCGGCATTATGTCAGCGGCTATGGACGGCCTTCGTGTCGCTATGAAAATACAGGAGAAATGGCAGGA
Organism: Lachnospiraceae bacterium; assembly: GCA_022510605.1. GTDB lineage: Bacteria > Bacillota > Clostridia > Lachnospirales > Lachnospiraceae > Eubacterium_F. The sequence goes on from JAFLTB010000043.1 coordinate 18,636, forward strand.
GGAAATACCAGATGGAGACCGGGAAACGGACGGAAATTGAAAATATAAAACGGATTGTGTTTAAGGTGGGAACCTCCACGCTGACCCATGAGGAGACCGGGCGGCTGGATTTGATAAAAATGGAAAAATTTGTCCGGATTCTTACGGATTTACATAATCAGGGCAAGGAAATTGTGGTAGTGTCCTCCGGCGCCATTGCTGTGGGCCGCACTGCCATGGGGCTGACAGAACGCCCCACAGAGCGCTCGGTAAAGCAGGCCTGTGCGGCGGTGGGACAGATTCGCCTGATGACCGTTTATCAGAAACTCTTTTCCGAGTACAATCAGAAGACAGCACAGATTCTTATGACGAAGACTACCATTGTCAATGATATCAGCCGCCACAATGCACAGAATACCTTTCGGGAATTGCTGGATATGGGTGTAATTCCCATTGTCAATGAAAACGATACAGTAGCCACGGATGAGATTGAGGACTTTGGCGATAACGATTATCTGTCCGCCATTGTGTCGGCTGTCATAAAAGCGGATTTACTTGTGCTGCTCAGTGACATTGATGGTCTCTATACCGATGACCCGAACCGGAACCCGGAGGCCAGACGGATTCCCTTTGTAGACCAGATTACCGACGAGATGTTGGATATGGCCAAGGGGCCTGTTACGGATGTGGGCACCGGAGGTATGAGCTCCAAGGTAGGAGCTGCCGGCATTGCCAATGATGCCGGAGCAGACATGGCGATTATTAACGGCGATGACATGGAGAATATTAACCGGCTCTTTGCCGGCGAGGATATCGGTACATGGTTTCAGGAGCATAGAACCAGACATTTTCATTTAAAAAATTATCTGGACCGATAATCCAAAGGAAGAACATCCGAAACGGAATGGAGGAAAATATGAATCAGGAAAAAATTGACCGCATCAATGAATTATATAAAAAGCAGAAGGCGGGCACTATGACACCAGAGGAGAAAGAAGAACAGGCAGCGCTTCGGGCCGAATACATTGCGGCTGTCCGCAATAACCTGCGGAGTACCCTGGAGCATACGTCGGTACAGGAGCCGGATGGCACCATTCACAAGCTGCACCGGAAGGGAACCCACTAATGGATAAAAAAGAGGCAAGAAGGGCAGGACTGCAGGCCAGAGGCGCCATGAGTGAGAGCGAGCGCCTGCAATGTGACAGCCGGATTCAGCGCCAGATTCGCAGGATGGACTGGTACCAACAGGCGGAGTATGTATTATCCTATGCCTCCTTTCGTTCAGAGGCATGTACCGATGTGATTAACCAGTGGATTTTGGAAGATGGCAAGTCGCTGTATCTGCCAAAGACATATCCGGACAGAAACTCTATGGAATTTTACCGGGTACAGAATCTGGCGGAACTGACAGCCGGGTATCAGGGCATCCAGGAGCCGGCGGAAGGAGAGGCTTTCGATGCGCAGGCAGTGGAGAGAACGGGAAGAGAAGAGGCTGTATTGATGCTGATGCCAGGGGCGGCTTTTGACAAAGAGGGAAACCGGGTCGGTTATGGCGGAGGCTATTATGACCGGTATCTGGCAGAGCATGGAGCAGCTATCGGGCATAGGGTAATGTTAGCCTATGCCGTCCAGCAAATGGAGAGAATACAGGCAGAGGAATATGATGTCCGGCCGGAACGAATTGTATTTCAGTAAAAAGGCGTTGTGCGCTGTCAGTCATCCAAAGTCAGAGAATGGAGGAAATAAATTATGGCAAAGGAAGGAAGCGAATTGCTGGAGGAGATTGGTAAAAGAGCCAAAAGGGCTTCTCGGGAGATGAACCGCCTGGGAGTTACAGCAAAAAATAAAGGCTTAGAAGCAGTGGCAGGAGCATTGCTCACCCATCAGGAGAAAATGATGGAAGCCAATGCCATAGATGTGGAAACTGCCAGAAAAAATGGAGTGAAAGAGTCGCTGATTGACCGGCTGACGCTGACAGAGGAGCGCATTGCCGGTATGGCAGAGGGGCTCCGGCAGATTGTGGCTCTGGCAGACCCAGTGGGAGAGGTGATTTCCATGAAAACCACCCCCCAGGGAATGCAGATTGGACAAAAGAGGGTTCCTTTAGGCGTCATTGGCATTATTTATGAATCCCGGCCCAATGTGACAGCAGATGCCTTCGGGCTTTGTTTCAAAACGGGAAATGCCGTGATTTTACGGGGAGGCAGCGATGCCCTCCATTCAAATCTGGCTATTGTGGAGGTAATACGGGAAGCACTTTCCGGCTGCGCCCTGCCAGAGGACAGCATTCAGCTGTTGCAGGATACCTCCCGGGGGACAGCAGAGAAATTTATGCAGTTAAACCAGTATGTGGACGTATTGATTCCACGGGGAGGGGCAGGACTGATTCGCACGGTGGTAGAAAAGAGCACCGTGCCGGTGATTGAGACCGGAACCGGCAACTGTCATGTGTATGTAGATGAAGCGGCCGATATTGATATGGCGGTGGACATTATAGAAAATGCAAAGACACAGCGGTTAGGGGTCTGTAATGCCTGTGAATCCCTGGTGGTTCACAGCAAAATTGCCAAGGAGGCACTGCCCCCTGTCTGTGAGCGATTAGCGGCCCATTCGGTGGAAATTCGCGGGGATGAACGGGCCTGTGCCATCTGGAAGGATATGAAAAAGGCCTCGGAGGAGGATTTTGGCACGGAATATTTAGATGCCATTATCTCTGTCCGGGTGGTGGACTCCTTAGAGGAGGCCATTGAACATATTAATACCTACAATACCGGTCACTCCGAAGCCATTGTAACCGCAGACTATCACAATGCCATGACCTTCTTAAATGAGGTGGATGCGGCGGCAGTGTATGTCAATGCTTCCACCCGGTTTACCGATGGATTTGAATTTGGCTTTGGTGCAGAAATTGGCATCAGCACACAGAAACTTCATGCCAGAGGACCTATGGGGCTCTTGGCATTAACTACGACAAAATACATTATTCTGGGGGATGGACAAATCCGGAAATAACGATGAAAAGAGGAGGAGTCCCTATGAAGATAAAAAAGGGATTGCGTCTGATTCGCATTTTGTTTCTGTTAATTTTTCAATTGATAAAAAATTATCCAATGCTGAATCAGAACTTAGAGCACAATTTTATTATATGTAAGAGAATATGCCAGAAGATTCTCCGGGCTGCGGGAGTCCACCTTGCGGCCAGTGGAAATGAAAATCTGCCGGACACTCCCTTTTTGCTTGTGTCTAACCACCGGTGCTTTTTTGATGTGGTAATTCTTTTGGCTGTGGTGGACAAGCCGATACGGTTTGTGGCGGCAAAGGAGTTATACCGTTACCCGTTCCTGCGCAAATATCTGGCCTCCATACAGTGTGTTCCTATTGAGAGATATACCAGGGATTTTTCAAAAATAAAGGGGAGTATCGGTGAAATCAGCAGAGCCTTAGAGAAAAGTAATCTGGTACTTTTCCCGGAAGGGGAGTGCAGTTACGGGAAAAAGAAAATGAGTTCCTTTAAGCGGGGAGGATTTATGGGAGTTACGGGAAAGGATATATGGATTGTTCCCTGCTTTTTACATATTAACTCCTTTGAACATGTGGGACGGTGGATGATTCCAGACGGAGAGGTCCGGGTTGTAATGGGAAAGGCGTTCCGTCCAGAAGAAGCAGAAAATGAAAATGTCAGCGGGGCGCCAAGCGGGGCCCTGGCAGTCTATGCCAGAAAGCAGGTGCGCAGGCTGCAGGAGGAAGTGGAAAATTAGCTACACTAAGTTATTTCAAAAAAACCAAACAAATCCACAAATCGACTCGAGCCGGTGATGCTCCGCATCAAATGCTCTCGCTGATTTGTAGATTTGTTTGTTTTTTGTACTAGGAAAATGGTGTTTGTTATCGTTTATTAGTACCTTGTTGTTACCTTAAAGCCTTCTTTTGCCAGAGAGGACTGTGTGATGGTTCTGTCCCAGTGGACGGAGGAGTTATAATTTCCCTCCACCACGGTAATGGAATTCTGGCTTTTGGTCAATACAATGACGGAATGGTAATTTCCAATACGGATGTTATCCCCCACTTTAATCTTGTCAAAAGAGGTGTGGGTACTGCAGGACTTATTTGTGCCAAAAACCGTGTCGCTTAGTTTGGCGGCGAAGCCATAACAGCCGTATCCGTTACCAAAGCATGGCGAGTAGTAATAATAACTGTTTGTCAGTGTCATTCCTTCCGGGTAGGTGCTTCGGAGGGAATTCAGCACCTGATAGGCGCTGGCCTCGGTTACAGAAGAAGAACCTGGATTCTGTGTAGCTGCCGGACTTTGGGTCGCCGATGGCCAGAAGATAAATGGCGGCCAGGTATAGGAGGCACCTGGGCTGGTGCCTGGCCTTTGGGTTACAGCAGGATAGGAGGTCGTTACTGGTTTCTGTGTCGTAACTGGCCGCTGGCTCTTAACAGGAGGCAGCGTTGCCGCCGGACACTTTGCCAATGCCGGCTGTTTTGTGGCAGCGGGTGCCGGTGTGACAGAGGTCTGTTGTTTCGCTGTTACCGTAACCTTACAGCGGAATTTTTTTGCTTTGATTTTGGCAGTAATGGTTGCTGTACCTTTTTTTCTGGCAGTGACTTTGCCTTTTGGGCTGACAGTGGCTACCTTTTTTTTACTGGATTTCCAGACAATGGTTTTTTTGCCGGAGATTCCCTTTATTTTTAAGGTATAAGAACTGCCATTCGTTAAGGTCAGCTTCTTTTTGTTAATGCTTAGGGAAGCAGCCCTGCCCTCTATATTCTGTCCCAGAGAGACAGTCAGTGCCAGCATAAGAAAACCGGCGGTTATTCGCTTACTCATGGAATCACCCTTTCTTTTGATGTAGGTGTAGTATAACACATAAAACAAAATAAGTGTTGAAAAAACAAAAATTACATAAAATTACCAGAAGAGAATGGAGATACACAAACAATAGGTCAGTGTGCGGAGTGTAACTGCTTTGCATTTTTCGGAAAAGTTAATGAATTTTATGGACTGGCATGGTATAATGATTTTGTGTTGAGAGCGACAAATTAGGATTTGTGAGGGAGAGACATGAAATATATAACAGCAATAGCAGATATGGTAGATATAATAAACGATGTTTTACACACAACTATAAGAACAGTATATCCAAAGTATTACCCTCAAGAAGTAGTAGATTTCTTTTGCCAGCTTCACAACAGGGAACATATTTTAGAGGGAATAGCTTCTGGAAATATGGGGGTATTGGTAGATAAAGATACTATTATCGGAACAGGCTGTTATGACGGCAATCATATCACAGGGGTATATGTGTTGCCTAATTACCAAAAACAAGGTTGCGGTTCGAGAATTATGGATTGTTTGGAGGCGGAAATCTCAAAAGAATATGATACAGTTATTTTAGATGCTTCGCTTTCTGCTGTTTGTTTATATGAACACAGGGGATATAAAACGATAGGGCATGGGATTTATGAATTAGAAAATGGTGTTAAACTGGTTTATGAAATTATGGAGATGAAACTAAAAGTTAGTTAAATTCCAGCTTGCAGAGCTGAACAGATAAGAATTTGGAGGTACAGACATGAGAGATCGCAGTATGGCATTAGTAGTTCGTGATAATAAGATATTGTCGGTACAAACACACAGATCAGATAGATATATCAATGAGTTGCCGGGCGGTGGCATTGAGCCGGGTGAAACATCGGAGGAAGCAGCACTCAGAGAATTGAAAGAGGAATGTGGCTTAATTGGCACTATAAGCAGGCAGCTAAATATCTTGCATAGGAAAGACGGCA
>JAFLTB010000044.1 GCA_022510605.1 Lachnospiraceae bacterium
GAACGACCTACACCCTTAGCAGGGGCGCCTCTTCAGCCACTTGAGTACTTCTCCAGCTGAATATGCTTTTCGCTATTCATTTTTTGCACAATTTTCAGTGCAAGCAATATTTTATCAGACAATTGTGTATTTGTCAATTATTTTTTGCCCCGGTTTTCGCCTTTTAATTCCTGTGCGTTTGAGTGCAATACCGACATTACCATTTCCAGCGGTAAATCCTTTTATACTAAAAATACAAACTTCACCAGAGCACTTATCTTTTATACCCTTCTGCCGCTGTCAGATACAAATTGTTCCCCAGACAGTCTATTACGGTGATAACGGGAAGATTTTCCACATACAGGCGGCGGATGGCTTCCGTCCCCAAATCATCATAGGCAATTACTTCACTTTTTTTAATGCACCGGGATAAAAGCGCTCCGGCGCCGCCCACTGCGGCAAAATAAACAGCACCGTTCTCTTTCATGGAGGAAACTACTTCATCATTTCGTTTTCCCTTTCCAATCATACCGGTAAGCCCCCGGTCTAAAAGAAGCGGGGCATATTTGTCCATACGGCTGCTGGTGGTGGGGCCGGCCGAACCAATGACCTGCCCTTCCCGATTCGGCGTGGGCCCCAGATAATAGATAATCTGGTCCTGCATGTCAAAAGGAAGTTCTCTACCTGCCGCCATCTCTTCCGTCATGCGCTTATGCGCCGCATCTCTGGCCGTATAAATCGTCCCTGTTATATACACATAATCGCCAGCTTGTAAATCTCTGACTTTTTCCTTTGTCAGAGGTGTCTCTATGTATTTATCCATTTTTTCCCTCATTTCCATAAGACTATTTAATCTTATTATTATCCTATAATTACATATATTTAATGGAAATGCAAGAAGAACTTCTATACGATTGACATTAACTATATAATATAGTAAAGTGAATTGAATTTATATTGTCCGAAAGGACCAAAAATTACAAGTGGAGGATTTAAAAATGGTAAAAAAAAGAAACCTGGTTCTTTACATCATTCTTTCCCTGATTACAGGTGGAATTTTCATGCTCTATTGGATTTACTCATTAACCACGGATACGAACACAATCTCAGGGGAAACAGACGATACCTCAGGTGGTATGGTAATTTTATTCACAATTATTACATGCGGAATCTATGGATTATACTGGGCTTATAAGCGTGGTGGAAAGATTGATAAGGCAAAGACCAATCGCGGTGAGTCCGCATCTAACAAAGGAATACTCTATCTAATCCTTTACTTCTTTGCTGGTATTATTTCTATTGCCTTGATACAGAATGAGGTTAACAAATTTGCTGAGTGATAAGAAGAAAACTTTTCTATTCCTGCTATTTGCCGGAAAATGGTTGACCATTGTTTATTCTATCAGCTTTCTGGTTTGGGCAATTGTTCGCAATATACTTAATATATGATACCAGATTCAAAAGAAAAGGTTCTGCTTTTCATGCCAAGTATAACACCCCTCTGCATGAAAAAACTTGATGTGAGTTGCAAAGATTATAGAATTATAACATCTTCATCAGTCTAAGCTGGGTTTTATCTCCCTCCCTTTCTCCCCTACAACCTCCTGCAAATATGCCGGTTGACATGACAGCAGATATTGACCGCCACCGGAAGTCCCGCAATATGAGTAGGGTAGGTCTCAATATTCAGTCCGATGGCCGTGACACGGCCGCCCAGACCTCCGGGGCCGATTCCCAGATTATTTACCTTTTCCAACATTTCCTTTTCCAGTTCCCGGATATGGGGAAGCTCAGAGGAACTTCCCAGCTCTCTGGTTAAGGCCTTTTTTGCCAAAAGGGCGCACTTTTCAAAGGTGCCGCCGATACCGACGCCAATTACCATTGGCGGGCAGGCATTGGGGCCCGCCGCCTCCACTGTCTCAAGAATTGCCTGTCTGACTCCCTCCACTCCATCTGCCGGCTTTAACATAAACACCCGGCTCATATTCTCGCTGCCAAAACCCTTCGGTGCTACCGTAATCTCCAGTTCGTCTCCTGGTACGATTTCATAATGAATCACTCCCGGCGTATTGTCCCTGGTATTCTCACGAAGCAGAGGGTCTCCCACTACGGATTTGCGGAGATACCCCTCGTCATAACCTTGGCGGATTCCTTCGTTGACTGCCTCCTCTAAGGAGCCTCCTTCTATGTGCACGTCCTGGCCGACCTTTAAGAATACCACTGTCATGCCGGTGTCCTGACAAATGGGAATTTTATCGTCACTGGCAATCTGCATGTTTTCTTCCAGCTGGCCGAGAATCTGTTTTCCGATGACAGATTCCTCTTTTTCCCGGCTGGAAATAAGGGCCTGCTTCACATCTTCGGAAAGACAGATGTTGACCTCCATACACATTTCCTTTATTTGTCTGGTAATTTCCTCGGTGTTAATCGTTCTCATTTTCATTATCCTTATTTTCTTCGCTGTCCGTTTCTTCTTCCCCTAACTCGTCCTTGTGTTCATCCTCCCGGACTTTGGCTATACTGGCTACCTTCACATCCTTTGTACTGTCCAGATTCATGAGTTTCACGCCAGAGGTTACCCGGCCTAACTGGGAAATGTCATCCACACCAATACGGATAATAATTCCCTCATTGGTAATCAGCATAACCTCACGGCCATCCTTTACTGCTTTAGCGCCCACTACATTTCCTGTCTTTTCTGTAATCTTATAGCACTTCACACCCTTACCGCCACGGTGCTGCACGGCAAACTCGCTGATTTCTGTGCGCTTGCCCATGCCAAATTCCGATACCAGCAGGAGATTTTCACCCTGGGAATCCATCTGCATGGCAACTACTTCATCGTCATAGCCAAGGTTCATACCCCGGACACCGATGGAAGTACGGCCGGTTGGTCGGACGTCAGTTTCCTTAAAGCGGATGCACTGTCCATGTCTGGTTACCAGGAAAATATCCCGCTCGTTGTCCGTCACCTTAACCTCAATCAGTTCATCCTCTTCCCGGAGATTGATGGCCTGGAGTCCGGTTTTTCTTATATTGGCATATTCCTGAATGGCTGTTTTCTTTACTATACCGTGCTTTGTTGCCATAAACAGATAGGCATTTTCCTCGTATTCCTTCAGGGAAATGACGGCGGATATTTTTTCCTCCGGCATTAACTGTAAAAGATTTACAATGGCCGTTCCCCGGGAAGTACGGCTGGCCTCTGGAATTTCATAGGCTTTCATCCGGTATACCCGTCCCTTATTGGTGAAGAACATCAGATAGTGATGGGTGGTGGCCATAAAGAGGTCTTCGATGTAGTCCTCCTCAATGGTCTGCATTCCCTTGATGCCCTTGCCGCCACGGTGCTGGTTCTTAAAGTTGTCAATGGTCATTCTCTTAATATATCCCAGATGTGTCATGGCAATTACGGTGTTTTCCACTGGAATCAAATCCTCCATGGAAATATCAAATTCATCAAAGCCAATGCTTGTCTTTCTCTCATCCCCGTACTTGTCACGAATCACACTGATTTCATCCTTGATAACGCCCAGCAGCAGGTTGCGGTCTGCCAGAATGGCTTTGTATTCTGCAATCTTTTTCTCTAATTCTGCAAATTCATTTTCCAGTTTTTCCCGTTCCAAACCGGTGAGAGCCCGCAGACGCATATCAATAATGGCCTGGGCCTGCACGTCATCCAGTCCAAAACGTTCAATCAGTTTTTCCTTTGCCAGAGCAGCGCTTTCTGAACCACGGATAATCTTGATAACCTCGTCAATGTTATCCAGGGCAATTAACAATCCCTTTAAGATGTGGGCCCGCTCCTCTGCCTTGTTCAAATCGTATTTAGTACGGCGGGTGACAACCTCTTCCTGATGCTTTAAGTAGTGCTGAAGCATCTGCAAAAGATTCATTACCACCGGCTCATTGTTTACCAGCGCTAACATATTGACGCCAAAGGTATCCTGCATCTGGGTATGTTTGAATAACTGATTCAGAATTACATTGGCGTTGACGTCCTTGCGGAGTTCAATACAGATACGCATTCCTTCCCGGCTGGATTCATCCCGCAGCTCGGTAATGCCATCGATTCGCTTGTCCTTATGTAGCTCGGCAATTTTTTCAATCAGTCTTGCCTTATTTACCATAAATGGCAGTTCCGTTACAATAATCCGGTTTTTGCCATTGGCCATGGGCTCAATATCGGTAACAGCCCGGACACGGATTTTACCGTGGCCGGTGCGATAGGCCTCTTCTATACCCCGGCGGCCAAGGATGGTGGCTCCCGTCGGGAAATCCGGCCCCTTGATAATATCCATTACCTCTTCTAAGGAGGTTTCTCTGTTTTCCTCCACCTGGTTATCAATGATTTTTACCACACCATTGATAACTTCCTTTAAGTTGTGAGGCGGAATATTCGTGGCCATACCCACGGCGATACCGGAAGTACCATTTACCAAAAGATTCGGGAAGCGGGACGGCAGTACCGTCGGCTCCTTCTCTGTCTCATCGAAGTTTGGCATGAAATCCACGGTATCTTTGTTGATATCCGAAAGCATTTCCATGGAAATTTTGCTGAGACGGGCCTCGGTATAACGCATGGCGGCGGCGCCGTCACCGTCTACGGAACCGAAGTTTCCATGACCGTCCACCAGCGGATAACGGGTAGACCACTCCTGTGCCATATTCACCAGTGCGCCATAGATGGAACTGTCACCGTGGGGATGATATTTACCCATGGTATCACCGACGATACGGGCACATTTACGGTGCGGCTTGTCGGGACCATTGTTCAACTCAATCATGGCATAGAGAATACGCCTCTGCACCGGCTTCAAACCATCTCTTACATCCGGCAAAGCACGGGATGCAATAACGGACATGGCATAGTCGATGTAGGAGGTCTCCATGGTCTTTTTCAAATCCACCGGTTTTATTTCGTCAAAGCCGGTACCATCTTTATCAAAGATATTTTCATCCATATTTTAAAATCTCCTTTATCTTAAATATCCAGATTTCTTACATACCTGGCATTGGCCTCAATAAATTCCCGGCGAGGCTCTACCTTGTCACCCATCAATGTGTTAAAGGTCATGTCAATTTCTGAAGACTCTGTCTCGTCCATGACTACCTTGAGAAGAATCCGCTTCTCCGGGTCCATGGTGGTATCCCAAAGCTGCTCAGCGTCCATCTCTCCTAATCCTTTGTAACGCTGGATGCTGTTGTTTCCATCCCTTCCAATTTCTTCCAGAATTTTGTTTAACTCTTCGTCGCTGTACGCATAGTAGGTTTTCTTGTTTTTATCAATCTTGTAAAGAGGCGGCTGTGCCAGATACACATAACCCTCTTTTATTAAATCCGGCATAAAACGATACAGGAAGGTAAGCAGTAAGGTGGCAATGTGCGCACCGTCCACGTCGGCATCGGTCATGATAATAATTTTGTGGTATCTTAATTTGGAAATATCAAAATCCTCCGAGATACCTGTACCGAAAGCGGTAATCATGGCCTTTATTTCGTTATTCACCAAAATTTTATCCAGTCTGGCTTTTTCCACATTCAAAATCTTACCCCGGAGAGGAAGAATTGCCTGGGTTGCACGGGAGCGGGCCGTCTTGGCACTGCCGCCGGCGGAATCTCCCTCTACGATATAAATCTCACAGTTCTCCGGATTTTTGTCACTGCAGTCTGCCAGCTTGCCCGGCAGGCTGGTTCCATCCAGCGCCGTTTTTCTTCTGGTTAAATCTCTTGCCTTTCTGGCAGCATCTCTGGCACGCTGGGCAAGGAGAGCCTTTTCACAAATCAACTTGGCAACCGTAGGATTCTGCTCCAAAAAGTACGTCAGCTGTTCACTTACCACACTGTCCACTGCTCCACGGGCTTCGGTATTTCCCAGCTTTTGTTTTGTCTGTCCTTCGAACTGCGGTTCCGGTATCTTAATACTGATAATAGCAGTAAGTCCTTCTCTTATATCTTCACCGCTTAGATTCGGGTCATTGTCCTTTAATACCTTCTGGGTTCTGGCATAATCATTGAAGGTTTTCGTCAGGGCATTCTTAAATCCTGCCAGATGGGTACCACCCTCCGGCGTGGTAATGTTATTGACAAAGCTGTAACACCCTTCGTTATATGCGGAGTTGTGCTGGAAGGCAACCTCTACAAAAACCTCCCCCTTTTGTCCCTCGCAGTAAATGATATCCTCATAAAGAGGCTCCTTATGTTTGTTCAGATATTGAACATACTCCTTGATTCCTCCTTCATAGTGGAATACCTCGGTATGCTCTTCCTCTTCCCGTAAGTCGGTCAAAACAATCTTTACACCCTTGGTTAAAAATGCCATTTCTCTGAGGCGATGCTTCAAAATACTGTATTCATACACGACGGTCTCGGTAAAAATAGTAGCGTCTGGTAAAAAGGTAACCTTTGTTCCCTGCTTATCTGTGGTTCCATCCTCCTTTAACGGGAACATGGTTTTTCCTCTTTCATACCGCTGCACATATTTTTTTCCATTCTGATGGATTTCTACCTCCAGCCAGTCGGAGAGGGCATTTACTACCGAAGCTCCCACTCCGTGGAGACCTCCCGATACTTTGTACCCGCCGCCGCCGAATTTTCCTCCGGCATGAAGTACCGTAAATACCACTTCCACCGCTGGTTTCCCCGCCTTTTTGTTAATGCCCACCGGGATTCCGCGGCCATTGTCTATTACGGTGATGGAATTATCTTTATTGATATATACCTGAATTTCATCACAATAACCAGCCAATGCTTCATCAATGGCATTGTCCACTATTTCGTAAACCAGGTGATGAAGTCCTTTTTCCGAGGTACTTCCAATATACATTCCAGGTCTTTTCCGGACTGCTTCCAATCCCTCCAAAATCTGAATCTGGTCTGCACCATATACTACTTCCTTTTCCTTATCCATTTAAATTCCTCCATTTTGATGTACCATTGATAATTTCAAATGTCCGGTCTATATTGATTCCATTTTTTACAAATTCTTCCAAGCCGGTACATGTGATAATCGTTTGAATTCCCTTAATATTTTCCAACAGATAATTCTGTCGGTTTCTGTCCAATTCCGACAGTACATCATCTAAAAGTAAAATCGGTTTTTCTCCAACCGTACTTTCCACAATCTCAATCTCTGCCATTTTCAATGAGAGAGCTGCTGTTCTTTTTTGTCCCTGGGAACCGTATTTTCGTAAATCCTTATCTTCGGTAATAAAAATCATATCATCCCGATGGGGCCCTATGGTAGTGGTTCCGAGATAAATATCCCTTTCTTCCTCTAAAAACAACTGGTTTTCTAAATCCTGCTGACGGCAGTTTGGCTGATAGGCCACATCAATTTCTTCCGTGGCCCCGGTAAGACTTTCATGCTTCCGTTTCATAATTTCATTCAGATTTTTTATAAAATCCTCCCGAATTTCAATAATTTTTTTCCCGTGCTCCGCCAGCTGGCTGTTCCATATTTCCAGAGTGCTTTTCAAATCCGGTTTTTCCTGAATCTGCTTTAACAGAGAATTTCTCTGCTTTAACACTTTTTTATATTGAGTCAGATAAAAAAGATAGGCCTTGTTTAACTGACACAATTCCATATCGATAAACCGCCGTCTCTCCTCCGGTCCGTCTTTAATAATACTTAAATCCTCCGGGGAGAAAAATACAATATTAGATAATCCCAGCAGTTCATTACTGTTTTTTATTGGCAGACCATCAATGGCAATTCCCTTAGAACTGCCCTTCCTCATATGTACCTCTACTTTGAAAGTCCGCTGCCTTTTTTCTACATGATAGCGAATGTGGGCTTCTTTTTCCCCGCTCCGTATCATCTCCAAATCCTTGCTTCCCTTGTGGGATTTTGTTGTGCCTCCTACAAAGATAGCCTCTAATACATTGGTTTTTCCCTGGGCATTATCTCCATACAGCACATTGGTTCCCTGGTGAAACTCAAATTCTGCCCTTTCATAATTCCGAAAGTTACACAATTCTATGGATTTTATAATCATAAAGCAACAACCTTTACCTGATTTCCTTCCAACTCAAATACATCACCGGGATATAATTTTTTTCCCCGCCTAGTATCAATCTCTCCATTGACAGATACCTGTCCATCCTGAACCAGTATTTTTGCCTCTACTCCAGAGCCAACCAGTCCGGCAAGTTTGAGGGCCTGGCCCAGCTTGATATATTCGTCTTTGATTCTTATTTCCTGCATAGGTCTCTCCGTCTTAATTCTTATGAACTCAGTTCATTATTCACCGTCAATATGAACTCAGTTCATATTGACTGGAAGAATCAGATAAATATACGATTCTTCATTATTTTTTATAAAGCATGGAGCATTGGAATTAAACAGATAGAGATATACATCTTCATCGTCAATTACCTTTAATACATCAATGACATATTTTGGATTCAGGGCAATGGTTAAATCTTTTCCTTCTTTCTCAATGGAAACTTCCTCATCCATGGAACCGATATTAGTATTCATCTCCATCTGGATTTCTCCATCCCGGATATGTAAAATTACCGGCTTCTTTTCTGCCTCCCGGAGAAGCAGGGTGGCACGGTCTATACAGCCAAAAAATTCTTTTTTATTTACTTTTACCTTAGTTTCATAGTTGTTTTTCAACATCTGTTCTATATTATAGAAGTTCCCCTCTATCAAACGGGAAATCACAATCGTATCTCCAAACTCAAAGAGAACATGATTTTTGGAGAAGGAAATTTCCACTTCTTCCTCTGTATCTCCTGTCAAAATTTTACTTATCTCATTCAAAGTCTTGCCAGGTATTACTACCTTGATATGATCATAGCTTTCCTTCAATTGAATTTTACAGATGGAGACACGTACCAAATCCAGGGAAGCAACCTTAAACTCCGTCCCATTAATTTCAAACAATTCTCCTGTGAGAATCTTATTGCTCTCATTATCTGAAATGGAGAAAATCGTCTGCCGAATCATTTCTTTTAATGTAAACTGGGAAATGACTATTTTTTTATCTACCTCTATCTGTGGAAGCATCGGGAACTCCTCATGATTGATGCCTGGAATATTAAACTTTGACTTTCCACAGAAAAGCAGAATATTATTATTTTCATCTACTTCAAAGTTTACATCTTCGTCTGGAAGTCGTCTGACAATTTCTGCTATCATTTTAGCATTTACCAGAATGATACCTTCTTCCTGAACATCTGCGGGAACTCTGGTTTCGATTCCCAGCTGCATATCATTGGTGGTAAGTTTGATGCTTTCTCCTTTAGCCTCAATTACCACACACTCCAAAATTGGCATGGTGGTTTTTCCAGGTACTGCTTTTAAGGCGATGCCTATTCCATTATTAAAATTATTTTTGGTACATGTAAATTTCATAATGTGAATAACTCCTTTCTGTCCTTTATAAAAGATATAATTAAGTGTTAGTTAGTATCAAGTAGTATTAGGGGATGTGAATTTGTGGTTAAGCTTCAGAACCCCTGTAAAATGTACTAAAATCTGAATCTCCATCCATGGATAAAACGTGAATGTAAGTGGATAGAGTAGTATAGCTTTTGTCATAATTTTATGTAAATGTATTGTTATCCACGAAAAAACACATCTTGTCCACAGGTTATAGTGAATTTAATTTCTTTTTAATCACTTGAATCGTGTTTTCCAATTCTTTATCCACATGGATGTCATCTTTTATTTTGTTGACAGCGTGGATAACTGTGGTATGGTTCTTTCTTCTTAGCTTGGAAGCAATTTCCTTTTGTGTAAGATTTGTCAATTCATTGCACAAATACATACATATCTGTCTTGGAAGCGCCAGGTTTTGTGTTTTCTTCTCGGAGAGAAGGGCATCCTTATCCAGATTAAAATGATCGGCTACAATTTCAATTATGTATTCCGCTGTAATAATTACTTTTTCATTAGGCGAAATGAAATCCTTCAGAGCACTTTCTGCCATTTCCAGAGTAATCTCTTCATTTGGTTTTTTGAATTTGGCATATAAAAGTACCTTATTATAAGCTCCCTCTAAGTCCCGGATATTGGATTTAATATTAGTGGCAATATAACCTAATATAGTATCATCCAAATGAATGTCTGAATTTTCCTGTTTGTTCCTCAAAATGGCAATACTGGTTTCATAATCCGGGGGCTGTATATCTACAGGCATGCCGGAATTGAAACGGGAACGGTAGCGCACATCTAACTGTTCCATCTCACTGGGAGGCTTATCACTGGAAATAACCAGCTGCTTTCCTGATTGATACAGAGCTTCAAAGGTATTGAAGAATTCAATCTGGGTACTTTCCTTTCCTATAATAAATTGTATATCATCAATCAAAAGAACATCTACATTGCGGTATTTTTTCCGTAAGTTAGAGGTTGCCGCCGTATCACCTTTTTGTTTGTTAGTACGAATCGCTTCTACTACGGCATTCATAAAATCCTCACTGGTGGTATAGGTAACGGTATAGTCAGGATGGTTTTCTATAATATATCTGGCAATGGAGTGCATAAGGTGGGTTTTCCCAAGTCCTGGCCCACTGTAAAGAAACAGGGGATTATAGGTTTGTCCATTGGGATTTTCTGCCACGGCCACGGCGGCGGCATAGGCAATATTATTGCTGCCACTGACTACAAAGGAGTCAAAGGAATGGCCGGAATTCCAAAACGGATATTTTTCTGTGAGAATTTTCTCTTTATTATAGGAAGAAACTCCTTTACTTTTTATTTCACTTTTATATTTGAATAGAATATCTACCTGTTCTCCCGTCTTTACCTCAATGGCTACCTGTAACGGAATTTTATATTTTTTATCAATTAAATTGAGAATATCTCCCTGTTTGGACTCGTCAATGGCAATGACAAGCGTACCACCAGAAAAAGAAATAACTTCTAATGGTTCAATCCAGGTGCGAAAAAGAACTCCATTGATAAGGTATTCATCCCTCAAATATGTAATTATTTCGTTCCATTTGTCCTTAATTTGATTTTCCATTCAAATTTCCTGCCTATCTCTAAAAAAATCCAATATGGGTAAAAACATTCATTTTTATTGTACTACATAATGTGGATAAATTCAATTTTTTTTGATACTTTTTCAAGGAAAAATGTGGATAAGTCAAATAATCCGCTTGACTATTGGTTCATTTGATAATATAATTAGGCTTGATACGGATTTCGTTAATGAAAAATTAGAGAAGGAGGTGCCGCTTTATGAAAATGACATATCAGCCGAAAAAAAGATCCAGAAAAAGAGTTCATGGTTTTCGTAAAAGAATGAGAACTTCAGATGGAAGAAAAGTTCTTGCCAGAAGAAGAGCAAAAGGAAGAAAAAGATTATCTGCATAAAAGTATTTTGAATTTTCTGGCCAGGGTCAGGGAATCACTGGCCTTTTCTTCTTTTGTGAGGAAAAAAATGTGTTTGAAAAATTAGGAAAGAATATTGAATTTCAAAAGGTTTACAGAGAAGGTAAATCAAAGGCAAACAAATATCTGGTTATGTATGTAGTAAAAGGGGAAAGTGGTCCCAGTCGTTACGGATTTTCCGTCAGTAAGAAGGTCGGTAACAGTGTTGTGCGTCATCGCATTACCAGATTATTAAGAGAATCCGTTCGTAAGAATGACGCACAGGTAACAGAAGGCAATCGAATTGTTATTATTGCCAGAAATAGTGTAAAAGACAAAAATTTTAGAGATGTAGACGGCGCAGTAATTCATTTATTGAAATTACATGGATTATTGAAATGATGTGATGAATTGAAAAGAATTTTTTTATACTTATTACACATATATCAAAAGTATATATCACCATTGAAAAGAACATCTACCTGCATTTATACGCCATGCTGTTCGGATTATGCTGTTATGGCGATACAGAAATATGGTGCATGGAAAGGTGGTTTTTTGGCTGTAAAGAGAATTTTACGATGCCATCCTTTTCATAAAGGTGGTTATGACCCTGTGCCGTAATTAACAGGAGGAAAATATCTTGTTCGATTGGTTATATTGGATTTTTGCTAAAATTTTATCTGGAATTGACTGGACAGTATATCATTTGTTTAATATTCATAATACAGGACTTTGTATTGTTCTGTTTACTATTGTGGTATATTTGTTGATGTACCCACTCAATTCTAAGCAACAGAAGTCATCCCGGCTGATGGCAAAGATAAATCCGGAAATTAAAGAGATTCAGAAAAAATATAAGAACAAAAAAGACCAGGCGTCTCAGATGAAGATGAACCAGGAGACCCAGGAAGTATACGCTAAATATGGTATCAGTCCTTTTGGCGGATGTCTTCCTCTTCTGATAACCCTGCCGATTATGTATTGTCTGTACCGGGTTATGTATAATATTACTACCTATGTTCCATCTTTGTCTGATGCGAAAGCCAGTATTTTTCTTGGTCTGGATGTAGAAAAAAGTCCTTTGGCTCTTTTTCACGACAGGGGAAATTATCCCTATGCCGGATATCTGGCTTTTATTATTCCAATTTTAGCCGTAGTATTTCAGTTTATCAACTCCAAAATGCTGCAGCCAAAGGATAATAAAAGTAAGCAGGAAGAAGATTCCATGGCACAGTCCATGAAAATGATGAATTATTTCATGCCTCTTATGTCAGGTTTCTTCTGTCTGAGTTTAAATATTGGTATTGGTCTGTACTGGATTACCGGTAGTATATTCCGAATTGTCCAGGCCTTCTTTATCAACCGGAAGGTGGATAAGATTTCTCTGGAAGAATTAATTGAGAAAAATAAGGATAAGGCCTCTAAGAAAAATGCGAAACGGGAACAGATGAACCGGCAGATGGAAGAATATTCCAAGAGAAAAACAGCTTCCATAAAGACGGCAACTTCATATCAGAATAAGGAAGCCTCTTCGGAAAAAAGTTCTTCCTCTGAAAATGTTACAGTAAATAAAGATATTGAGCCGGGCAGCATAGCAGGATATGCCCACATGCTTTCTGGTAAAAAGGATAAATAGGAGGATTGATGAGATGGAAGAATGGAAAGAATTTTCTGCAAAAACGGCAGATGAAGCTTTGACAAATGCCCTGATTCAGATGGAAACTACCAGTGACCAGATTGAATATGAAGTAATAGAAGAAGAAAAAAGCGGTATTCTTGGACTGTTCAGCAAACCGGCCCGGATTCGTGTCCGCAAGAAAGAGGATGTAATAGATGTTGTCCGTAATTTCCTTGCCAAAACCTTTGATGCCATGAATCTGGTGGTAGAAATTGAACTGGAGTATGACAAAGAAGAAGAGATTATCAACATTGAGTTGAAGGGACAGGAAATGGGAATGCTCATTGGAAAGAGGGGCCAGACTCTGGATTCTCTGCAATACCTGACCTCTTTAGTTGCCAATAAAAAGCATCCGGAGAAATATATTAAAGTTAAAATTGATACAGAAAATTATCGCCAGAGAAGAAAAGAAACCATTGAAAATCTGGCAAGAAATGTGGCAAGCAAGGTGAAGAAGACAGGCCGCCCGGCTTTTCTTGAGCCGATGAATCCATATGAGAGAAGAATTATTCATGCGGCTTTGCAGGAGGATAAGTATGTAGATACCCACAGTGAGGGTGATGAGCCGCACAGAAAGGTAGTGGTAACACTGAACAAAGAATTTGCTTCAGAATTACCGCGAAGAAATAATTACCGGAGACGTAATAATTACTCCCGGGACAGAAGAAAACCATATTCTGGTGATAAAGAGTAAAAAGATTAGTGTGAAAGGCTGAATCTTATGATTCAGCCTTTGTTGTCTGGATATAAATGGAGGGAAAATGTTTTATCAGGAGACTATTGCTGCCATAGCGACCTCTTCAAAAAATGGAAGTATCAGTGTTCTTCGCATAAGTGGTGAGAAGGCCTGTGAGACAGTAAGCAGAATTTTTTTCAATAAACAGGGGGAGACCATAGATTTGTGCTCCTGTGAAACCCATACCATTCACTATGGGTTTATTAAGAATGAAAAAAAAGAATTGCTGGATGAGGTTTTGGTTCTTCTTATGAAGGCACCCCGGAGTTATACCGCAGAGGATGTGGTGGAGATTCACTGCCATGGAGGCTCTTTCATCTGCCAGATGATTTTGAATCTATTGATTCAGGAAGGCGTCCGGATGGCAGAACCTGGTGAATTTACAAAAAGAGCTTTTCTAAATGGAAGAATCGATTTGTCCCAGGCGGAAGCGGTGATGGATGTCATTCAGTCAAAGAGCAGGATTGCCCTGGAAAACTCTCTGACGCAGCTGCGGGGAGATGTGAAGGAAAAAATTCGTGCTTTGAGGGAAATGATTTTGCAGGATATTGCTTTTTTGGAAGCGGCCTTAGATGACCCGGAACACATTTCTCTGGAAAACTTTTCTGATACAATGAAAGAGCATACTGGGACGCTTCGCCAGGAGGTGGCCCATTTGTTAAAGAACAGCCAGAATGGAAGATTGATACGGGAAGGGATTCGGACAGTAATTGCAGGAAAGCCAAATGTGGGAAAGTCCTCTTTTCTAAATTGCATTCTCCGGGAGAACCGGGCTATTGTTACGGATATACCGGGAACCACCAGAGATACCCTGGAGGAGGAGATGATGATTGGCTCTACTCTTCTGCATCTGATTGATACAGCCGGGATTCGCGATACGGAGGATACGATTGAAGGTATTGGCATTGACAAGGCAAAGACTGCCATAGGGGAAGCGGATTTGGTTCTCTGCCTTTTAGATACCAGTGTGCCTTTGACAAAGGAGGATGCTTATGTGCTGGAGGAGACAAAAAATCTTCCAGGGGTGATTCTTCTGAATAAGTCGGATTTGGAGCCGGCATGGAAACCAGAGGAAATGCAGGATAAATTCCTCAGTGATGAAAACCTGCAGGAAAGGAAAATAATTTTCTTTTCGGCAAAGACCGGGGAAGGTCTGCCGGAGTTGGAAGAGTATTTGGAGAGCTTACTGATTCAGGAGAAAATATCTTATAACGATGAACTTTATATTACCAATGCAAGACAAAAGCAGGCACTGGTAGATACAGCGGAAAGTCTGAAGCAGTTGGCCCAGAGTATAGAGGCAGGTATGCCGGAGGATTTATATTCCATTGATTTATATAATGCCTACGAGGCTCTGGGGAAAATTGTGGGTGAGACCGTAGAGGATGATATAGTGGATAAAATCTTTAAGGAATTTTGTATGGGAAAATAGAAAAGAGATTTATGAATCGTATGAAAAAGTAAGAAAAGGAGGAGCGGTCATGATTGATAACCCTGTGGTACAGGAATATGATGCCGTTGTGGTAGGCGCAGGACATGCCGGATGTGAAGCGGCGCTGGCACTGGCAAGACTGTCGGTGAATACAATTCTTTTTACCGTCAGTGTGGACAGCATTGCCATGATGCCCTGTAATCCCAATATTGGCGGAACCTCCAAAGGGCATCTTGTCCGGGAGGTGGACGCTCTGGGCGGAGAGATGGGAAAGAATATTGACCGCACTTTTATCCAGTCTAAGATGTTGAATAAATCCAAGGGACCGGCTGTCCATTCCCTCCGTGCCCAGGCAGATAAAAAAGCTTATAGTGATTCCATGCGGACGATATTGGAGAACACAGAAAATCTTACGATTCGCCAGAGTGAGGTTACGGAAATTCTTGTAGAGGAGGGTGCTTTAACTGGTGTAAAAACATATACTGGCACTGTTTATAAATGCCGGGTCTGTGTGCTCTGTACAGGAACGTATCTCAAGGCACGCTGCATTACAGGAAATATATTATCTCACACAGGGCCAAATGGACTGCAGGCAGCCAATGCTTTATCGGATTCCCTTAAAGCACTGGGAATTGAACTTCGCCGGTTCAAGACAGGGACGCCAGCCAGAATCGATGGCAGTACCATTGATTATTCCAAAATGGAGCCCCAGTATGGGGATGAAAAAATTGTGCCATTTTCCTTTTGCAATGCTTCAGAGGATTTAGACAGAGAGCAGGCGGTGTGCTGGCTGACTTATACCAATCCAGCGACCCATGAAATTATCCGGGAAAATTTAGACCGCTCTCCTCTCTACTCCGGTTATATCCAGGGAACAGGCCCGCGCTACTGTCCATCCATTGAAGATAAGGTGGTACGTTTTGCGGACAAGAACCGCCACCAGGTATTTATTGAGCCAGAGGGAAATTATACCAATGAAATGTATGTGGGAGGGATGTCCAGCTCTCTGCCGGAGGATGTTCAGGAAAAAATGTATGCCACCGTTCCGGGACTGGAAAATGCCAAAATTGTACGGAATGCCTATGCCATCGAGTATGACTGTATTAACTCTCTGGAACTCCTTCCTTCACTGGAGTTGAAAAAAGTAAAGGGACTTTACAGTGCCGGTCAGGCAAATGGCAGCTCTGGTTATGAGGAGGCGGCCGCCCAGGGACTGGTTGCCGGTATCAATGCAGCCAGATGTCTGATGGGAAAAGAACCGGTTATCATTGACCGCTCCCAGGCATACATTGGCGTACTGATTGATGACCTGGTAACAAAGGGAACCAATGAGCCCTACCGGATGATGACATCCCGTGCCGAGTACCGGCTGTTGCTTCGACAGGACAATGCCGATGAAAGGTTGACGGGACTGGGGCATAAAATAGGATTGATTTCCGATGAGCGGTATGAACAGTTTCAGAAGAAAATGTCACTGATTGAAGAGGAGACAGAACGGGTAAAAAATACCTATGTGGGAAATACCGAGGAAGTCCAGAAATTGCTGGAACAGTATAACAGTACCCAGCTAACCAGTGGGATTTCTCTGGCCGAACTGATTCGCCGGCCGGAGCTTACCTATGAGGGACTGGCCCCTGTTGACAAGGAGCGGCCGAATCTCCCGGAAGAAGTTACCGAAGAAGTTAACATCCATCTGAAATATGAGGGATACATTAACCGCCAGCGCAAACAGGTAGAACAGTTCCATAAACTGGAAAGAAAGAAAATCCCTGCGGCTCTGGATTACTCCCGGATTGGCAACTTGAGGCTGGAGGCTATTCAGAAACTGACGGAAGTTCAACCGGAATCTGTGGGACAGGCGGCAAGAATCAGCGGGGTTTCCCCTTCGGATATATCTGTACTTTTGGTATATCTGGAACAGTTTGGCCGGGAAAATGTAAAGCCTCTTTCTCAATTGGATTTCTCTGCTGAGTCTTTAAAAAAGGAGTAGATTATGAAGGAAATCTTTGCAGCAAGGCAGATAGAAATAAGTGACCGCCAAGAGCAGCAATTCCAGAAATATTATGAACTGCTGGTGGAGTGGAATCGGAAAATAAATTTGACGGCCATCACAGAATATGAGGAAGTAATCTGGAAACATTTTATAGATTCGGCTTTTCTTGTTTGTAGTTCTATTACGACACCGGGAAAGAAGGATGATACTATAAGAATCCTGGACTTGGGAACGGGAGCGGGTTTTCCGGGAATGGTGTTAGCCATTCTTTGTCCAGACTGGCAAATTACTTTGGTGGATTCTCTGCGCAAGCGGATTGATTTTTTACAATTTGTAACAGAAGAATTACAATTGGAAAATGTCCGGCTATTTCATGGGCGGGCGGAGGATTATGGACAGGATGAAAAATTCCGGGGACAGTTCAACTTTGTGGTGTCCAGGGCAGTAGCTGAATTGCCGATTCTTCTGGAATACTGTATTCCTTTTGTAAAGGAAAAGGGATATTTCGTTTCCTATAAAGGAAAGAGGTATGA
The DNA here is from genome assembly GCA_022510605.1 of Lachnospiraceae bacterium. GTDB lineage: Bacteria > Bacillota > Clostridia > Lachnospirales > Lachnospiraceae > Eubacterium_F. The sequence continues at coordinate 17,684 of JAFLTB010000044.1, forward strand.
GGAGGAAATACAGGATTCGAGGAATGCCTTTGATAAACTGGATTGTGAGTTAAGGCGGGTAGAAACATATACACTGTCAGATAAGGAAGAAAAAAGATATTTATTGTTTATTCAAAAGAACCATCCGACGGATGAAAAATATCCACGCAAGCCAGGGAAAATTAAAAAGCAATCCCTGTGAAAAAATTGGTGAGAGGACAATGTTTCACGTGAAACACTTCTTGGATAAATAATATTTTGTCTATGTTTCACGTGAAACATAGAAACACCAGGAAAGGGATTTTTCAAAATATAAAATCGATATTCTCCCAAAAAAATATGGTAATATGGGAATAAAAGTGCTATAATAAAATCAATACTGTAAAAGAGAAGGATGAGTGAATATGAGTGAAATTATGGCGATTGCCAACCAGAAAGGTGGAGTGGGAAAAACCACTACCACAATTAACTTAGCTGCCGCATTGGCAGAAAAAGAAAAAAAGGTTCTTGTAATTGACATGGACCCACAGGGAAATACCTCCAGTGGTCTTGGTATTGACAAGGATGAATTGGAAACCACAATTTATCAACTAATGATTGGAGAGAACACCTTTGATGAGTGTGTGCAGAAGGATGTCTTTGAAAATTTGGATGTTCTGGCAGCGAATGTAAATCTTGCCGGAATTGAAATTGAAACAATGGATATGGAAAACCGAAATTATATTTTGAGTAATATTATTTCAGAAATCCGGGACAAGTATGACTATATCATTATTGATTGTCCGCCTTCCTTAAATACCTTGACAATCAACTCCATGACAACGGCGGATTCTGTTCTTGTGCCGATTCAATGTGAGTATTATGCACTGGAAGGATTAAGCCAGTTGATTTATACTATCAATCTGGTAAAGGAAAGATTAAATCCCAGACTGACAATTAATGGAGTTGTCTTTACTATGTATGACGGAAGAACCAATCTTTCCATGCAGGTAATTGACAATGTAAGAAACAATTTGAACCAGACCATTTACAATACGATTATTCCAAGAGGAGTCCGGCTGGCAGAAGCACCGAGCCACGGTCTGCCAATTACGCAATACGATGGCAGGTCAACCGGGGCACGGGCATACAGCGCACTGGCAGATGAAGTGATTGAAAGGAGCAATAGATAATGGCAGCAAAAAAGATGGGATTAGGAAAAGGATTGGATTCCATGATTCCGAAAGTAGTAACAACCGATAAGGAATCTTCCACAGGGGAAACCATTTTGAAAATAAATGAAGTAGAGCCAAATAAAAATCAGCCGCGGAAAAATTTTAATGAAGATGCCCTTTTGGAGTTAAGTGAATCCATTAAACTACATGGAATTGTTCAGCCTCTGGTGGTCTCCAAGCAAAAGGATTATTATGAAATTATTGCTGGCGAGCGGAGATGGCGTGCAGCCAAAATGGCAGGACTAAAAGAAGTCCCGGTTGTCATTAAAGATTATTCGCCACAGGAAATTATGGAAGTCGCCCTGATTGAAAATATTCAGCGAGAGGACTTGAATCCGGTGGAGGAAGCAAAGGCTTATCAGGGATTGATTCAAGAGTATAACCTGAAGCAGGATGAGGTGGCAGAGAAGGTCTCAAAAAGCAGGACAGCCATTACCAATTCTCTTCGTCTTTTGAAATTAGACGAGCGGGTGCTGGAAATGCTGGTGGATGAGACGATATCCAGTGGACATGCCCGGGCACTGCTTGGTTTTTCTGAAAAGGAGCAGCAGTATACGGTTGCCATGAAAATTTTTGATGAGAAGCTCAGTGTGCGGGAGACGGAAAAACTGGTTAAGAGTATGAATAACCCGATGGCCAAAAAGGGGAAGAAAAGGGAACTGAAAAACGATTTTGTATATCGGGATTTGGAGGAGAAACTCAAACAAAAGCTTGGTACGAAGGTGCGCATTAACCGAAGGACCGAGCAAAAGGGAAAAGTAGAGATTGAGTATTATTCGCCGGAAGAATTAGAGAAAATTTTAGCGTATTTCAAATAGAAGAACGTATGTTTGCAAGGAGGAATTGACATGTTTCATTTTGAAGATTACGGGCTGGAGACAGACCTTATTGTAGCCATCACTCTGGCAGTGGTGGTTATTCTGCTGATTTTTAGCATTATAATACTGGCAAAGTGCAGTAATTTGAAAAGAAGATATACAACCTTTATGAATGGCGCCGATGGCAAAAGCCTGGAGGATGCTTTTCATAAAAAGTTTCAAAATATGGAATTTATTAATGAGAAATTAAATGAAGTGGACACCCGCCTTAACGGGATTGACGCCAATCTGCTAAAAACCTATCAGAAAGTGGGAATTGTAAAATACGATGCGTTCAAAGAAGTGGGAGGAACCCTGAGTTTTGTTCTGACGCTTTTGACAAAAGAGAACGATGGTTTTATTCTGAATTCCATGCACAGCAACAGCGAGGGCTGCTATACCTATATTAAGGAAGTAAAAGGGGGAGAAGTTTTTGTGTCCCTGTCCGAGGAAGAAAGCCAGTCCCTGGAGGAGGCAAAAAACTGTCTGTAGAAAATTGGGCAAAAAAAAGCCCTCACCCAGCAGTTGCAGGTCTGCCAAACAAGGACTCGGGAGTACGCCATTGGGGGCTCGAACCCCAGACACCCTGATTAAGAGTCAGGTGCTCTACCAACTGAGCTAATGGCGCTTAATTTTTTAACACAAGGTTTATTATATAATAGTTTTCTGTAAAATGCAAGTACAAAATTAAATAATTTAATGTAAAGATGAAAAGCGGATGGAGGGAAGTATGGAAAGGAAGAATAAATATCTTAATTTTTTAAAGGGATTTGTATCAAATATTGGTTATGTGATAACATTGGTGGCATTATGTACCATTGTCATTGCCCTTATTATGAACTGGGGAACTACCATGATGGTTCTTGGACGCTTTATTTCTATTATAATGCCATTTATTCTGGGCTTTTTTCTGGCCTATCTGATTATGCCTCTGGTAAAATTTCTACAAAGACAAATGAACCGGATAAAACCAAATCAATGGGATATGGTGAAAAAGGGAATCAGTATTGCCATTTCCTATCTGATTGTCCTGGGAATTTTGACAGTCATCATTGTTTACATTTTTCCACAGATCAGAGCCAGTACGAAAGAACTGGGAGAGAAGATAAAGGAATGGTATCAGTATGCGGTAACTCATGAGGAGGCGATTAATAATAGAATTCCGTTCATTCAGGTGAGCGAGATTATAAACTATGTAAAGACGAACTTTATCAGCGGAATTGTAAACAACCGTTCGGATATTCTTCCGTATGTATATCAGTTATCCTCCTCCGTATTTTCCCTTGTGTACAATATATTATTTGGAATGGTAATTTCCATTTACATCGTCTGGGACAGCACGCATTTGGTTCGGAGTATAAAAAAACTGGTATACGCCATTTCTCCGAAAAAAAGAGCATCCAGTGTGTGGAAAACCATTTTAAAATGTAATCACATTTTTACCGGATTTCTCCTTGGAAAGACCATTGATTCATTGATTATCGGTATTCTATGCCTGATTGTCATGAGTATTCTGCAGCTGCCCTATGCGCTGCTGTTTAGTGTGATTGTATGCATTACCAATATGATTCCTTATTTTGGTCCAATTATTGGAGCGATACCGGGTGTGCTGATTTATCTGCTCATTGACCCGAAATTGTCGCTGCTGTTCGCTATTATGGTGCTTGTCCTTCAGCAGTTTGACGGTTTCTATCTGGGGCCAAAAATTCTGGGAGATTTAACGGGTATAAAACCGCTCTGGGTTATCTTTGGCATAACCGTAGGGGGAGCTTATTTTGGCTTAATCGGTATGTTTCTCGGTGTGCCGGCCACAGCTGTGTTCATGTACTTAATCAATCTTGTGCTGGAGAAAAAATTAAAGAAAAAGGATATTCATCTATTTGATATTAAGTAACTTTTGTACTTCCGCCAGGGACAGCATAATTCGATGCAGGGTTTTGCAAATTTTTCCGCTGTTTAGCTTTTGTGCCAGTTTACATTGTACGGAACGGCCCATGGAAAAACTCCTTTTTTCATATATATATGCAAAGTTTCATCCTATGTGAAAACTTTTACACAATAGGATGAAACAAGAGTTTTTGTTCGTATCAGCGGGAAATGACAAAACGGCAGATAGGCTTTCCCTCTGCGACAAAACGGCTTTCATATTCCGTCATAATATTTCCCTCTATAAATTCACTGTGATGCAGGTCATAGGTCAGTTCTTTAATATGCCAGCGCCCCGAAGCCTGCACAGATTCCACAGAATAATCAAAAAGCGCTCGGTTATCGGTCTTAAACTGCAGGCGCCCCTCCGGTTTCAAAACCTGGTCATAGAGAGCAAGGAAATTGGGACTGGTAAGCCGGCGTTTGGCATGGCGGTCCTTTGGCCATGGGTCAGAGAAATTCAGATACAGCCTGTCCACTTCCCCATCGGCAAAAATATCTGTCAGGTATTTGGCATCAAAGCGCAGAAAAAAGAGATTATTCAGCTCTGTCTCTGCCCTTTTCTCCAGTGCTCGGTAGAGAACACTGGAATACATTTCCATGCCCAGATAATTGATATGGGGATTATTTTCTGCCAGAGTATGGATAAACTGCCCCTTTCCCATGCCAATTTCCAGGTGAAGAGGATGGTTGTTTTGAAAAAGGGAATGCCAGCAGCCTTTGTAATCTTCCGGCTGATGAACTACAAAGGGGCTTTTGTCAATAAATTCCTTAGAACCTTTTATGTTTCGTAAACGCATATTTGCTCTTCCTTTCTACCGGGGCGGAAAAAAGAGTCCGACCGTTCCCCGGCCACTTTCGTATTGTAACACAGGTAAAAATAAAATGAAATAGCATATTGGAAAATCTTTTAAAATCGTGTATGATAGAAATATATACGTCAGAGGAGAAAAAGAAATATATGTTAGAATAGATTTTGGAGGAAAAGACTTTGCAAAAAACAAGAAAAAAAAGGTGGCTCTCTGTTTGCCTGTGTCTTGCGATATGCCTGACTGTCCTGCCGGGACACAAAGAAGCCCAGGCCAAAGTAAAAATATCTGCGGAGTCAGGTATTGTTATGGATGTGCAGTCGGGGACGATTCTGTATTCCAAAAACATTGATAAGAAAGAATACCCTGCCAGTATTACAAAAGTAATGACGGCATTGGTGGCCATCGAAAATTCTTCCCTTTCAGAAACCGTGACCTTTTCCTATGATGCGGTAATGAACCTGGAAAGTGGGGCATCAAATATAGGGACCCAGGTGGGAGAAAAGATGACCATGGAGGAGTGTCTCTATGCCATTTTGCTTATGTCTGCCAACGAGGTCTGCAATGGTGTGGCAGAACATATTGCCGGCAGTATAGATGGCTTTATTAAGATGATGAATAACAGGGCCAAAGAGCTGGGCTGTACGGGAACGCATTTTGTCAATGCCAATGGTCTGTGGAAAAAAAATCACTATACGACAGCCCACGATATGGCACTGATTGCCCGGGCGGCGTATAAAAATCCTACCTTTGCCAAAATTACCGGGACGAAGCGGTACAATATTCCAAAGACCAACAAAGCCAAGAATGGACATGCTTTGTATAATCATCACGGGATGCTGTATGCCAGCACCTTTCCGCAATATGTGTACGAATACTGCGTAGGCGGAAAGACCGGATATACTTCCAAATGCCGGTACACACTGGTGACCTTTGCAAAGAAGGATGACATGACGCTGGTTTCAGTGATTATGAAGGCGCCAAACTCGCCCTGGGTGGAGCCCAACGAATATACAGACAGCACTTCGCTGTTAAATTCCTGTTTTGAAAGTTACAGCAGGCATAAAATCCGGAATGAGACTCTGAGCACGGCCAACGACCAGAATTTGTTTACCAAATTCAGCCCAATTTATAATTCAGATACCAGTCCCCTGTCCATAGATGCCGATGCCGGTGTAATACTGCCAAAGGGTGTGGCATTGAATAAAGCACAGAAGAAGGTGGATTTTTATGAGAGTGCTAAAGGGGGTGCTGACGGCGAGAAAATTATTGGAAAACTGACCTATACTTATAATGGAAAAGAGGTAGGAGGCTCTGAAATTTATTATTCAGACAAAGGAGCTCCCACATTAAAAGACAGCATTGATATGTCGGAGTGGTTTGACGATGCAGTGGAAAAGGCAAATCAGGAGCCATTTCCATGGAAAACGGTAATTGTATTTGTGCTTCTTGTGTTGGCATTAGGCGCCACCGTCCTTTTACTGGTACTGCGGCTGCGGAGCCAGCGGGAACAGCGAAACCGGAAAACCCGGTACAAACGCACCTGGGGAAAAACCAGGCGTCGGAGCACAAGAACCTACTATCATAGAAGAAGATAGATTGAAAGGGAGGATAGTGTGAAAAATATGCTCGATAGCCATATTTTTCACACCACTATTTGTGCCG
>JAFLTB010000045.1 GCA_022510605.1 Lachnospiraceae bacterium
TTATATGACGTATGACTTTAATTTGGACAATGACCTTGATATAAAGCCAATCGCTAAGAGCGAAGACCACTTTAAAAAGTGGATGATTAACTATCCACTTTATGCGAATATCCATAAAGAAGGGGTGGTTTTGTATGGTGCAGCCTAATGGGAATGTAGGGACTAGAAAAGATCTCGCTTTGTATCGTTTGCAGACGGCAAAGGGAGATTTGAAATCGGCAAGAATATTGTTAACTGCTGAAGAATACAAGAGTGCAAATAATCGAGCCTACTATGCTATTTTTCATGCTATCAATGCGATTCATGCTTTGAGTGGCAAGGCATATAAGCGTCACAAGGATGCAATTAGCAATTTCAATAAAGAATATGTAAAAACTGAAATCTTTCCTAGAGAAATGGGAAGGAAGATAGGCGAGGCAGAGGAAATACGTCATGCGAGTGACTATGATGATTTTTATATTGCTAGCCGAGAAGAAGCAGAGCGCCTGGTAGCAGTGGCGGAAGAATTTATTCAAATGGTAGAAGGATACTGTATGAGTTGGATACAGGAGTCGGGCAGTGAAACTGTTGTAGATGAACTGTAGAGGATTAATGAAATTCAAAGCAAAAGTGGAGTCATAAGTAGGGAGGGAACGAAATTGTATGCCACGATTGACGGTAAAGCATATATGGTATGTTATGGTGGCGAGAAACAAGAGGAAAGGAAAGCGGAGTATACGCTGGCTACCGGGGAATTCCGCTGGATTACCAATGAGGATATGGACGCATGGAAATGGCACTCTTTTTACTATGATTCGAATGAGGTATTTTCTCGCGTAAGTGAGGAGCCGACAGATACCGTTGCAAAATGGGGAAGCAGAATAGAGGGAGGAGGAGTCATGGATGTGGGTTTTATGGGATTTTCGTTTGAGGAGGAGTAGAGATGATAAAAAAGGGACTTTCCAAAGAGCGGATAGATTTGTGATAAATGCAACAATTGGGCGGCGGCTGAATTTCAGCCGCTGCTTTTTTATGCACTGGCGAATAAAATATATGGCAAGATTTTATGTAATTCCTGGAAATTCGACCAATAACGTAGATATATATTGTCGAACTATGTTATAATGTCAGTACTATATTTAACTTCTAATAAAAGTTATATGAATGGAGGTAGCGGCTATGCAAAGAACGGCAAAAAAACTGGCGGCATATATATTATCTTTGTCAATGATAATTTCTCCGGTTTTGACGAAAGCGGAGACTCTTGCTGCCACAAAAAAACCGGCTCTTTCCAAAAAGAAGCTGACATTAACGGTGGGAAAGAGCAAAAAACTGAAAGTAAAGCGTGTTAGCGGGAAGGTAAAAAAGAAATGGAAAAGCAAGAATAAAAAAATTGCCGTAGTAAACAAAAAGGGGAAGGTAACGGCAAAAAAGGCTGGTAAGACTACGATTACCTGCACATTTCGGTACAAAGGGAAAAAATATACCCCGAAATGTAAGGTAACCGTAACGAAAAAAACAACGCCGGACACGGACAATCCGAATCAGTCAACAAAGGCACCGGGAAGCGGCAGGCCATCGGCTTCAGCCTCTACAACACCAACAAACAAAAATCCGAATACAAGTGAGAAGCCGACGGCAACAGCACCGAACACAAGTGAGGGGCCCACGGCAACAGCACCGAACACAAGTGAAGGGCCCACGGCGACAGCACCGAGCACAAGTGAGGAGCCAACAGCGACAGCACCGAGCACAAGTGAGGAGCCAACAGCGACAGCGCCGAGCACAAGCCAGGAGCCAGAACCATCAGCAGCGCCAACCAAAGTTCCTGGTACACCGATACCAGGAGGCGAGGGAACCAAAGTGCTGGCCCTGGATTTTGAAGATGGAACCAATCCTTATGTGACAGGACGCCAGGGCGAAGAGGAGCTTACCGTCGTATCCGGCGGGTACAATGACAATTACTGCCTGCAGGTGTCGAACCGGACGAAAAACTGGGCGGGGCCGCAGATTAACGTGACCCACAACATCAGCGATTATACTTCCTATACCATTGAGGCCTATGTAAAACAGACCACGGGAAGCAATAAAACCATTAACTGTACGTGGGATTCCACGAACTTTTCTGATGAGAGAAGTTATACGACTATTAAGAGCCTGACCGTGCCTACGGGAACCTGGCAGAAAATTGAAGCCACGGTGGTAGCGCCGGGGGATGTAAAAGAAGTATTTCTTTACTTTGAAATGCTGAACTATCCAAATGATTTTTATGTAGATAATATTTCCATTACAGAGAAGCATCTGGAACTGGAAAAGGTACTGGCAGTAGACAGTCTGAAGGAAGCCTACAGCAGACGCTTCCCGGTAGGATGTGCTATTTACAGCTATCACCTGAAAAACCCGGAGACAGCGGCCTTCATTAATCATCATTACAACACTGTCACCTTTGCCGATGAGCTGAAGCCGGAAAGTCTCTTGGATGAAGAAAAGACAAAGGCAGCGGCGGATGGCATGCCGGTCATTCGCAAAGACGTAATTGACAAATGTTTAAGTCTGGCGAAGGAAAATAACCTGAGAGTCCGGGTGCATACACTGGTATGGCATTCCCAGACGCCGGACTGGTATTTCTGTGAGGGCTATGAACCGGCATACGATGGTTCAGGAACCGCAAAGAAAAATATTACCAATCTGGTGGACGAGGCTACCATGCTGAAACGTATGGAAAGCTATATTACCCAGGTTATTACCTATATTGAGACCAACTATCCGGGCACCGCATATGCTTATGATGTGGTAAATGAAGTGATTAACGACTCCACCGTTTTGCGCACAGGAAGCGAGAGCCTGTATGGCGGTGTATTTGGAGCGGAAGACGCCACCTACATTACCGAAGCGTTCCACTATGCCAAAGCGGCCATAACCGCCACCAGTTCCCAGGCGAAACTGTTCTACAATGATTACAAGGGGTATTCACCGGGACAGAGAAAGGCCATTGTCCAGTATCTTACCGATGCCAAGGCAGCGGGCTATATTGACGGTATTGGTATGCAGTCCCACCAGACCAATCTGGGAGTGACGGATGGCGATAATATTAAAAACTCCATCAATTACTTTAAGACCGAAGGGTATGAGGTAAATATTACAGAGTTAGACTATGCCAGCAAGGATAATTCAGAGTCTGGCAATGCCACCCTGGCCACTGCCTATACCAAGTTCATGACGAATATCTTTGAGAGAATGGACACGGATAAGGTAAGCATAACCAACATTACCTTCTGGGGACTGACAGATTTGGATACCTGGCTGAACAGTCTGTATACCGATGGCCCGTACTATCCGCTGTTATTTGATGAAAATTATATGCCAAAGGCAGCTTTTACTGCGTTAATCAATCTGGCAAAGGAAAAACCGGGAGAAGCAACGCCTGCCCCGACGGCAACGCCAACTGCGACGCCAACAGCTACGCCGGGTGGAGGGACAGGACCGACAGCAACGCCGACGGCCACACCGGATATTCCTCCGGTGACAGGCAGCAAAACTTTGGATTTGACGGAAGGAAAGATTGTCATTAGCGCCACCGGATATTCGATAAATGGAGGAGGAGAGGTAAGTTATACCGGAGCCTACACCATTACAGGAAATGCCTCCAACCAGATTCAGATAACCGGTGGAACCCATACGATTGTACTGGACAGCGTAACCGCCAACCCATCCTTGGGAAGTCCGATTGATTTAAGCGGCGACGCCAAGGTTACCCTGCAGTTACAGGGAAGTTCCACATTGACCGGTCCAAACTATTGCGCCGGTATCAATGTGCCTTCAGGCTGTGAACTTACCATAGCCGGTGACGGTACACTGAGAGCCGATGGAGGAACTTCCTCAGCGGGAATCGGTGCTTCTTCTACAGGAAGTGTAGCCGGCACCCTGGGACGGATTATCATCCGGAGCGGAACCATTCTGGCCCAGAATGCAGGAAGAAATGCAGCCGGAATCGGGGACGCCCAGGCAGGAACCGGCGGCGGTGAGATTTTGATTTACGGTGGCAATATTTTTGCTAAGTCTGTCGGTAACGGAGCCGGTATTGGCGGCGGTGGTACAGCCGGCAGCAATCCGTCAACCCTGACCATCAAGATTTACGGCGGTATGATTTCAGCAGGTGGTTCCAGCTACGAAATCGGAGATGGAAAGAGCCAGAGCCATTGTGAGGTATATGTATACGGTGGTGCCGTCCGTTCCGTGAACAGCGGCAAAACCCTGTTTGGAGCCTCGATGATGACAGAGGATACCCATGGCGGTGAAACCATAAGCGTAAGCGGTCTTTCCGGTATTAAGTCCGTCACGGTGGATGGTGTGGATCAGGGAATATCCAGTCTGCCGATTAGTGATATTAACGGCACAGTTGTAACACGAAATGCGACCTTGAATCTGTATATGACCAAAGCGGATTCCCATGTGGTAGTCGTAACAGATACCAATGGACAAGAGCACACTACCAATATAACAAGATAAAAACATTCAGAGATATGTAAGGCCCAGGGCTTCCTGCCCTGGGCCTTGTTTTGTAAGCAGTCATATATAAGCAAAACCGCCGTTTCATATCAAGAACTACACTACCCGGCTGTCTCCCCGGCTCACAGCCAGCTGGTAGCCAACGGACTCCACCCGGAGATTCAGACAGTTCTTACATTGGGCGGACTCCTCGCCGGTACAGATTTTATTGGCGTAGAGTTCGTATTTTTTTCTTACTCCCACAGGAGACAGGTTTGGCATAACCACATTGGCTCCGGCCAGTAGGCCCTGTTCTCTTCCGTTTGGCGCAATCGTGCCCAGTGCAGTAGTGGCAGGCAGTAAAACCCCCGGGAACAGCAGACGGAGAATGCCAAGCAGAACCAGCGTCCGGGACAGGGAGCCGCTTTCTTTATCCGCAAAGGGTGTGTCCGGGTGAGTTAAAAAGGGCCCGATACCAATCATGTGAGGTTTTAATTCCTGTAAAAAACGAATATCGGACACAAGGTTGTCCACCGTCTGGACCGGTGAGCCCACCATAAATCCGGCTCCTACCTGATAACCGATTTCCCGCAGGGTATACAGGCAGTTTTTCCGATTTGCCAGACTCATGTTCTCCGGGTGCAGATACCGGTAGTGGTCATCGTCGGCAGTCTCATGCCGGAGCAGATACCGGTCAGCGCCAGCTGCAAACCATTCCTCGTATTCCTCCCGGCTCCGCTCCCCCAGGGACAGGGTAATGGCACAGTCCGGGAACTCTTTTTTTATTTTGCGGATAATATCCGACATCCGTTCCCTCGTGAACCAGGCATCCTCACCGCTCTGCAATACAAAGGTGCGGAATCCCAGCTGATATCCCTCTCTGGCGCAGTCCAGAATCTCCTCCGGTGTCAGGCGGTAGCGCTCCAGATTGGTATTGCTTTTGCGGATGCCGCAGTAGTAGCAGTCATTCTGACAGATGTTGCTGAACTCAATCAGGCCGCGGACATAGACGTCTTTGCCATATTCTCTCTCCCGGACTGCCCGGGCCCTGGCAAAAAGAACCTCGGTTTCCTCCCCGGTCAGTCCTTCGATTACCTGAGCCAGTTCCTGATCTGTCAGGTCTTTTTCCTTTTCCAGTTTATTCAGTAAATCCGGATTTTTCATCGGTCTCTCCTATGATTCTTCGCAGTCTGACTGTGGGGCAGGCTGTCCATGCAGCTTTCTGGCCCGGTCAAACTTTAATATCTGTTTTCTTCTTACATTATGTCCCACGGTGTCCCGGTATTTCTCATTGACGTAGTGGAGGATGCGGGGCAGTGTGTCCGCAATGCCAGGCACATCATAGTATACGGCCACCACCACATAATTCATTGGCCCGGTCTGGTATAGCTGTAATCCGGCAAAATAACCGGCATAATGTTTCTTCAAATATCGGTCAATATGTTTCACCAGTTTGCAATACCGTTCCTGCCATCCCGGATTGACATAGGACGTGCTGACATCATACAGATAATTACAGGCTTCCATAGATAACCCCGGCAAAATAGATTTTATTCCAGTATATGCGGAAGCGTCTCTGCCGGTTCATATCCATTTCATGCCAGTATCTGTCCATGCTTTCTGATTCTATGATACTCCAGGGTTATTTCCAATGCAAGATTTATCTTGAATTTAATCTGGTAAAATTTACTGAGTTTTCCCTTTTATTCGGGAGACACAGGAGAGAGGAAAATGTCTCCGCTTACGGTGTCAAAGTTATACTCATTATCCCCGGTACCACAGATTACAGAATCCCCCCGGTTCGTCGTCGCAAAATCACAGGTAAAACCTCCGCTGACAGTATCGTAATCCGCTTCAAAGCTTGTATCTTCCGGAATCTGGAGATGCTGGTCTCCGCTGACACTGTCCATATTCACCGATTCCGGGGAAAGGCGGGAGATACACTCGCAGTCTCCGCTGACAGAATCACTGTCAATATTTTGGACTGAGCCATCAAAGGTTAGATGTCCGCTGACGGTATCTAAAGAGAGATTTCGGGTGGTCAGCCCGGTAAAGGACATGTCGGCGCTGACCCCGTCTCCGGATACCTGTTCCAGCTGGGCGGCCAGAGCCTCCGGAATTTTGATTTCCAGCTTTTTTTCCGATGGACTGCGGTGGAAGAAGGAAAACCCGATGCTGGCCTGGTACTGGATATACAGAGTGCCGTCATTGTAATAATGATGAACCATCGTTTCCTCTGTCAGAGACTCAGGGGAAGTCTCGGTAATCTCAATGGTGTCTCCGGAATATGGAAGGACAGTTACCTGTCCGCTAATCCAGTTAATGTCCAATTCCTTCAGTGTACCGGCGGAAATGGAACCATTTCCGGCCTGGTATTTATCTGCATCAGCGTAATGAGAGCTGAATCCGATGCCCCAGTGAAAGGAAAATATATTTCCTCCGTAAATTCCTACAATAAGGACAGAGATAAGTGCCAGAGTGGTAATAGAGGAAACAATCAGACGAATCCATGCACTTTTTTTCTTATTCATGTGTATACACCTCATTTCTTCAAATCAAAAACTGCTTTTATAATCGACTCCGCCGAAGCGCCAATCAGGAAAATGACCCAGGTAATGTACCAGGCCATCGTGGTGAAGCTGATGACAAAATACAGTACCACAATAATACTCCACAAAGCGCTTTTAATTGCCTTCAGGGCCTGGCGGTCCGAGTCACTTCTGCTTTTCCATTCCTTAAAATCCTCCATCATGGTATCGTCCATTTTCGGATACGCGGGTTTGCTCAGATGATTGTAGACCAGAATACCCGTAGCGATGGCAATAATGATAAACATGCCGCAGGCCCCCAGGGAGTCGTCAGACTTCAGAATTTCCGCTGTAATAATAGGCGGCAGGATGCTGACGATATAAAGCATAACAGCAATCGTGATTCGTATGGCAGAGGATTTCTTCCACCGTATGTATTCAGGGTGTTCTACGCTTCCAGCAGGGCCGGTTTCCTTCAGGGATTCCAACAGTTCGCTGACGTCACCAATGCTGGCAACAGCAATATTATAGGCGGCCTCTTCCGTCTTGCCCTCTGCCAGTAAATCGTGGTATTTATCCACGAGATTTTGCAGAATTTCTTCTTTTACTTCCACGGCCTTTTTACTTTCCGGCACCTCCCGGAATAAATGGTCCATGTAGGCTCTTAATTTGTCTTCCATAATTTACCTCGTTTCTGCGCAGTATGTCCGCGCGGTTATTGTTATTCAAATGATGTGGGTTAAGCAGGGGATGCTTTTGAACCCTGCTTCATTAAAAGGTCAGGTCTGGTTATTTTCACCAGCCCCGGTCCGTATCAGTAAATCAATCAGATGCTTGGAGGTTTCCCACTCCTCCTTCAGCCGGCGGCAATTTTTTTCCCCCTCTGGCGTAATGGTGTAATAGCGCCGTCGGGCGCCGGTGTTCTCATTTCCCCAGTAGGAACAGATGTAGCCGGCTTCCTCTAACCGCCGGAAGGCAGAATAGAGGGTGGCCTCCTTCAGTTCATACTCGTGATTGGTTTTTTCCTGAATGGTTTTGTTGATTTGATAGCCATAACTGTCTCCGGCGGATAACTGCGACAAAATGATAGTGTCTGTGTGGCCGCGAATCAGGTCGGACGCAATGGACATGGGCAAAACCTCCTTTTACTTTCAGAGCAGCCTGTGAAAGGGTGCTCTTTACTGTTTATAGGTATATTAAAACACAACATACCTCGGCTGTCAAGGTATATTATTTATGGACATAAAAAAATATTAGTGCTATACTGGGCGCATAAGGAGGAGAGACTGTATGATATCCATTATTGCAGCAATGGCAAAGAACCGGGTAATTGGAAAGGACGGAAAAATTCCGTGGCAGCTGCCGGAGGACATGAAGCGGTTCCGCCAGCTGACCATGGGGCACACCCTGGTTATGGGGCGTCGTACCTATGAGGAAATCGGACATCCCCTGCCGGGCCGGAAAACTTATGTGGTTTCCTCTGTCCTGAACATAGAGCAGGAGGGCTGCTGCAGGGTGGATTCTCTGGCAGAGGCTCTGCGCCGGGCAGAAGGGGAGGAAGTCTTTATCTGTGGTGGGGCCATGCTGTATAAAGAGGCCCTGCCATCAACGCAGCGGCTGTATATGACAGAACTGGACAAGGAGGTTCCGGGAGATACCTTTTTCCCGGAGATACCACCAGAGGAATTCGGGATTGTGGAAAAGGAAGCGGGAGAGGGGTACTGCTTTGTTACTTATGAGAGAAAATATCCCTGATACCGGTGGATTTTTTGAGAAAACTATGGTATGATAAACAGATAAATATAAGGAGTTGGGGAACGTATGAAAAAAAAATCTATATTTAAGGAGAGAAGCCTTATTGCAACGGGTATTATGATTATAGCAATTGGTGTACTCTTTTTAACAGCATATTTTGAGATTGCCAGTCTGATTGAGAAAAGAAGTCTGGGCCGTATGGAGGAGGGGGTGAAGACCGCCACCGCAGATATTGTTGATAAATTGGAACGGGACAGCCAGATTTTAAATGCAGCGGCGGATATTCTTGCGGCAACAGATGCTTTGGATGAAGCTGCCTTCCGGGAAGCGATGGGCAGCATTGCACCACTGGTGGACACCATGAAGATACGCATTCTGCTGCCAGATGATACGGTGCTGGATGCCAATGGTACGAAGATAGCGGATGCCGGTCTTTCTTTTGAAAAACTGGCAAAGCAGGGCGAAAGTGTATCGAACCGCATGACCAGTGTAAAAGATGGCAATACGTTGATTCTCCGTCATTACGTGCCCATTGTAAAAGATGGGAAAACCGAGGCCATTTTATATGGTGTGACACTGCTGGAGGAACTGCCGACGGTTCTGAATATTGATAATATATATAATGCCAGTGCAGATGTCTATATCATCGATATGGAAAATGGTGAGTTTATCATGGACACACGGCATGATTCTTTGGGAAATATTTATGATTTGAAAAGCCCTGCGGTGAAAGGCAACATTACCTGGGACCAGGCGGTGCATAGTGTGATGGCGGGAGAGACGGGCTATTTTGTCCTTCGTGAACAGGGTGAAGATGAATGGCTGTATCTGTACTATGCTCCGGCGGATATTAACCAATGGACCATTGCTGTTTCTGTGCCGGAGAAGGAGGCCTTTACGAATCTGTATGCGATTCGGAGGATTTTCCTGATTGTCGCCGCATTTATGCTGGTGGTTATCGTCGCCTATTATCTGTGGGTATACTGGAATGCCAAACAAAGCCTGGCAAGGGCGGTGGAGCAGGCGGTACTGGAAGAAAAACTGCAGAAGGCCGAAGCCGCTGAGCGTGCTAAAACCATGTTCCTCTCCAATATGTCCCATGATATCCGTACACCGATGAATGCCATTATCGGTTTCACTACACTGGCAGAGACAAATATAGATAACAAAGAGCGGGTGCAGGAGTATCTTGCAAAAATTTTGTCCTCCAGCAACCATCTGCTTAGTCTGATTAACGATGTTCTGGATATGAGCCGTATTGAAAGCGGACGCTTGAATATCGAGGAAAAGGAGTGCGGTATCTCAGATATTTTTCGGGATATGCGCAATATTATCCAGACCCAGATAGAGTCGAAGCAGTTAAATTTCTTCATGGATACCATTGATGTAATAGATGAGAATATTTACTGTGACAAACTGCACATTAACCAGGTTCTGTTAAACCTGTTAAGCAATGCCATTAAGTTTACGCCGGCGGGAGGGTCAGTGTCCCTGACCATTAAGCAGAATCCTGGCGCACCGGAAGGATACGGAGCATATGAAATCCGGGTGAAGGATACCGGTATCGGTATGAGTCCGGAGTTTGTTGAACATTTGTTTGAACCCTTTGAGCGGGAGCGCAATTCTACCGTCAGCGGGATTCAGGGAACCGGCCTTGGTATGCCAATCAGCAAGAGTATTGTAGAGGCCATGGGCGGCACCATTGAGGTGGAGACAGAGCAGGGCAAGGGAACAGAATTTGTGCTGAATCTGGAATTCCGTCTTGTACCAGAGCGGAAGCAGGTGGAAACGATTCGTGAACTGGAAGGCCTGCGGGCTCTTGTGGTGGATGATAACTTTACTACCTGTGACAGTGTTACTAAAATGCTGACGCAGATTGGTATGCGTGCCGAGTGGACACTGCATGGAAAAGAAGCGGTTCTCCGCGCCAGACAGGCCATTGAGATGAAAGACGAATTTTATGCCTACATCATTGACTGGGCCCTGCCGGACTTGGGCGGTCTTGAGGTGGCAAGACAGATTCGTTCCATTGCAGGGGAAAATATACCAATTATCATTCTTACCGCCTATGACTGGAGTCTCTTTGAGGAGGAAGCCAGGGAGGCGGGTGTAACCGGTTTCTGCAATAAGCCGATTTTCATGTCCGAGTTGAGGGATACTCTGGCGAATGTTATGGGAAAAGCAGAAGAAGAAGTCCAGGAGGCGATTTTGCCGGAGACGGCGGAGGAGCTGCGGGGCAAGCGCCTGCTTCTGGTAGAGGACAACGAACTGAACCGGGAGATTGCCGAGGAAATTCTGGAAGAAAGCGGGTTTGTGGTGGAGACCGCAGAGGATGGAACCATTGCGGTGGATAAGGTAAAAGAATCGTCGCCGGGATATTATGACTTAATTCTGATGGACGTGCAGATGCCGATTATGAATGGATATGACGCCACACGGGCAATCCGGGCACTGGAAAATCCAGACCTTGCAGGGATTCCGATTGTGGCCATGACGGCCAATGCTTTCGATGAGGACCGGAAGATGGCCATGGACAGTGGTATGAATGCCCACGTTGCCAAACCAATAGATGTGAAAAAACTGATGGAAGCCATTCACGGTTTATTGAAATAATTAGGAGACTATCTTCCCTGGAAGGAGGTTTATGTGAACGATAAAAGATTTGCCGTGTTGATTGACTCTGACAACATATCGGCACGTTATATTGACTGTATTCTGGATGAGATGACCCGGCATGGTGTAGCCACCTATCGACGCATTTACGGGGATTTTACCAGCAACCAGATGAACCGCTGGAAAAGTGAGCTGGCAGAGCGTTCCATCACGCCGATTCAGCAGTTCCAGAATACCACCGGGAAAAATGCTACGGACTCGGCGCTGATTATTGACGCCATGGATATTTTATATACAGGCAATGTAGAGGGCTTCTGCCTTGTCTCCTCCGATGGAGATTTTACCAGACTGGCCAGCCGTCTGCGGGAATCCGGCATGGAGGTCATAGGCATGGGGGAGGGCAAAACTCCCAAATCCTTTAAGGCCGCCTGCTCCGTCTTTACCAATATCGAACTTTTGATAGAAGGGGACAGTGAGAAAAACGGAGAAAAACCGGAAAAGAAAAATGTGGTGACGAAAAAGAAAATTGCCGACGCCATTGTGGAAATTATCACTACCAATGAAAATAACGGCCGCGACACGGGACTGGGTGAGATTGGAAGTGCTCTGGTAAAAAAATATTCCGATTTTGACGTGCGTAATTATGGCTACAGTTCCCTTTCCCGGTTCATTGAGGAAATTGACAATTTTGAACTCCGGCGCAATAAGACCAGCATCAGCGTGGTGCTGAAAAACGACGCCAGAGAAATAGAAGAATTTGCCGTGGACACCGTGCGCAGAGCCGGGGTAACAGGAATTGACATCGGGCAGCTGGCCCAGAAAATATATGACCGCTATCCAAACTTTAAGGTAAAGAAATTAGGATATGCCACGTTCCAGAAGTTCATTCACAGTCTTCATGAACTGCAGATTGAAAATCTTGGGAACAACCAGAAAAATGTATATATGAAGCGGTAAGGAGTTGTCGTATTTAAGTAATTAAGAAAAATCCACAAATCGACTCGGGCCGGTGATGCTTCGCATCAAATGCCCTCGCTGATTTGTGGATTTTTTTAATATATTTTAAATGCGATAGTTCTTTTTTGTCATATTAAGTAGTGTGGGAAGTATAGGGCGCCGGGATTGACTACCGGAATAATCTGTGATATTCTTTTGATTAAGCTATAATAGTTTAATTTGAAAGAGGCGGCAGATTGAAAAATCATGCGGATGCCTCGAAGGGAGGTTACTATGAAAAGAAACTATTACATATCCGTGATATGGATGGCGCTGAGTATTGCTCTCTGTATCGGCTGTACCCAAAAGTCGGCGGGAGATGAGACGGGAGTTACCGGGAGCGCTGTCAGCGGAGGCGCCGCCGGAAACATCACTGAAAGCGCCGTCAGTGTTACGACGGTGACTGGCAGCACCGTCAGCGGTACAGCAGTGACGGATAGTGTGGTGAGCCGGAAGACAAGCACAAAAAAATATTTATATGCCAACAGCACCAATGCGTACCGGGATGCCGTCCGGGATTATTACGGGGATGACGATTATTGGGACGAAGATGATGAGGTAAAAGAAGGAATTATCCAGTACAAAAGAACTGGCGAAAAGCAGGAAACCTTTGATAATCTGAAAATGTATGCAAGTTTGTTAGGCGTTACGGAAGAGGGCGTATATTATGCCAGATTTGGTGATTCTGTGGAAGTTTGCCGGATTCCCATTGAAAAAAACGCGGATGGAACAGACCGCTTGAAGCAGGAGGCCACAGAAGTATTGTTTACGGAAGAAAATGGCATCAAGGGATATAAAAATGCCTATGTGGATGAGAATTATATTGTGTATATTTCTGCCGGAGATTATGTTGTACAATATAATCGGAAAACGGGAGAAAAAGCAAAGGTGGGGGTCTCGAACAATCTTGACCGCATTGTTGCCGTTGGTCAGGGGTATCTCATGATAATTAATAGTGAAGGCGGGTACCTTAAACTGGACTTGGATTTGGGTGAACTGAGGCAGTTTGACGGGGGTGCTGACACTTATCTTTCAGAGGATTATGCATTGTATGCAGTGGAACTTTATAAGGACCAGTTCTTTTTTAAAAAAGAAAACCCCTCTTATTATTACAGAGATGAGATATGGGTATATGATGTAAAGAAACAGGAAAAGCAGGTATTGTTGTCTGAGAAACAGCTGAGAAAAGCCTGCCGCCAGGTGCCGGTATCGTCGATTCCCCTGGACATAAAAGAGATAGAGTATACCCGTTGCTGCCTGCAGAATATGTTCTGTCAGAGAGACCGGTTATATATGCAGGTTCAAATGGAGCTGCGAGGCGGGGGGAAGTCCTGGGAGAGTTACGCTATATTCAGTATGGACATATCCAATTTGAATGGCTCTGGTATGGACAAGGTGAAATTAAAATATGAGAAAAATCTGACGGACTGTATGTGGAGTCACAGCGATAGCAAGTTTGATAAGGGGGATGCCTGGAATACGGGAATAGTGGTTGCAATGCGGTCAGGAAAGGCAGTTCTGGTTTTGAATCAAAAGGGAACGAAACAGAAAAAGTTTGGCTGCTATGATTTGAAAACGGAGCGTTTTTACGAAATCACCGAAGAGGATGAAGAATACTGCGCCCTGTATTATAATACAAAGGAACCCTTTGGAAAGGGTGATTATTATCTGAAAGAAAAATATATAACATTTGAAGAGGATGAGGATGATGATATTTGCTGAGAATAGGGTTTTCCGTTTTTCATAGAAGGGAGATAGGGAAAATGAAAAAGAATGTTTATACTACGGTAATATTAGCGGTGTTTGGCATTTGTCTCTGCATTGGCTGCGCCCAAAATACGGCGGGGGATGAGACGGGGGTTACCGGGAGCGCTGTCAGCGGAGGCGCCGCCGGAAACATTACTGAAAGTGCCGTCAGCGGCACAGCAGTGACTGATACTATTAAGGAAGCCGAGCCCTGGAAAGACAGCGGAGAAGAGAAAGAGGAAAAGTATTTCTTTGCCAATAAAACCAATGTGTACCTGGAGCCTGAACATGATTATGACGAACCGACAGAAATTGTCCAGTACACGAAATCCGGGAAAAAACAGAAGACTTATAAGTTTAAAAACTGTTACGGCCTGCTGGCGGTCACAGAGGAGGGGCTGTATTATACCAGAGGCAAGGAGGATGAACCAATAGAACTTTGCAGGGTTCCCATTAGAAAAAATGCCGATGGGACAGACCAGCTGAGGGTGGAGCAGACGGAAGTGATTCTCACAGAAGATGGTGGAATTCAGACGGATGACGGAGGTTATGTGGATGAGAATTATATTGCCTATATTACCTATGCGGGATATGTGATAAAGTATAATCGGAAGACCCGGAAAAAGATAAAACTGTACACAGATAGCAATAGCAATAACAACTGCATTGTCACCACCGGGCCGGAGTATCTGATTATAGCCAGTATGCATGGGGGTTATTACCGCCTGGATTTAGATGATTCGGAAGAAATGGTGAGGTTTGCCGGGTGTGAGGACCCGGACACAGACACTCTGGCAGCCGGCGGGAATTATTTCTTTTACACCTCAGAGGAGGGCGGCATATGGGTGTATGATGGCAAGACGAAGGAAGTCCGGGAACTGTTATCTGAGGAGCAGATAGAAGATGCCATAGATCGGATGCCAGTGCCAGACAATCCATATAAGATTATCTCAACAGAAAAAACGGTGACGGATAATCATATAGCGGATTTGTTTTATCAGGAAGGCCGGCTGTATATTCAGTTCCAGGCCGAATGGACAGAAGGGGAAAAGATATGGACTCAGTATGTACTGCTCAGTGTGGATATGTCTGTTCCGGATGTGGCATGGATAGCGCCGTGTTATGAGAAAACACTTACAGACCTGTTGCGAGAGGGGACCGATGATAGAACATTCAAAGTAGATGAATTTATTGAGTGGATGGAAGAAACGGACTTTGATGAGGATGGATATGCCTGGAATCCAAGCCGGATTGTGGATATCAAGGAAGGAAAAGCCATTTTAAGTCTGTACCAGAAGGACGAAAAATACCAGAGACTTGCCTGCTGTGATTTGGAAGGGAAACATTTTTCCGAAATCAAGCGGGGAGAAGGTGCGGAATATATGTCCCTGTACTATAACAAAAAACTTCCTTTTGGAGAGAATGACTGGCAGTTAAAGGACGATGAAATGAACTGGGTGCCGGAATATCTGGCAGATAGTTAATGATGTTTTACAAAGGGGCACGTTTCTCAGTGCCCCTTTTTTAATGGGTATACGAACGGCTTGTTTTGGAGCTGCTGGCTGTTTACAAAGATTTACAGGGAAAAAGGTTTCCATTCTGTATTATTTTGTGGTAAAATAAAATTTGAACTTCTGTATTTTAACGTAAAAAGGACGTACCGCCAAAAGCGGCAATGTCCGTATGCATATTTTTTTAATAAAGAAGGTAGGAGGAATCAACCAAATGGCAGAACAGAAGATTATGTTAGGCAATGAAGCCATTGCCCGGGGTGCCTATGAAGCCGGCGTTAAAGTATCCGCCGCCTATCCCGGCACGCCAAGTACGGAAATCAGTGAAAATATTGTAAAATACGATGAGATTTATGCGGAGTGGTCCCCGAATGAAAAGGTGGCTGCGGAGGTGGCAATCGGTGCTTCCATCCGGGGTGTCCGGGCCATGGCGTCCATGAAGCATGTGGGCTTAAATGTAGCCAGCGACCCGCTGTATACCGCCTCGTATATTGGAGCAAACGGCGGTCTGGTGCTGGTGGTGGCTGACGACCCGGGACTTTACAGTTCCCAGAATGAGCAGGATACCCGCTGTGTGGCGAGAGCTGCCCTGGTGCCGGTACTGGAGCCTTCAGACAGCCAGGAGGCCAAGGACTTTATGAAAGAAGCCTTCCGTATCAGCGAGGAGTATGACACTCCGGTTATTCTGCGCACAACTACGAGGCTGGCGCACTCCCAGGGCCCTGTGACACTGGAGGAGCGTGTGGAGCCGGCGGATAAACCATATGAGCGCAGTGCGGCTAAAAACGTGATGATGCCGGGAATGGCCAAACAGCGGCATGTTCATGTGGAAAACAGGATGAACCGCCTGATGGAGGAGGGCAGTGATTTTGCTATAAATCAGGCAGAATATAATGACACCTCCATCGGTTTTATCACCAGCGGGATTCCATACCAGTATGTGAAGGAGGTCTGTCCGAATGCTTCGGTACTGAAGCTCGGCATGGTGCATCCTCTTCCGAAAAAACTCATTGAGGAATTTGCCTCCAAAGTGGATAAGCTCTACATTTTTGAGGAATTGGAGCCAGTCATAGAGGAGCAGGTAAAGTCCTGGGGCATTTCCTGTATAGGAAAAGAACTCTTTACCCGCCAGGGCGAATACAGTGCCAACCTTTTGCGGGAGAAGGTATTAGGCGAACCCGTAGCGGCAGAACCTTATGAAAATCTTCCGGCCCGTCCGCCGATTCTCTGTCCGGGCTGTCCGCACCGAAGCACTTTCTCGGTGCTGAATAAATTAAAAATCCATGCGGCCGGCGACATCGGCTGTTATACCCTGGGTGCAGTGGCGCCGCTGAATGTCATTGACACCACAGTATGTATGGGAGCCAGCATTTCCACCCTGCACGGCATGGAGATGGCGAAGGGAAAAGACGCCATCAAGGACTGGGTAGCTGTCATTGGAGATTCCACCTTTATGCACACCGGCATCAATTCTCTGATGAACATGGTTTACAATCAGGGAACCGGCACGGTGATTATTATGGATAATTCCACCACCGGCATGACCGGCCATCAGGACCATGCGGCCACCGGCAAGACTCTGAAGGGAAAAGAAGTGCCGGCCATCAGCATCTATCATGTGTGCAAGGCCATGGGAATTAAAAATGTGGTGGAAGTGGATGCCTTTGATTTGGCGGCCATGGAAAAAACCATCCGGGAAGAAGTGGCAAAGGATGAAGTGTCTGTGATTATTGCCTGTGCACCATGCGCCCTGTTAAAAGGCATGAAATTCCCGAATGTATGCGTGCCAGAGGAAAGCAAATGCAAAAAATGCGGCATGTGCCTGAAACCGGGATGCCCGGCTCTTACCAAAAAGGAAGACGGCACCATTGCCATTGATGATACGATGTGTAATGGCTGTGGCCTGTGTAAGCAGCTCTGTAAATTTGATGCCATTGATTTGAAAGCGAGGTAAAAGGGATGCAAACAAAAAATATTATGATTGTCGGCGTTGGTGGACAGGGAACGCTGTTGACCAGCCGGATTCTGGGCGGCATTATTCAGGCGGCAGGATATGATGTAAAACTCAGTGAGGTACACGGCATGGCACAGCGCGGAGGAAGCGTAGTGACCTTCGTGCGCTATGGTGACAAGGTGTACGAGCCTATTGTGGAGGAAGGGCAGGCAGATGTGTTGATTGCCTTTGAAAAGCTGGAGGCTATGCGCTACGCCCACTTTTTGAAAAAGGACGGCGTGCTCATTGTCAACGACCAGCGCATGGACCCTATGACGGTTGTTACCGGTGCGGCTGAATATCCGGAGAATATTTTGGAAACATTAAAGAAATCCCATAAAGTGGTGTCCATTGATGCCATGGAGGAGGCCAAGAAATTAGGCAATTCCCGTGTGTTTAACACCATCATTATCGGTCTGGCAGCTAAGAGTATGGACTTTAAGGAAGAGCAATGGTTAGAAGTCATTGAGCAGACCGTACCGCCGAAGACAGTGGACATCAATAAAAAGGCATTTAAGGCAGGTTATGAGGGATGATTATTGATGCGCATACCCATATATATCCTGAGAAGATTGTAAAAAAAGCCATTGCAAAACTGGAGGCAAATTCCGGTATTCCAGCCAAGGTCAACGGATTAAAATCCGGACTCACAGCATCCATGAAGGAGGCGGGAGTGGATTATTCCGTGCTTTTGCCGGTGGCCACCTCGCCCCGTCAGGTGGACTCCATCAATGAGGAGGCCGGGCAGACCAATGCCTCGGCAAAGGAAACCGGATTGTTGTCTTTTGGGGGCATTCATCCGGACACTCCGAATTATAAAGAAGTGTTAAAGAGGATTCAGGCCTTGGGTTTGAAGGGAATCAAACTGCACCCGGATTATCAGGAAACCTTCTTTGACGATATACGTTACAAGCGGATTGTGGCAGCGGCCACGGAGCTGGGCCTCTATATTATGGTTCATGCCGGAGAGGACATCGGTCTCCCAGACCCGATACACTGCCGTCCGAAGCAGGTGCGGGAGGTGCTGGCAGAGACGGAGAGCGACCGGCTGATACTGGCCCACATGGGCGGCTGGCGCCTGTGGGATGAAGTGGAAGAGCAGCTGGCAGGAGAAAAGGTATACTTTGATACGGCCTTTTCCACCGACAGCGTGGAAGCCACCGGGATGCTCGGCAAAGAGGAATTTGTTCATCTGGTGCGGGCCCACGGAGCAGACCGGATTGTCTTTGGTACAGACAGTCCATGGAGCGGTCAGAAGGAAAATGTGGAATGGCTTCGCCAGACCAGCCTGACAGAAGAAGAAAAAGAAAAGATTTTTGCCGGGAACATGAGAAAGATTCTCGGTATTTGACAGGAAAAAAGATAACGGGTTGTCCCGAGCCATTGCTTATATTATACTCAAATTATAGGAAATGGAGACCACACGAGGGGAGGAAACAGCGAATGGACAAGAGGAAAAAAATGGTATTAACGGCATCGGTCATAGCGGGCCTCCTTGTGGTGGCTCTGATTATCGGTGCCATATACAAATACGTGGCGCCAAGCAATGTGAAACGGGAGCTGAACACAGTATTTGAATTAGGGGAAAATGAAGTTGCCCTGATTGTTGATAATGTAATACGGGAGGAGAAAGGCCGCAAAATTGACGGCCAGACCTACGTGCCGGCCGCTGTGGCCTCTGCCTGTATGGATGAACGCATTTATGTGGACACAAAGGAAAAGCTCCTTTCCTACACCACAGAGGGCGGTCTGATTCAGGTGACCCCGGGGGCGGTTTCCTATACGCTGGGCAGGGAGGAAAAGAAAGCGGAGACAGTGATTCTTTCCGAACAGGAGGATGGACTGTATATCTCCCTGAGCTTTATTGCGGAACGTGCCTCCTGTTATTTTCAGGAATATGAAGAGCCGTCACGGCTGGTAATTATGTCTGACCGGGCAAAGACCTATACCTTTGCCGAGATGGAGGACGATACCCGTGTGCGTACCGGCCCCAATAAAAAATATGATTATCTCACCGAGGTTCCGGAAGGGGAACGGGTCATTGTGGATGGGACGAAGCCACAGGAAAACGAATACATGGCCGTCACTACCCTGGACGGTGTAAGCGGTTATATCCCGGTGGATTCTGTGGCAAAGACAGAGGACGCAGGATGGACTTTTGAAAGGACGCCGGTTTCCTTTACCCAGAAGGCATTGAAAGAAATCGTATGCCTTGGCTGGCATCAGGTCACCAATGAAGCCAGCAGCGGCGTGCTGTCAGCCAGCGTAGCCCAGGCGCCGGCCATGAATGTAATTTCTCCTACCTGGTATGCGCTAAGCGATAATAAGGGGAACTTTACCTCTCTGGCCAATGCGGGATATGTGGCGCAGGCCCATGCAGCAGGCCTGGAGGTGTGGGCGCTGGTAAATGATTTTGCGGATGATATAAACTTAAACGCCGTACTGGGCAGAACCTCTTCCCGGACGAAGCTGATTAATGCGCTGGTGGCCTCTGCCATCCAGTATGATTTAGATGGTATTAACATAGACTTTGAAAATGTAAAGGCCAAGAATGCCGATGCCTACCTGGAGTTTCTGCGGGAGCTGGTACTGCGGTGCCACGCCAATGATTTGGTGGTGTCCGTGGACAATTATATCCCTGCCGAGTACAACGCTTTCTATAATTTGGAAGAGCAGGGCAGAATTGTGGACTACGTAATTCTCATGGCCTATGATGAGCATTATTCGGGCAGTGAGGAAAGCGGTTCTGTGTCCTCGCTTCCCTTTGTGAAAAATGGCCTGGAGGCTACCGTTGCCAAGGTGCCAAAAAAGAGGGTAATTACAGCGTTGCCATTCTATACAAGACTGTGGAAGGAAATAAAAAACAAGTCAGGAGAAATCACCCTGGCGCCGCCTACTGCCTATGGCATGAGCGGTGCAGAAAGCGTAATAAGAGCCAATGGTGCTTCTCCAAAGTGGGACGATGCCACAGGACAATATTATGCGCAGTTTAAGGCAGACGGAGCCACCTATAAAATCTGGCTCGAGGAGGAAACCTCGTTGGAGAAAAAACTGGAAGTGGTGATGGCACAGGATGTGGCCGGAGTGGCGTTCTGGAAACTGGGCTTTGAGCGGGCCGTGACCTGGAAGACCATTGACGAGGCATTGAAGAAATCGAAATAATGGGAGTGTCTATTAAAAAAACAGTACCGCGATTCTGAGGGATTGCGGTACTGTTTCGTAAAAGTTTATTGTTCACAGGAAACGCTATCAAAATAAAGTTCATCAGGGCAGAGGTCTTGGCCATTTGCCCATTCTACGGAGTAACCGTTTATGGTTACACTTTTAAAATATACGGGATCCGAAAGTTCGCTATACCAATTACCTTTAATATATGGCTTCACATCAAAAATTTTCGATTCACCGTTATCAAATTCGATACGGAGCATATAGTCTGAAAGAGGGATTACTGATTTTGCCGTGGGTCTCAACATAATACTATCATACCTTTCTGCTTAATTATCTCAAAGGTTCTATTTTAAAATATCCATCACCATCACTCAAAAGTTTTCAGTTTGCAAAAAGTTCATCTTCATGTAAAGTCATTCATGCTTCAATTAACTTCAATTTATTTTTAGGGAAATTTCCTTCAATAATTTCACCGTCTAAGGCGATTATTATTTCATCCGATCCATAGAGACAATGAATATGTGGTTTGTGATGTTTTCCGCCTCTTTCACTTTGCATTCGGATAATAATTCCATAAAACATTGATAATGTTGGCATAATATTTTACCTCCTCTATTGGTTATTATTATCTCATTATAGTGGAATAAAGTAAAGGATAAAATAATGGATAAAAAACGATAACAAACATTAACAAATTTTCGAATATGTCCGATACATATAATAAGACCACCAAAAAAGGAGAAAAACCCTATGGAAAAGGAAACAACCCCAAGCAAGAGTGAATGGCTGATTATGGAAGTGTTTTGGGCCTGTGATACATCTTTGACGGCGAAAGAAGTAATTGGGAAAATACGGGATAAATCAGATATGTCACCCAGAATGGTGCGGGTTCTGATAAACCGTCTATGCCAAAAGGGTGTTTTAAGCTATACCGTGGATGAGCATGACCTGCGGGTGTACCACTATTCGGCCATGAAGTCAAGGGAGCAGTGCCAGAAGGAGAAGAGCCGGAAGTTCGTGGACAATTATTTTGGAGGCAGCCAGAAAAATGCCATGGCGGCCTTGTTGCAGAGTGGTAAACTGACCAAAAAACAGTTCCGGGAATTGGAAGAAATTTTAGAGCAGAATGAAGAAAAGGATAATGACGGGGAATGACAATGCAGGTATTTTGGGATAAAGTGATGCAGATTCTAAATTTTTGTGCTTTTTACTATACCATACAGATTATAAGGTGTGTACTGCTTTCCTTTGCAGTGTCTGTCGTTGTTTTTATCTTACGGAAAATAATATCAAAAAACAATGTATTTTTGAAAGGCGCCCTATGGGCCTTATTCATTCCCCTGCTGTTTGCGGGAAAGATGAAATTTTTTGATGAGAGTGAGATAGGGATAATGCTTTCCTGGTGGTGGAAGGGAATCACCTTTAACCATATATGGATATGCTGGCTGTATTTATTTGTCATGTTTCTATACGCTGCCCGGCTGATTTATAAAAAAAGAAAACTGAAAAAACTGGTTGCGGGCATGGAAAGAAGAAAGGTGGACGGTACTTTTATTTACGTTACGGCTCTCCCCGTCACACCATTTACCATAGGGGTACTCAGGCCAAGGATTGTAATGCCGGAGGTGGTACTGGAAGAATATGACAGGGAAGATTTTCAGGCCATTTTGCTTCATGAAAAGACACATATCCGACTGGGGCATTTACTGTTTTATTTTCTGTGGGACGTATTGCGGGTGCTGTTGTGGCTTAATCCCCTGCTTACCATAGGCACAAAATATTTCCGGGGGGATATGGAGGAAATCTGCGACTGGGTAACCATCCAGAAAAACGGGGGAAAAGCATATACCTATGGGCAGCTGCTGTTAAGAAGCATGAAGGTTCTACAGGCGGAAAGCGAAGAATTTAATATGTATGCCAATTTTGCAGGGGACAAAGAATACCGGGATATACGGCAGAGAATAACAGGAATTGCCAGATATAAACCGTATAAGCAGATGATAGCGGTCAGCACACTGGCGGTCACTGTGCTGTGTGTGGCAGGGATGATTGTCGGTATCCGAAGTATTTCCTATGGCAGAAACATTGAAAATGAAAGTATGCTGGTATATGGATATGACAGTGGAAAGGTTACCTTTACCAACTATAATAGCGATGTTCTTTGTAAGATGATTTCTTATGATGACAACTATGTTTATGTGGAGCGGGAGGCCTTTGAAAAATTTTTGCAGGATAACAAGGCGGCAGGGGAAATTTTTATTGTCTTTGGCGGTTTTTATAAACTTCCCGGAGTAGGGGGAATTGGGTATTCATGCCTGTATGAGAACAACACAGAGGAAAAAACAGTGCAGCTTCCCTATTATAATTATAAGGATAGCTGGCTTGTGAAATTAGAAAAAATGTTATAGAAAGTTACTGTTTACAGTTGCTAAAAAAATGGATTTTAAGATTAAGTTCAAGGAGGACAAAATTATGGCAATGGAGATTACAAACAATTACAGCAATGTGTATGAAAGCACATATGGGACACAAAAACAGCAGACGGCTAAAAAAGAGGAAACAAAAGAAACAGCGGCAGCGAAGAAAAGTTCCCATACGGAAACCAGCAACAATGATTACTTTAGTATGCTGAAAAAGCTTGCTCCCAGCGTGGAAGTTCGAATTGGAAATACGTATGCCACAGGCAGAAACGGCAAAACCCTGACGATCGATCCAAGAGTTTTGGAAAAAATGCAGAAGGATCCTAAGTTTGAAAAAGAGATGAAGGAACTGATTAAAGGCGTTGAAAAAATGACAAAGATATCGGAGGGCCTGAATAAAGCTACGGGATGGAGGACGGTATACCGGCATAGTTATATTGATGCAAATGGAAAATATACCGCAATTGCCCAAACCAGAAATGAGGCCGGTTACAAAATGAGTGATAAGCTCCGGGAGGAAAGAAAGAAAAATTCAGAAAAGTTCATTAAGAAGTCAAAAGAAAAAGCGGCAAAAAAGAAAAAAGAGTTACAGGAGGCATTAGAAGAAAAGATAGCCGAAAAAAAAGAAAAGAAAACCGAGGAAGAAAAAACAAGCAAAGCGGAAAAAATCATAAAGGAAAAAATCGCTGCTTCCAAAGATGGCAGGATTTATATGGAGGATGCAGAATTTAGAGAAATTGTAGAAGCCATAAAAGAGGATAATGCAGATACGGCCCAGACAGATAAGGAGAAGCCGCCAGCAGTTGGCAGGAACCTTGATTTGCAGGTATAAAAGAACGGACTTTGACAGTCATAAAAAGGGAGGACAACAGTGTGAAAAATATGCTTGATAGCCATATTTTTCACACCACTATTTGTGCCGGAG
>JAFLTB010000046.1 GCA_022510605.1 Lachnospiraceae bacterium
TGAGAACCTTAACGCGCAAGCGTTGCCGGTTCGAATCGATTGGATGATATCTCTTTTGCTTTTATTTTATGAAATTATATTTCTTACTATTACACTTCGGATACTTACTCTTCTTCCATTTATGGTCCTTTTTCATCACCGAAGAGGATTTAAGAAAATACGTATAATACGGCGTTGTGTTTTCATTGCTGTCATTGACAATGGGGTCGTCGAAGGTCACGTCAATATGATACCATTTTCCTCCCAGCTTTACCATATTCCAGCCGTGTCCCACGCCACCGCTCCGCCCTACCACAAACCGGCAGGGAATCTTTAACTTACTCATTACCATCTGAAACGCATAGGAATAGCCGTCACAGACTGCCAGTTTTTTAAGAAGGGCTCCCTTTGCCGTGTGGGAAACAGCTGGCACCCGGCCCAGCTGGTAACGATAATAATCATATTTCACATTCCGGACAAACCAGTTGTGAACCGCCTTTATTTTCTCGTACCGGCTCATATCTTTTGTCACGGAAGATTTAATAATCTGACTGACCCTCCTGTCCATTGTTTTCTTCCAGACGATAACCTGACAGGTATAGACTGTCCCATCCACAGTGGCAGTAATTACCGTCTTCCCTGTCTTTTTAGCAGAAATCTTACCGGAAGCAGAAATCGTCGCCACCTTCTTTTTACTGCTTTTCCAGACTGCTTTGCCAAGACAGTTTAACAGTGGATTTTTCTCGGAATCCCCTTCTAACAGATAACATTTTTTATTGCGGAAACGAATCCCCAGACCTGTGGTAACCGGAATATCATTGTCCACGGCATAGGTATACGCCTTTGAACCTTCCGGGGCCACAATATTGGTAAGTTTCTTACACTCCATTATGATATTTTTTCCCAGAGAGGATACGCTCTTTGGAAACACAATATACGTCAGAGCCGGGCAGTCATAAAAAGCATACCGATTAATTTTTGTCACAGACTCCGGCAGAATCACCGCCTTTACATAAGAGTTGCCATGAAAGGCCATGGAGTGAATCTCGGTCACCGTATCCGGCACTGTTACCACCTGGGCGGTTCCATTATAAGCCAGCAGTTTTTTATCGGATATTAAAAATTCCGGCCGGGCATCCTCTCCAGACTCCGCAGGAAAAAGTTCTCCTTCTATGGAATCTGTGGTAAGAATTTTTCCGCCGATGGACTGGAAAGAATCCGGCATCCGCTCCCCCAAAACCATCCGAAGATACTCTGTCAGAGCCGTTTTGTCGTTCCTCAGATAATAAATCGTCATATAATCCTGGGCTGACACTTCAAATTCCTTCCCATCCAGATAAATCACATATCGCTGACTTTCTGCCGCCCTGCTCACTGCCGTATAGCCAATACTGCCGGACACACTGCCAAAAGCCAGTATAAGTGCCAGCAGGCATGCCATCCATTTTTTTCTCACTGCTCTCATTTCAGCCTCTTTTCCAATGCCTCTACTACAATTTCCAACACCCTGATTCTCGCATATAGTTTTGAATTCGCCTCAATAATATGCCATGGAGCCTCTTTTGTGGAGGTGCGGAATACCATCTCGTCCACCGCTTTTTCATAGTCCTCCCACTTTTCCCGGTTCCGCCAGTCCTCATCGGTAATTTTCCATTGCTTCTCCGGCGTATCCTGCCGCTGCTGGAAGCGGAACTTCTGCTCGTCTTTGTCAATGTGCATCCAGAATTTCAGCACCACTGCCCCGGATTTTGCCAAATGGGCCTCCATGTTGTTGATTTCACTGTAGGCGCGCTTCCATTCTTCCTCCGTGGCAAATCCCTCCACCCGCTCTACCAAAACTCGCCCGTACCAGGTGCGGTCAAAAATTGCCATGTGGCCGTCCTTCGGAAATTTATCCCAAAACCGCCACAGATAGTGATGGGCTTTTTCAATGTCGTTTGGGGACGCTATCGGCACTACCTCATATCCCCTTGGGTCAATACTCTGGGTAATCCGCTTGATAGCGCCACCCTTACCGCCGGCATCCCAGCCCTCAAAAGCCAGTATTACCGGTACCCGTTTGAGATACATCTGGTTATGCAGGATTCCCATCCGTTTCTGCAGGTCTTTCCTCTTTTTCTTATATTCCTCCGGAGTTAATGTTTTGGATAAATCAATATCCTGTAGTACACCATTTCTCAAATCATCGTCTTTCTCTTCTCCTGCAAAGGAGTTTCTTTTCTGCACGGCTTCCTTCGCCGCCACTGCCTCTGTCAGTCGGTTTACCACCGTAGTCATGATTTTACAGGCAGCATAGCGCTTATCCATGGCCTCCACTACCGTCCATGGCGCATTAGCGGTATCGGTCTGAATCAGCATAGCATCGCAGCGCTCCAGGCATTGTTCATAATTTTTGTTCTTTTTCCAATCCTCTTTCTGAACCCGCCATTTTGTGCTGTCCTCCTTCTCCAGAGACTCCAGCCGTTTTTTCTGTTCTTTCTTTGTAATCGCCAGGAAAAATTTGATAACCACCATGCCATCATCCGTAAACTGCCTCTCAAACTGACGCACTTCTTCCGGAGAAACATAGCCCTTTTCCACACCCTGATACCAGCTCCGATCAAAAATATGGATGCGCCCTTTTGCCGGCGTCTTGATAAAATAGCGCCAGAAATACGGGTGCATCCGATCCTCTTCTGTCTCTTTTTCCATCGTATACACCTTAAACCCGCGGGGGTCTAAGGGCTGAATCATTTTGTTAATCATCGTTCCTTTGCCAGAAGCCTCAAATCCCTCAAAAATAATCATAATCGGAATTCCCAGTTCCCGGCTTTTGCGCTGTAATTCTCCCATCCGGATTTCCAAATGGGCCATTCTGTCGTCGTAGTCTTGCCGCACCGCCTTTTTTTTCATGTCAATTTTGTCCAACATAGCCATCCCTCCTACATTTAGTGATACCACAGGTTGGCTTTCCTCAATTCCAGATACTCATCATAGGCCTGTTCGAGTATTTCCTTTTCATTGGGAAATTTTAACAAATGCCAGGCCTCATGAAATTTGTAATAACCGGAATCCATGAAAAACTCCTCCCGTTGTGGTTTGGAATAAAAACTTCCCGCTCTCATCAGATACCAGTGGACGGTTTTCGCCACCGGACCTTCCGGCACCTCAAAAGTATAGTGGCTCTTTCCCACATACCGGACAATTTTACACTGCACGCCAGCCTCTTCACCCACTTCGCGAAGGGCTGTATCCTCATATTCTTCACCGGCTTCCACCGTACCCCTTGGAAGCACCCATCCCTCATACTTATACTTGTAATTTTTATATAACAGCAAAATTTTCCCCCGAAAAATAACAACCCCACCACAACTGGTCGCCTCTATCATAACAATCCTCCATAACGTATATCTTCTACATCCAGTATACCGTATTTTACCAGTATGCGTCAAATATCTTTTTGGCAATGGGAACGGCATAGGCGCTTCCGGTCCCTGCTGCCTCCACTACAATACTCACCACCAGTTTTTTCCCCTCTTTCTCCGCATATCCAACAAACCAGGCATGAGAATCTTTGGAACTGTTCTGAAACTCTGCTGAACCGGTTTTTCCTCCGGCCTTATAGGTGCCATATAAAAGCGATGTAGCCGTTCCCTCCGTCACCGTGGCCCGCATGAGTTTTTTCAGTTCTTTCGCTTCCTTCTCCGTAATGGGTTCTGCCGCCTTTTCCGGCTCCATGGTTTCTAACACCCTGCCGTCAAAATCCTCCACATGATCCACCAGATATGGCTTCATCAACACGCCCTTATTCACTGCCGCACAAACCAGAAAGGCATTTTGCAGAGGGGTGACCAGCGTATCTCCCTGGCCAATGGACGCCTGCATCACATCCCCTGTGGACGACATATCTGTTATGGCAATCCGGGAGTTGTTCTGTTCCAGTTTCTGAAGCGGTGTAGGACGATTATAATACAACGACTCACACAGCCCTCGAAGACTGGCCACCTTTATTCTGCTTCCAATCTGGCAAAAGGCCGTATTGCAGGACTCGGCAAAGGCGGTGGTAAGATTCACCTTTCCGTGTACCTCGCCACCGTAGCATCGGATTTTCTCCTGTCCCTTCCCAATACTTCCGGTACAGGTATAGCGGAAGGCTTCCCCTTCCGCTTTTTCCCTCATATATTCCAATGCCATATACAGCTTGAAGGTGGAACCCGGCGGATACAGGCCCTGGGTCGCCCGGTTATACAGGGCTGAATCCTCATCCTTATCTGCCGTCAGGCTCCTCCATTTGGCATCGGTGAGGGAACCCGGATCATAAGACGGCTTACTTATCATGGCAAGAATCTTTCCTGTGTCCGGCTCCATCACCACCACTGCTCCTTTCTGGGAGCCCAGTGCGTTACTGGCAGTCTGGGACAAATTGACATTCAGGGTGGTACCAATGTTATTGCCGGGATTCTTTTTTCCCTGGATTTCATTGAACATGCCAAAAACAGGATTGATTCCCGTGGTAAGCATTGTATAACTCTCAGAGGATTCCAAGCCCGTCTTGCCATGGGAAATGCGTCCCACCGTGTGGGCAAACAGACTTCCGTATGGATAGACCCTGGTCTCATTACCCTTTTTGTCCGTTTTGGTTTGGGCAAGCACCTTGCCGGTATCGGATAAAATACTTCCCCTCGTCACTCTCTCCGCCAGCAAATCCTGTCTCTTATTATATGAATTATTCAGTACTTTATCCGAATCATGCAGGACAAAATATACCACATAACCTGCCATCACCAGAAATAAAATCATGAACATATAGGTAACCGCCGCCATCTCCCGGTTCAGGCGCTTACCTCTTTTTTCTTCTTTTTTTTGTCTTTCTGGATTCAGCGCCTCCCCGGACGCCATTTCCTTCTTCCCTCTCAAGCCTTGCCTCCTCTTCTCTGCCATTCAAAACATACATACCCTGAATAATACTGAAAATAATAATCGTCGTAATAATAGAACTGCCGCCATAGCTGATAAGCGGCAGGGTCACTCCCGTGGAGGGGATAAACTTAGTCACTCCGCCAATGCACAAAAACACCTGAAAAATAAATACCACACTCAGCCCGAATGCTGTCAGTTTATAAAATCTTTTTTTCATTTTCATGGCAATATTGACAAACATTATGTAACTGCTTATGTAAACCAGAATCAGGCAGACCGAAAAAATCACACCCATTTCCTCGGAAATAGCAGAGAAAATAAAATCGCTCTCCACCACGGGCACACTGCCTGGCAGCCCCTGTCCAAGCCCCATGCCAAAAAGCCCCCCGGTACCAATGGCAAAAAGACTCTGACAGACCTGATATCCCTCCGCCTCAATGTGATTCCATGGGTCAGAAAAAGCAATGACACGATTCTGCACATGGGTAAACATCCGGTAAGCAACCACCGAGGCCACAGCCCCGGCTCCCAGTCCCGCCACCAGATACCATGGCTGCATGGAAGCCACATACAGCATCACCAGATAGGTGACAAAATAAATCAGTGCCGCTCCCAAATCTCTCTCTGCCACCAGAATTATCACGTAGACAGCAGCCACTGCCGTAATCACCACAATATGCCGGAACTGAGTGGTTTTGGATAAAAGTGCCGCAATGAAAAACACATAAATAATCTTGACAAATTCCGAGGGCTGCAGGGCAATGCCGGCAAAGGAAATCCAGTTTCTGGCGCCATAATGCTCCACACCAATGACAAACACTAAAAGGAGCAGTAAAATCCCTGCCAGTGCGTACTGCCATCCCAGTTTTTCCCAGATTGTAAACCGCTCAATAAAAAACGGCACAAAAAGGCACAGTCCCATGGCCGCTGCCGCCATGATAAGCTGCCGCAGGGCATAGTCGTAATTTAACCGTCCTAACATAATAAAACCAATCATCATGCACATCATCATGTTATTCAGAATCAGTTTGGACAATCCCCGGTAAAAAATCTGATAGATTTTCACAAAACCAAGATAAAAAGCCAGTTCCAATGCAAACAGCACTCCATAACGAAGTTCTTTATATTCCAGTATCAGAATGGCGCTGCACAAAACATGAATCAGCACCGTCAGCATCCGCTGGGCACGGAATACCCTCTCCTTTCCCTCCGTCGTCTTCCCGGCAAAGGCTCTAAAGCAGGTAAAGGTATAGATGGCAAATAAAATGAGAATTACATACCGTGAAAGTTCTGCAATTAAAAGTTCCATTCTCTGATTACCTTTCTGATTTCATCTTCCTGTTCCCAAGTAAAATCCAGTCGTTTCTGCCGGCTCTCTCCATGGCTTCGGAAAGGTTCCCCGGTATATATGGTATTGTAACAGTATTTGCAATGATTTACCACTGTAAATTTATCCCCTTTGGGAGAAAGAAGTTCCGTCCGCCCCCCGGCCACGCAGCCCTCCGACACCATTACCGGGATTCTGCCATACTCCCGCACCGGCGACGGATGAACACCAAGCAGGCAGAATGCCTCTTTGGCACGCTGGTTCTCCTGATAGAGATTGGTGTCAGCATACCAGCGAATCGACGGAAACTGCTTTCCTGCCCATACCAGCATGGCAAAGCTGTTAATGATAAGGGCTTCCAGAGGCAGCCTGGTAAAGACGCCCCCCTCCTCTTTCCACTCTCTTTCAAAGACTTTCTTTGCTTTTCCCCGGAAAATCCGCGGCAGGGACAGTGCCGCCCTCCTGTCTTTCAAAAGTCTGGCAGCCTCCGCCCACTCCTCCACTGGCAAATCCTCCAGTTTCAAATGAAAAAGCACCTCTGTCTCCACCACAGACAGCGCCGCTTTCAGCTGGCTGACTCCTGCCAGACTGACAACCCGCAGCTGTTCTTTCTTCTCCCTGTCCTTTGGAGGCAATGGTTTTTCCGAAATCCGCCGCCGGTTCTTACAATACTCTTTTGCCACCGCCTCTTCCCAGCGGGCGATGGCCTGCCGGCGCAATTTTTTCAGACTTCCCAGGGGAAGAAAAACCGCCGGCTCTACCGATATGGATAAGTCACTCCACACATAGTTCGTACTTCCCAACTGTGCCAGAGGGGCACGGAGCGCTTCTTTGTCCACCGGCTGGTTTTTTGCAGGAAGCACCATTTCTCCCTCCTCCGTCACCGAAACACCCTTTCCTATGACAGTCATTCTCACCGGCTCTCCCTGCTTTACCACCAGTTTCCCCTCCAGCGGATATTTTTCCTCCTGTGCAAGCCGTATATCTTCCTGAATGGCCTGTAACAATGCCGCATTTTTCGTCCGGTACAACTTATGTCCCGTCCTCACTAACGTATGTTTTCCCACATTGGCGGTAATCACCTCTCCCGGTTTGGCACCATCTCCAGCCGTATACTCATAGATGGTATGGCTCTCCTCATCTCGGAATTCCAGTACATCCTGGGGATGAATCCGCTCTTTGGCAAGCCATTTCGCCCATCCTCTCCCTGTCTCTGATACCTCGCCAGCCAGTGTGCCATAATGACCGTTCCGCTTTGTGTCAAACATGGCCCTTTTATCCTTTTCAAAAAGATAACTGTTAGAAAATCCGCCCCGGTTATAAATATCCTGGCACCGGCGGTAGTCCTGCCATAAGGCGCTGTCTGGATTGTCCCGCAGCTCCTGAAAGGCCTCTTTTCCCTGGCTCTGGTAAAGGTCTGCATATTTCCGATAGACACTGGCCGTGTAGGCACTGTACTCCTTTCGTTTCATACGGCCCTCAATCTTAAAGGAATCAATTCCCGCCTCCACCAGTTCCGGAATATACGCCAGAGTACAAATATCCTTTGTGCTCAAAAAATAAGCTTCCCTCCCCGAAGGCTTCTGCTTCGGCAGAGGACAGCCTCTGTTCCACGATACATCACCGACTATCTTCCAGGGCAGACGGCAGGGCTGGGCACACATCCCCCGGTTGCCGCTGCGGCCGCCGATGACATCGCTCATTAGACATTGTCCCGAATAGCAGTAACAAAGCGCTCCGTGGACAAAAACCTCGATTTCCAAATCTGTCTGTTTTCTGGCCTCCCGGATTTCTTCAATGGAAAGTTCCCTGGCCGGTACATACCGGGTCACCCCAAAGGGCTTTAACAGGTTAGCTTCCTCTCCGGAAAAAAGCGTCATCTGAGTACTGGCATGGAGGGGTAAATCCGGAAAATTTTCATGAAGAAAGGACAGCACTCCCATATCCTGGACAATACAGGCATCCAGTCCTGCCTCATACAAGGGCTGAATCATGGGATAGAGTTCCTGCTCTAATTCCCTGTCTCTCAAAAGAGTATTTACTGTCAGATAGAGCCGCTTGTCCCGTAGATGGGCAAAGGTCAGCGCCTTTTCCAGTTCCGCCACTGTGGGGTTATCGGCAAAGGCCCTGGCGCCAAAGCGGCTGGTTCCCACGTATACCGCATCGCCTCCCATCCCACAGGCTGCATACAGGCTTTCCAGTGAGCCCGCCGGGGCCAGAATCTCGATTTTCTTCATATCCCATTTGCCCTCCCTTCCGAAACATCTAGCATAATGACGCATGTTAGCGCCGTTGTGCTATACCGAATAGAATAGGACTGCTGACGCAGTCCTACTTTTTTTGCTTTAATCTTGTCTCCAGTTCAATAATCCTTTTTTCTGCCTTTTCCAGTGACGTTTCCAGTTTTTTCCTTTCTTCCTCGTCCTTTTTTGCCTGCTCCTGCAAATCAATAATCTCGTGCTTCATCTCCAGAACCATCTTATCCTTCAATTCACCTTCACTCTGGAGTTCCTTCACCTTCCGTTTTGCCTTGTGATAATCATCAGCAATATTGATGGCCAGCAGGACATTCCGCAAATCCAAATCCAGTCTGCGGTAATAGTCCTTTTTCCTAAATTCAGTAAACTTGCGGTTGATGTAGGATGCAATCTGCTGTAGATACTCGTCACTTTCAAAACCGCAGATGGTATACTTTCTGCCATCAATCAGGACGTCGGTATCGTTCATACTTTTCATTGTTCCTTCTTTCCGCTGCCCCTGGGCAGCCCTTCCTTTGATGGATAATTATTCACCTTTTTCCCCACCCATATTTTATGATATGTCAACAGTATACATGAAATCTCTTTTTTCGTCAAATATTCAAACCAAAATGTGCGTAGGCCTTTTCTGTCACCACACGCCCCCTGGGCGTCCGGGCCAGAAGTCCATTCTGAATCAGATAGGGTTCATACACATCTTCCAGAGTGCCGCTGTCTTCTCCAATGCTTACTGCCAGCGTATCCAGTCCCACCGGCCCACCGCCAAATTTTTCAATCATGGACATTAAAATGGCACGGTCAATGTTGTCCAGTCCCAGCTTGTCCACCTCCAGCAAATCCAGAGCAAAATTTGCCACCTTCAGGGTAATCACACCATCATACTTTACCTGGGCAAAATCCCTTACTCTCTTTAACAGACGATTTGCCAGCCGGGGTGTCCCCCGTGAGCGCCTGGCAATCTCCACGGCTCCCTCCTCTTCCATTTCCACTTTGAACACCCTGGCGGAGCGCTGGATAATCTCCGTCAGCTCCTCTACTGTGTAAAATTCCAGCCGGTGTACCACACCAAAGCGGTCTCTCAGCGGTGCCGTCAGCATGCCGGCTCTGGTGGTAGCTCCCACCAGAGTAAACTTAGGCAAATCCAGACGGATACTGCGGGCGGAGGCCCCCTTTCCAATCACAATGTCAATGACATAATCCTCCATAGCCGGATAGAGAACTTCCTCCACCTGACGGTTCAGACGATGAATCTCATCCACAAAAAGCAAATCCCCGTCCTGTAAGTTATTTAGAATCGACGCCATTTCTCCCGGTTTTTCAATGGCCGGACCGGAAGTGATTTTCAGATTGACATCCATCTCATTAGCAATAATCCCTGCCAACGTGGTCTTGCCAAGCCCCGGCGGTCCATAGAGCAGCACATGATCCAATGCTTCTTTCCTTGCCCTGGCCGCCTCGATGTAGACCTTGAGATTCCCCTTCGCCTTTTCCTGTCCAATATAGTCAGAGAGAAATTTGGGGCGCAGACTGTTTTCCACCTTGTAATCCTCTTCCATCAGTTCCGTCGAAATCACTCGTTTTTTCATGGTCTCCCTCATTTCTGCAGGGTTTTCATCCATTCAGAAGCCATCCTGCAAATTCGTCCTCTTTATAAATTCTTCAAACTCTGTTTCAGAATATCCTCGACACTCATTTCTTTCGTTATCTCCGTTCTCTTCAAGGCTGCCGCCGCCTCTGTGGCTGAATACCCCAGGGCTACCAGTGCCTGAATCGCATCGTTTCTGGCTTCGTTATCGGCTCCGGCTTCCGCCTTCCTTCCACTGGCACCAGAGCCCGCAGACAGACCATCCTCTGTCTCCAGCATATCCTCCAGATTACATTTATCCTTCAATTCCAGAATCAGTTTGGCCGCTGTCTTTGCACCAATTCCCGGTGCTTTGGCAATGCTTTTGGCATCTCCTGCCAAAATAGCAAAACGGAGGGTATCTACATCCATGGCAGTGAGGATGCCTAACGCCCCTTTGGGGCCGATGCCATTGACAGTAATCAGCATCCGGAACATGTTCATTTCATCCCTTGTCAAAAAGCCGTACAATTGCAGGGCATCTTCCCGTACATGGGTATAGGTGTAGAGTTTCACCTCATTCCCCTCCTGTGGCAGTGCCTCCGCCACAGAACCCGGCACTAAAATTTCAAATCCCACTCCCTGATTTTCCACCACTACCCGATCCAAATCAATGGTGTCAAGAACACCCTTTACAAATGCTATCATTTCGTCCCCTTCTGCGCTTTTTGCGCTCTCTTCTATCCTAATGTATCAAACATATGCAGAATATGTTGGATTGCTTTTCTCTTTTTCGGCCGGCTCTCCCATTCTCCGTAAGAAATTTCCCGGCTTTCTCTAAATGTCTGTAGAAAATCCTTCATTACCGGTTTCAGAAACTCCCGGTCATAAATCCAAACGCCATTTTCATAATGCAGATAAAAACTCCGGTAGTCCATGTTAATGGTTCCCACAATGGCACTGTGCTCATTCATTACTACCTTGGAATGAATAAAGCCTGGCAGATACTCATAAATGCGGATGCCATTTTTCAAAAGAATACCGTAATTGTACTCCGTCATATATTTAATATACTTCTTATCCGGGATATGAGGGGTGATAATCCTCACATCCACTCCCCGCCTGGCCGCCTCAATCAAAGTGTCTGTCATAGGAGGCTCCAGAATCAGATACGGCGTCATAATATACATAATCCGGCCGGCATACTGTATCATCTGCTTA
This sequence comes from Lachnospiraceae bacterium, assembly GCA_022510605.1. GTDB lineage: Bacteria > Bacillota > Clostridia > Lachnospirales > Lachnospiraceae > Eubacterium_F. The sequence goes on from JAFLTB010000046.1 coordinate 11,249, forward strand.
TATATACTCCCCACAAAGGAATGGGTATCTAACGCCGGCCCATCCCGCAAGACATGACAGTACATATCCGTTTGCGGAAATTCTGCCACCGGCCGGTAGCGGTCATAGTCAATGACATCATTTTTGGCACACACCGTCCACAATTCCAAAAACGTAATGGTCATTCCCCAGACCACATCTCCGGTAAGCCGTATACCGGCGTCCTTCCAGACGCCAAAGCGGTCTACTAAATTGGCATATTCGTCAGCAATGTTAAAACCACCGGTATAGGCAATACTGCCGTCCACCACAATAATTTTCTGATGGTCACGAAAATTCATAAACAGCTTACTGACATATTTGTGAATGGGATTGAACACCTCTACCTGAAATCCTTCCTTCCTCAAATCAGAAGCAAAGTCCTTTCCGGTTCTCATCAGGGCGCCAAAATCATCGTAGAGAAACTTTACCTCCACACCCTCCTCAATTTTCCGTTTCAGTATTACATGAAGCTTGTCCCACAGGGCTCCCTCTGCCACAATAAAAAATTCAATAAAAATAAATTTTTCTGCTTTTTCCAAATCTGCAAAAATATCTTCAAAGGCATCCTCGCCAAAATCATAATATCTGGCCTCATTGTTTTTATACAATGGAGAGCCTTCTGCCTGTATATAACGGGACATACGGGAAGTAACCGGATGCTTTTCCACAAATTCCTGTACCACCCGCTCATCGTGAATAAGTTTCTTATCCACTTCAGAAATCTGCTCTTTAATCCGGCGGTTTAACTTGTTTCCCTTACCCACCCGTCCCCAGATGGAAAACATGATATTACCCGATATGGGCAGGACAACAATAATGCACAGCCAGGCAAATTTATAGGACATACTGCGGTTATCATTGGTCAGGGCAAGAATGGTAAATACCCCTAACACTTCCATGGCAATGTAAAACCAGGTAGAATACTGCCGAAGCAGAATCGGCAGGGAAATCAGAATGGCAAACTGGAATAATACCAATAACGCCACAATGCAGACCCGCAGAGCACCGCTTAAATTGTTCTGTGCCCGTCCCTTTAATCCCTGTAAATGCTTCAAGGGTTTTTTTCTCTCCCGGGTATCCATCCTCTTCCCTCCTTTGTACCGGCTCGCAGTAATTTTTACTGTTTTTTATATGAACTTTATACCCACGCCATAAAAAATCATACTAAATAGTATTGTACCATATTTTCCCTAATTGCAACACACTTTTTTTTGCAGTATACTATTCATAAACGAATGTCTTTGCCAGACATCCAAAAAGCCGGAGAGAAAGGAGGCGCCTTATGGAACAACGGGAGACAAAACTCACTGAGAAAATACTGGGAGAACCCCTCTTTGAAAAATTTCAAAACTGCCTTGCCGCTTTGCCTGCACCACAGGAGAAAGTCTGCTTTTTTGATATTGAGACCACCGGTCTCTCTCCCCAGATTTCTTCCGTCTATCTGATTGGCGCCGCCTTCTGGGAAACGGATGGCGTTATGCTGGTTCAGTGGTTTGCCGAGGATTACATCAGCGAAAAGGATTTACTTTCCGCTTTTGTGGAATTTGCCTCCTCCTTTACCACCTTTGTCCACTACAATGGCTCTACCTTCGACATTCCTTATCTGGAGAAAAAATACCGGGCCCACGGCCTGTCCTCTCCCTTTGAAGGCCGGGACAGCCTGGATATTTTCCGGGAAATCCGAAAGAAAAAAGAACTCTTTGCCACGCCGAATCTAAAACTTGCCACCATGGAAAAACTGCTTGGATTTCGACGGCAGGACACGTACACTGGCAAAGACTGTATCGAACTCTATACGGAGTTTATGCAGAAAAAAGTTTTTCGTGATGAAAAGGCAGTGCTTTTGCAGCAAAGCCTGCTTTTACATAACCGGGATGACCTGATTGGCACCATTCTTTGCAGCCAGCTTCTCTACTATACCCGCTTTTTTGGCACCAGTCCCTCCTGCCATACAGAGCAGGGAATGCTTGTAATTTGTGACACCATAACCGGCTCTTATCCAATCGCCAGGCAGTGGGAACGAAACGGCGTCTTTTTTACCTTTGACAATAACAGGCTGGAAATCCGTGTATCCCTGTACCGGGGAACCCTGTATCATTTTTATAAAGACTACAAAAATTATTTTTATCTGCCGGAGGAGGATATGGCGGTTCACAAAAGCGTAGGAATCTATGTGGACGCCAGCCGGCGGGAAAAGGCCTCCGCCGCCACCTGCTACACGAAAAAAACCGGTGTTTTTCTGCCCCTTCCCGGAGCCATGAAACCGGAGGCCCTGCCCCTGTTTCAGGAAACCAGAAAAAGCCGGAATGTCTATCTGGCTTTGGAGGAACCTGTCTCTCTTTCAGAGGAGTTTCTGATAGAATTTATTCAGCATTTGTTTTTATAATAAACACAGATTAAATAAACAAGAGCGCCTATCCAATCGACTCGAACCGGAAACGCTTATGCAGCAAACAGTCTTAGCAAACAAGAGAAAGAATCCAATCGATTCGAACCGGTAACGCTTCGCGTTTAAGGTTCTCACTGATTGGATTCTTTCTCTTGTGTTAACCCTGTTTATGGAATTTTCTCTAGTGAAACTCCATTGGCAGACAAGCGTACTAAAGTTTTGCATTTCAGAAGTTGCCGCTTTAGAAGTATTTGCTGTATTCCCCGTCTGGAAATGGCCTTTCCAATCCCAGAACCTGCGGCCACAAACCAATGCCATCAATAATAAATCCCATAATCATTCCCATATGGGTGTGTAAATGTCTGAACTGTGCCAAAATTAGTGTAAATTTACTATATTCGCAGTTTGTCGGATATTCCAGCAGCTGTTCGTCTGTCAGCACACACAGGTACTCTTTTATTTTTTTGTCAATACACAGAAAATAGTCATTTATTTCTGTCCGGGATAGTCTTTTCGTCGATACTACATCCAAATTGTTCAAATCCTTTTCATGGATACCCGGCTCCACAAAATTTTCATCCCTGGGATTGATGTACCACAAATCAAGGGAATGCAGCATGTGATATATATGTTTCCAACAGGGCATTTCACAATACTCTTTATCCCACAATTCATCCGGAACACAATCCATTACGTTTTTCATTTCCCACAAAGCCCGGGACGTCTGTTCCTGTATAATTTCTGATAATGTGCTCTGCTCCATTCCACGCTCTCCTCTCTACAATTGCTGCTTTCATATTATAAAAATCCACGAATCACGGGGGCATTTGATGCGAAGCATCACTTCTGCCCCAGGCGATTCGTGGATTTTTATAATTATTGAAACTATTTAATGCGACAGCCGCAAAATTACTCAGCGCTGGCAATAATCTCCTTTTTGTTGTAGCTTCCACAGCTTTTACATACTCTGTGCGGAACCATCAATGCACCGCATTTGCTGCATTTTACTAACGTCGGAGCTGTCATTTTCCAGTTTGCTCTACGCTTATCTCTTCTCGCTTTTGAAGATTTATTTTTAGGACAGATACTCATGCCGATTACACCTCCTCTGAATTACTCAAACACTTTTACAATTATATAGGCTGATAGTGGAAATGTCAACCACTTTTTTCATTTTCTGCGTTTTTTCCGCACTCTTCCTTTCCCAAAAAACTATTTGAGAAGGGCCACGGTCTCATGGGCAATGGCCAGTTCCTCATTGGTTGGAATCACAACTACCGTCACTTTGGAGTCCAATGTGGAAATGACTTTTTCCTCTCCCCGCACCATATTGGCCTCTTTGTCAATCGTAATACCCATATAGCCAAAATGCTCTAAAATCTGGCCTCTTACAACGGAATTATTCTCCCCCAGTCCCGCCGTAAATACAATGGCATCCACACCATCCATGGCGGCAATATAAGCGCCAATATATTTAGCGGTGCGGTAACTGAATACCTCTACAGCCAGTTTGGCTTTTTCGTTTCCCTCATTGGAGGCCGCATCCAAATCACGGAAGTCGCTGGAGACGCCACCGGAAAGTCCATATACGCCAGATTCCTTATTCAGGATTTCTAACACTTCCTCTACGGATTTATCCAGAGTATGCACCAGATATTCTACAATGGTTGGGTCCATATCGCCACAGCGGGTTCCCATCACAAGTCCCTCTAACGGCGTCATTCCCATGCTGGTGTCCATTACCTTGCCGTTTTTAATAGCGGAAATACTGGAGCCATTACCCAGATGGCAGACAATCAACTTGGAATTCGACGGGTCTAAACTCAACATCTCCAGTGCACGTTTGGACACAAAACTGTGGCTGGTTCCGTGGAAACCATAACGGCGCACTTTATATTTTTCATAATATTCATAAGGAAGGCCGTACATATAAGCAACCGGTTCCATGGTCTGATGGAAGGCGGTATCAAATACGCCAATGTTTGGCACACCCTTCATGATAGCCTGACAGGCGCGCACGCCAATGAGATTTGCCGGATTGTGCAGAGGGGCCAGCGGATTACACTCCTCCACTGCCGCAATCACTTCCTTATCTATAATAACAGAGGACGAAAATTTCTCGCCGCCATGCACCAGACGGTGTCCCACTGCGTCAATCTCTTTCAAATCACCGATTACGCCATAGGTATCATGTACCAGCGCATCCAGCACCATGCTCACTGCCACCTGATGGTCCGGCATAGCCTTCTCAATTACTATTTTCTCCCCGCCTGCCGGTGTATGGTTCAGTCTCCCGTCAATGCCAATACGCTCGCAAAGGCCTACTGCCAATGCCTTCTCAGTCTCTGAATCAATCAGCTGGTACTTCAGGGATGAACTACCACAGTTAATCACTAATACCTTCATTTCTTCCTCCATTTCCGAAGCGCTTTCTTCTTTCTAAATACCGTCCTTATTATACGCCTGTTATTTTCAAATATCAAGGGGGACTTTTGAAAACACCCACTTCTATTTTGCCCCTTTCTCTGCATAGGATAGAAGAAAAAACAGGTTTACTCCATGATACTCTATGCTCTCCTTCTTTTGTGCCTGCTTTTGTTCTTTCCGGAGACTGCCCTGGCGGGAAGCCGGTACGGAGCCACTCTGTGGCTGACCCAGCTTCTTCCCACGCTGCTTCCTTTTTTTATCGCTATCCAGCTATTTCGCGACTGTCTGCCTGGCGTAGCCTCCCGGCGGCTTTTTCTCCTCACCGGACTTTTATGCGGTTATCCTGCCGGCGCCGCCTTAGTTATGAACCAGTATGAACAGAGACTGTTAGAGCGCAGACAGGCCTATTTTTTCCTCGGTTTTGTTAACAATCCAAGCCCCATGTTTGTCATTGCCTTCTGCGGCATCACTCTGCTAGGCCTCTCTGTTCCGGAAGCCTTTTCCCTTTTTGTCCTTTTGGTTCTCTCCTCATTTCTTGGCAGTCTGATGTTTTTGGGAATCCTACATGGAACAAAACGCCTGGCTGGATTTTATCCCGCTTACACTGCTCCCTCTGCTTCTTCTGCCACCAAAGCCACCGGGAGCTCCCTCTCTTTTTCAGCACGAATGGATAGAATCATTCTGGACAGTTTTGTGCTGCTTACAAAAATCGGCGGCTATGTCATTCTCTTTTCCATCTTCGGGCAGTTTATCGGGCAGATTCTCGACACCGGCTCCCTTTCCTCCCTGCTCTGCTCCGGGGCTATGGAAATTACCAGCGGCGTTTCCTATCTGCCGGAGGCGATACTCTCCACCGACACAAAAAAAGTTCTGATGGTAATGATACTCTCCTTCGGAGGGCTCTCCGCCGCCGCCCAGACAGGCAGTATTCTCACCAAATCAGAACTTTCCATTCTTCCTTATATACTCAACAAGGGAATCAACAGCCTGGTGGCAGGCCTTCTCTCCCTTATATGGTTCTTATAATACTCCTTCCGGTGCCTGAGACTCTCCGGATTCTCCCGAAGCAGTCTTATCCTCTGCCGCACTGGCTTCCCCTGCCGCTTCCTCTGAGGCTTCTTTCGCCTTCCTCGCATACTTCTCCGGCTCCAACTGCGACATCAGCTCCTCCTGATTATTCTGCATAACCTGAATGCTGTTTTTCAGGGCACTGTTAAGCATACGGTACTTGTTGTCGGTCTCCTTGAGGGAAGCCTCGACATTCTTCTTTGCCTCTGTCAGCAAATCATTGGTATATAACAGAGCCGCACGGTGCATCTGGTCGCTTTCCGCCTGAGCCGCATTTACCAGCCGCTGTGCCTCCTCTGTGGCCTGCTTCATAATCTCCTCCGCCCGCTGGTAAGCCGTCTGCACAATTTCATTCTGGTCTAATATCTGGGCTGTCTGCTGTTTGGCCTGAGATAGCATATCCTCCGCCTGCTGCTGGGCTTCATTGAGAATCCCCTCCCGGTTGGTTATGATTTTCTGATAGCGCTTAATCTCCTCTGGTGCACACAAGCGCAATTCATCCAGTAAATCATACAGTTCCCCCCGCTCCACCACAACTTTACTGGGATAGAGTTTGGAGGGCTTACAGCTCTCCACATAATTGTAGATGTCATCAATCGCCTGCTCAATTCTTGATGGATTCATATTATACTCTCCTTATTCTCCTTGTCCAGCCTCTGTCGTGCCCTGCGCACCCGCAGAAATATATGCTGGTTTGTTTTATATTTTTTCCTTCTGCTGATTTCATATACCGTCTCGTCTACATAATCTGGCTCTGTCTCCAGGGAGGACTCAAGAATTACCAATGTCCCCGGCTTTACAAGGGTCGAATCCGCCAGTAAATTCAGCAGCTTCGGTTCAAATCCCTTCTGATAGGGCGGGTCTGCAAAAACAATATCAAAAGCCTGTCCCATTTTTTCCAGACGGAAAATCCCCCGGGTTACTTCCACCGGTAGTACCAACGACTGCTCCTCAAATCTGGTTTTTGCCAGATTGGCATGGATACAGCGCAGAGCATCCCTTCCAAATTCCACAAAAACCGCTTCCCTGGCTCCCCGGCTCAGAGCTTCAATGCCAATACCCCCGCTCCCACTGAACAAATCCAGAAACCGGCATCCTGGCACATCGTCCTGAAGAATATTAAATAATGTCTCCTTAATCCGGTCTGTAGTAGGTCTGGTGTCCTTCCCGGACGGAGTTACCAGTGGAATGCTCCTGGCCGTTCCTGCAATGACTCTCATGGATACTCCCTCCTGCCATATGCTTTTATTGTATATGATAGCGTGTATTTTTTCAAGAGCGGATTTCGCTCTGGCATATAGATACCTCATAGCCGTCATAGGCAGTATTTTGCAGCGTGCAGGATTGAATCATTGAATCTCTCTGTATAGTTAATGTTTCCAACCCTATTTCCACACACTTCGGTGAAAGGCTCATACCCTCGCCGGTCATTTTCACATAGCTTTCCTTCATAGTCCACAGTCTGAAAAAACGGCGGTTCATTTCTCCCTCATTTTCAGCATCGGCTATGTATTGGCGCTCTTTTCTACTGAAAACATGTTCCGCCACCTCCATGGGGGCATCGGTCACCTTCTCGATATCACAGCCCACCGGAGTATCGCTGATAGCACACAAAACCATATCCGCTGAGTGGGACAGGTTAAAATACACCCCCTCACACTCCAGTTTCCCATTTTTGCCAATTGTGACATCACTAATGGAAAATCCTTTCCGGTGCAGGGTCTCCTCCAGCAGGCGCCATGCCCCCAGGCTCAGTTTTCTGTCGCAGGGGCGCATATATCTTACTATATATTCACGGCGCCAGTCGGGAATCCCCGCCAGCGCCGTTTCATTTTCTCTGGGGTCAGGCAGAGATGTAACGTTATTCAAATAAAAGTCCATCATCTGTCCTGCTCTCCTTCTGCCGGAGCCAAAGCAAATTCCAGCGTCAGCACATTTTTGTTATCCTGACAGTTGTAATGCAAGGCATCGGCAATCTGTTTGACAAGTTCCAGTCCCATTCCTCCACTGTCCAACTCCTCAAACTCCTTCCCGTCTGATTCCACCGAAAGAGGATTGAATAAAACGCCATTATCGATAAATTCAACGGTCAGCCTGTCATTCTGCCTTTTTAGTAAAACCTGCGTTTCCGTCGCCTGGGAATAATTTGCGATATTCACAAATACTTCCTCACATGCCAGGTATATTTTCCTGCCATCCGAACCCTCCACAGTCTTTAGAATCGCTTCACGAAGCTCTGGCAGGGAAGACAGTTCAGGGCTGAGGTTAAAACGCTGCTCTGCACCGCCGTTATAATACAGGGCAAGCACGGTATAATCGTCAAACTGCTCCGCGTCTTTTGCAAATTTCTGTACGGTGTCCCCCAGGGTGTTTACGGTAGGCTCTGCGCCTCCTGCTCCGGACAAAGCAGAAAGCAGTCTTGCCTCGCCAAAAAATTCTTTTTGGGGATTTACCGTTTCCGTCACGCCATCCGTATATATGAGAATACCGGTGTTTTCTTTCAAATGAACCGAGCCGTCAACTATGCCGGCGTCTTCAAAAAGGCCCAGGGCTATACCGGGATCTGCCTCCAGAAATTCTGTGCCAGCCCCCCACAACACGGGTCTTGTATGACCGGCGTTGGCGTAGTGGAGTTCGCCATTATCCGAATCCAGAACAAATGCAAAAACAGTGGCAAACATTCCCTCAGGATTCGATTTACACAGCGCATCATTCACGGCGTTCAAGGCTTTCGCCGGGTTCCTATCGTTTTTCAGGCTATCCCGGAGCATTGTCTTTACCATAACCATAAACATGGCTGCAGCAACGCCCTTCCCTGATACATCACCTATGACAACACAGATATTACCCTTCCGGTTTTTGAAACAATCATAAAAGTCTCCGCCAACTTCCTTTGCCGGCCTGGCACAGCCATAGACATCACAGCGTTTCCCTGTCCGTCTGATTTCTGCCGGGACAATTCCGCTCTGAATACGGCCGGCAATTTCCAGTTCGACATTTTTCTGCACACGCTCCGTAGTAAGTTTTTCAATGTGCCCTATATATTCTTTTATATCCTCAGACATTTTTTCAAAGGAGTCCGCAATCTCCTGCATCTCGTCTTCTGAATGGATATCCAGGGAATCAAAATTTGCTCCCTCATCACTCACAAACCCTTTCATCCGATTGGAAATCAATTGAATCGGCAGGAAAATTCTCCGGCGCATAACAATTAACTCAATCAGGAACACCAGAAGCAATATCCCAATCAGGGGCAGGATAATATATAATGTTCTTCTGACAGTCTGCCAAAGCAACCGGTCTGTATCATAATCGCTGCCAATCAGAGCTATTACACTGCCATTATCGTCATATACCGGATAAAACCAGGAATATACATGTCCAAAATCATTATCCTCCACATAGGCCTCGGGGTACTGCTCTCCTGACAGCGCCGCCTGTTCCTGCTCTGTCAGAATCCGGGGCACAACAACACCAAGCCCCCGTTTCTCAGCCACGTATGTATCTTCCTCATCATCCGCTGCCACCGTCATGACAAACCGAATCTCCTGCTCCTCCGAACTCACCTGGTAAAGATACAGGTATTCCAGTTCAATGCTCTGACAGATGTCTCTTAACATACTGCGGGTTCTGGTGTACAATTCACTGGTATCTGACGCACAAAGTGCTTCAAAATCAACACTCTCTATTATATGGGCGGCATCCAGTGCGCCAACCCTTGCATACTGCGAACTACGCTGTGACGTCAGACGGGTATTAAGGACTAAACTAATCACGCCCGCAACAATGGACGCCAGTAAAATTGCCCCCAAAAATACTGCTATGATTTGTCTGAATATCGAATGCTTCATACTGTCACACAATGGTAAGCCGCTTGTTGAGGCCTGTCATGTTGAACACGTCCATAACCTCCACCGAGACGTTTTTAATTGTCAGTTTGCCGTCCATCTTTTTGTGGGCGGCCACAATCTGACGCAGGCCAGCGGAGGAGATATACTCTAATTTCTCCATGTCAATGGTCAACTCTGTCACCGATGAATCCAATCCTTCAAGTGCTTCGGACAATTCCGGTGCTGTCTGTGTGTCCAGCCAGCCGTCTATTTCAAATACGGCTGTGTTACCTGTTACTGTTTTGTTTATTGTCATTGCTGCTTCCTCCTTATATAAAATGTTTTCCCTTTTACGATTGCCTGAAATATGCTGTTATTAAAAGCAAAAAAACAAATGCTAATCCTTAATTATAGTAACATTTTACACAAATGATTGTCAAGCAATATGGCGCCCTTACAGCGTCACCTGTCCCAGGTAACGCTCCACCCGGTTTCTCAGTCTTTTATTCTTCTGATACAGAAGGGTAATTTCCTCTCCGGTAAAGGTTTTGGCCTCCTCCCCGGCCTCCTTTAATATGGCGGCATCCTCAAAAATATCTGCCAGAGCAAAAATCTGGTCGCCGCTCTGCCGGATGCCAAACAAATCCCCCTGCCCCCGGAGTTTCAAATCCTCTCTGGCAATGTAGAAGCCGTCGTTGGATTCAGCCAGCACGGAAAGACGCTCTCTGCTGTCTTCGGACTCCTGTCCGGTCATGAGAATACAGTAGGACTGTTCCTTTCCCCGGCCCACCCGGCCCCGGAGCTGATGCAGCTGGGCCAGTCCGAACCGCTCCGCATTCTCAATCATAATCACCGTGGCATTGGGCACATCAATTCCCACCTCAATAACGGTGGTGGACACAAGAATGTCCGTATCTCCCCTGGCAAACCGCTCCATAATTTCTTCCTTTTCCTGCGGTTTCATCCGGCCATGGAGATTGTCAATCCGCACAGAGGCAGGAAAAATCCCCCGGAGTTCTTCGGTATAAATAGTTACATTTTCCAGTTCCGACTCCTCGCTCTCCTCCACCATAGGACAGATGATATAAACCTGTCTTCCCTGGTCTATCTGCTCCTTCATAAATTTGTAGGCGTTGGGGCGGTAAGCAGTATTTACTACGCAGTTTTTTATCGGCAGACGATTGGCCGGCCTCTCATCAATTACGGACAAGTCCATATCGCCATATAAAATCAGCGCCAGAGTTCTTGGTATCGGCGTGGCGCTCATGGCCAGCACATGGGGCTCTTTTCCCTTCTGGAACAGGGATTCTCTCTGCTTTACACCAAAGCGGTGCTGTTCATCGGTTATCACCAGGGCCAGATTGGCAAATTCCACCTTGTCCTGAATAATGGCATGGGTACCTACCACAATATCCCACTCCCCGGCGGCCAGACTCTCCTGCCCTTCCCTTTTCTGTTTTGCCGTAAGGGAGCCGGTCAGCAGGCCAATACGCACCCCACGGTCCGACAACAACCCGCACAGGCTTTTATAGTGCTGGCTGGCTAACACCTCGGTAGGCACCATAAACGCACCCTGCCCGCCGTTTAACACGGTCTGGTACAGTGCCAGTACCGCCACAATGGTTTTGCCAGAGCCCACATCCCCCTGTACCAGCCGATTCATGACATAACCACTTTTCATATCCTGCATAATTTCCTCTAATACCTTTTGCTGGGCTCCGGTGAGGTCAAAGGGAAGGGAAGCAAGAAGCTCTGCCGCTTCCGGCCGTTCCTCCATCACATGACTGCTTGGCACAGCTCCGCTTTTCTTTATATAGGCTAACGCCAGTGAGTACAAAAACAATTCATCAAAGACCAGACGCCTGCGCCCCTCCCGCATTTCTTTCTTATTTTCCGGAAAATGAATCTGCTGTAACGCCTTTTTATATCCTGTCAGCTGGCGGCGCTTCCGAATCTCTGCCGGCAGATATTCCTGCAAATCCTCTGTCTCCTTCAGCGCCGTCTCCACAGCCTTCGTCACAGCGTTGTTGGTAATACCCGCCGTCAGCGGATACACAGGACGAAGTCTGCCGGCCTGTCTGTAGTATTCCTCCCTGGTATACATCTTCGGCTGTTCCATTACAATCCTGCCGCTTTTTCTAGCAATTTTTCCCCGGAAAATGTACCGGGTGCCCATCTTTAGCTGATTGCGCAAAAAGGGCATGTTAAACCAGGTCACCAGAACACTGCCGCTCTCATCCTGAAGGGTAACTGTCAGTATTTTCAACCGTCCTGCCGTTCTCATCTGGGGTCTGGCAGACAGGGTTCCCTCCACTGCCGCTATCTCGCCCTCTCTGAGACTGGCCACTGGCTGAAGGGGCTTAAACTCATCATAGCCCCGGGGATAGTGCTCCAGCAGATCCCCCACCGTACCAATGTTCAGTTTGTTCAGGCACCGTTCTGCCTTTTCCCCCACACCCTTTACCTTCCGAACGGAATCAGAAAGCTGCAATCCCCTTCCTCCTTTTTTACAATGAAAAAGGGCAGCGGAATAACCGCGCCCATGTCCTCTTACTGTCTGTCCCTCACAGAAGACGCCCTTTTGCCGTCTCTGTGTAAAAATGGACCTGGCGGGAATCGAACCCGCGTCCAAACCGGAATCCCACGTTCTTCTACTATCATAGTCCATTGTTCCATATTCCTTTATCCGGCTGGGAATGGACACCCTCCGGACTCAGTAGCTTCATGGTTTCTCTTAACCGCGCAAAGCTTAACGGCTAAGGTTCCCTACAAAGGATGATACTGCGGCCGGGCCGTAGGCCTCCCGGACACAGCAGCCGCCATAATTAGGCAGCGTAAGCTAATTCTTTATTATCAGCGTTTAATTTTAAAATCTGTGTTTTTACGTGGTCACAGTCCACGGATAGCTTCACCGTCTTCAGCCGGCCTGTCGAAACCAGTACAAGCCCGTACTGTATGACTGCATCTTCAGTCAATTTGATAATAACAAACCCGGAGACTTCTGTCAAGTCTCCAGGTTCTTGAGTTTCCGTATTTTGTTAATAAACTGTATTTTTTTGTAAAAAGGACTTGCCGCTAAAAGCGG
>JAFLTB010000047.1 GCA_022510605.1 Lachnospiraceae bacterium
AATTGGCAACAGAGGTTATTGGTGATAATAATTCGGATAGTGTGGCTCACTGGCTAGAGAAGATGTAAAAGGATGAATCACAATTTAATTTAGGGAGAGAAGTAATATGTATCTATATCACTATTATGATAAAAAAGTCGGACCATTCCGTAATCTTTCTGATTTGAGTCTTGAAGAAGCAGAGATGGTTTTAGTGAAGATTAGGAAAGAAAAACCACAAACACAATGCGCATTTCGACAGCAAAGCTATATTAAAGACAGGATATTTTATGAAGATATTTTACGAACGGAATTTAAAAAGAAACATGGGAAAATGGAGCGCTTTGTTCCTCACTATATGGTTGTTGAACATAGTCCATGGCTAAATACTTGGTATGAGGATTGTGCCGTTGTTAAAATACCAATTGAAGAATTTGATATAGAGACGTTATCTTTTACCTATGGCGATTCTCATCCGACTTTTAGTCCGCGGATACAAGATGGAAAAGAATATCGCAAAAAACTGTATACATATCAAGAAATATTGAAAGTAATAGAAAAATATGGATTGCCGCAAGATTGGAACAATGAAGGAGAGTTTGGTCCCGAACGATATATTGAGGTACATGTCTGGAGCGATAAAACAATAAGAAAATATATTTGAAAGTGAGTTTTTAGACAGTAACATTTGATAAAATAGTTTACTTTTAACATATAATAAAATATAATTGTATGAAAGCAAGTGTTTACATGAACAAAAAATTTTGTGGACAAGGTTTTTGCAACAGGAGGTTTGTTAAATGGAATATGCTAATCAAATATCTGAAATGATAAATGTTTTTTCTCCGGAGCCTTTGAAAATTGATCAGATGGATGAATTCTATTGTAATAAAACCATGGAATACCGTATGAGCGATAAATATAATTCTCCGATGGAGGATATTTTTGATGTTTGTCAGGAAGCAGGGAGAGGCACTGCTTTTTTATTGTTAGGACACAAGGGCTGTGGAAAGAGTACAGAATTAAATCGATTGTCAACAGAGTTGGAAGAAAAAGGGTATAGGGTAAAGACGATTGTTTGTAGTATGGATTTGGATTTGCTTAATATTGTATATTCCGACCTGTTTATTTTGATGGGAGAAGCCTTGCTACAAATTGCAGAAGAATGTGGATGTGAAATTGATACAAAAATTCTTGCTGAGATTGCAGATTTTTGGGATGAAGGTACCATGATCGCAACATCCGTAGAACAGGAAGCAATATCAGTAGAAGCGGGGATGTCAGGTCAAACCCCGAAAATTCTTGGTAACCTTTTAAGTGTATTTGCCAAATTGAAAGCAGATTTAAAGTATAATGAGGAGACAAGATTGGAATATAGGAAGCAAATAAGTAAACGTTCCAGTGAATGGATGAGGCTTTTGGGAGATGTGTCTGAGGAAATTCAAAGACAGTCCAATGGAAAAATGCCAATTATTATTTTTGAAGATTTGGATAAATTAAATCCAGATGATGCTTGGAAAGTGTTTTATCATTATGCAGCAATTCTTTCGGGAATGCCTTTTCCAATCATTTATACTTTTCCAATCGGGCTTTCTTATGATACAAAATTTTCGGCTTTGGAAGCTTACTTTGAAACCAAGACATTACCCATGATCAAGATTGAAACTATAGAAGGAGAACCATATAGTGATGGTATTAATGTGATAAGGGAAATTGTGGAAAAACGGACGAATCTTCATCTGTTTGAAGAAAATGTATTAGAGAAATTGATTCGTTACACAGGCGGTTCCCTGAGGGACTTATTTCATGCAATCAATACGTCTGCAAAAAGAGCAGAACGCAGAAAGAGTGAAGTTATTTCTATGGAGGATGCAGATAAGGCTCTGGAAGAATTAAAGACCTCTCTGACTAGACGAATTGAGGAAAAGGATTATGATTTTTTGATTAATATATATAAAGGAAATAAAGAGCGAATTGGAGATAAACAGATATTGCTAAAAATGTTACAGGCATCAGTGGTACTTGAATATAATGGACGGAGATGGCATAATGTCCATCCTTTAGTTGTTAAATTCTTCAAAGAGCAGGGGATGATTGAGAATGTCGGAGAATAATCAAGAAGGATATCAGACCTTAGGCTGGATTATAAACAAATCTGAGCAGGGGTTGTTTTTAGTCATAGCTGACGAAGCGATACAAAGGGAAATTATTGAGGTTTACAGGCAGGGTTCCGTGGAGGTTTATGATTACAGGAGACATTATGCTGCGTATTCTTTTCAGGAGTTGCATAAATGGGTTACTACTATGCCGAAATGTCAGACTTTTTTGATTGCCAATTTTCAGCTTGCAATACAAAGTGAAGAGGATTTGGAACGTCTGAATTTCAGCAGAGATATGATAGCAGGCTTGGGAAAAAACTTTATTTTTATGACTACCCCTTATGGAGATGATAGATTGTCGTTAGAAGCATATGATATCTATTCTTTCTTTAAACTTCGGGTATTGTTTCATGATTATAAGATTCCAAAAGAAAAACAGGAAAATGAAATTCATTTGGGGGAAAATGAATTAGTACAGGAAGTTAGATTGCAACCGGGAGAATTAAAGCAAAAATTAGAAGAAACATATATGATGCTAGAGCAGGCTAAGGATGAGAGCAATAGAGGGAGGTATTATGAGAGTGAAAAATTGTTGTTAAATGCGAAAAGCATCAGAGAGAAAATACTGGGAACAGAACATTTAGGAGTGGCAGATGTTAATCATGAATTAGCAGGTACCTATACTGCACAGGGAAAATATAAAGAAGCGGAAGAACTGTACAAAAAGGTGCTGGCAATTAGAGAAGAGGTTTTGGGAGAGAAACATCCGGTTACAGTAGTCGATTATAATAATTTAGCTTTTTTGTATTATAAACAGGGAAAATATAAAGAAGCGGAAGAACTGTATAAGAAGGCAATTGCTATCAAAGAAGAGGTCTTGGGCAAGAAACATCCGGATACGGCTACCAGTTATAATAATTTAGCGTCTTTGTATCATGACCAGGGAAAGTACAAGGAAGCAGAAGAACTGTATAAGAAAGCAATTGATATCAAAGAAGAGGTTTTGGGCGAAGATCATTTTGATACAGCGGCCAGTTATAATAATTTAGCGTCTTTGTATCATGACCAGGGAAAATACAAAGGAGCAGAAGAACTGTATAAAAAGGCAATTGTTATCAAAGAAGAGATCTTGGGCGAGAAACATCCTAATACAGTAAATAGTTATAATAATTTAGCATCTTTGTATGATGAGCAGGGAAAATACAAGGAAGCGGAAGAACTGTATAAGAAGGCAATTGCTATCAAAGAAGAGATATCGGGTGAGGATCATCCAGATACAGCCGCCAATTACAATAATTTAGCATCTTTGTATTATAAACAGGGAAAATACAAAGATGCGGAAGGACTGTCTAAGAAAGCATTGGTTATAGTGGAAGAGGTATTGGGAGAGAAGCATCCTAATACGGCTACTAGCTATAATAATTTAGCATCTTTGTATGCTGAGCAGGGGAAATATAAGAGAGCAGAAGAACTGTATAGGAAAGCACTGGCTATAAGGGAAGAGATATTGGGCGAGAAGCATCCGGATACGGTAAAGCTTTATCAAGATTTAGCAAATTTGTATCATGCTCTGCACCAAAGAGCACTAGATATCAAGGAGTGAGCATTTTCGATGGAAGATACGTCTAAAGATAGATCAGGCAAAAACAAAACAAAACACATCTGTGCGGGCATCTTAGCCCACGTGGATGCGGGGAAAACCACGCTGTCCGAGGGGCTTTTATATACAGCAGGGAAAATTCGGGAACTGGGACGTGTGGACAATGGGGATGCGTTCTTAGATAATCACGCTCTCGAGCGTGAGCGTGGAATCACCATATTTTCCAAGCAGGCGGTACTGGAATGGGAGGACACACGGGTTACTCTCCTGGACACGCCGGGGCATGTAGATTTCTCAACAGAGATGGAAAGGACCCTGGGAGTGACAGATTACGGCATACTGGTTATCAGCGGGGCAGATGGCGTACAGGGCCACACCCGGACGCTGTGGCAGTTATTGGAAAGATACAGGCTCCCTGTGTTTCTTTTTATCAATAAGATGGACCAGCCGGGGACGGAAAAGGCTCCTCTGCTGGCAGAGATACGGGAGAATCTGACAGGGAATTTTGTGGACTTTACGAACCGGGAGGGGGAGGAGTTTCAGGAGAATCTTGCCCTCTGCGATGATGCTTTACTGGAGGAATTTCTGGAGAGCGGCCAGGTGGAACTGTCCTGTATTCCGGAATTGATACGGGAGCGAAAGGTATTTCCCTGCTTTTTTGGCTCGGCATTGAAGCTGGAGGGTGTGAAGGAATTGTTCCAGGGGCTTGTGGAATATACGAAAACGCCGGAATATGACATGGATTTTGGGGCCAGAGTATTTAAGATTGCCAGGGACAGCCAGGGAAACCGGCTGACTTATGTAAAGGTCACCGGCGGGGTGCTGACGCCCCGGATGGAACTTTCGGATTCCGCAGGGGAGTGGAGGGAAAAGGTAAACCAGATTCGCATATATTCGGGAGAGAAGTTTGAGACGGCGGCGGAGGCGCCGGCGGGGCAAATCTGCGCCCTGACAGGATTGACACAGACCTGGCCCGGGCAGGGGCTTGGCAGGGAGAGCGATGCAGACAAGCCGGTACTGGAGCCGGTGCTTACCTATCGCATACAACTGCCGGAGGGCTGTGATGCGGCGGTGATGCTTCCCAAGCTCCGGCTGTTAGAGGAGGAAGAACCGGAGCTTCATATTGTCTGGAATGAGAAATTACAGGAAATCCAGGCACGGGTTATGGGAGAGGTGCAGATTGAGGTATTGCAGAGACTGATAGCGGAGCGGTTTGGTGTGGAAGCAGTCTTTGGAGATGGGAACATTGTATATCGGGAGACCATCTGCCGGAGAGTGGAGGGTGTGGGACATTTTGAGCCCCTCAGACATTACGCCGAGGTTCATCTTCTGCTGGAACCTGGGGAGCCGGGGAGCGGCTTTGTGGCCGGGACAGACTGCAGTGAGGATAGTCTGGACAAGAACTGGCAGAGGCTGGTGCTGACTCATCTTCTGGAGCGAAAACATCCCGGCGTGTTGACGGGCTCGGCTCTGACAGATGTCCGGGTGACATTGATTGCCGGACGGGCTCATACCAAGCATACCGAGGGCGGAGATTTCAGACAGGCTACCTACCGGGCCCTGCGCCAGGGAATGATGCAGGCGGATTCTGTGCTGCTAGAGCCCTGGTATGAGTTTCGAATCGAGGTGCCGGAAGCGATGGTGGGACGTGCCATGACGGATATTGAGAGAATGTCCGGCAGCTTTGAATTACAGCCAGGGGACCAGGGAATGTCCGTGTTGACCGGCCAGGCGCCGGTAGCGGCTATGAGAAATTATCCCAAAGAAGTCACCGCCTATACTAAGGGACTGGGCCGGGTGTTCTGCACCTTAAAGGGATACTTTCCCTGTCATAATCAGGAGGAGATACTTCTTCAGACAGGCTATGACCCGGAACGGGATGTGGAAAACCCCACTGGCTCTGTTTTTTGTGCCCACGGAGCAGGCTTTACTGTGGACTGGCAGCATGTGAAGGAGTATATGCACGTGGACAGCGGCTATCAAGAGGAGAGAGAAGAAGAGACGGAGGAAGCAGAAGAAGAGGGGACAGAAGGGTATACAGGGGCGATGGAGGAAGAATGGCTCGATGTGGAAGAGGTTGACCGGATTTTAGAGCGCACCTCCCATGCCAACCGCCGGGGAGAACCCCGTTCCCACAAGGGCATATCCGGCAAACGGGTTCGTTCCAGGTCTTCCGGGGCCGTTGGCGTGTCAAAGCCTGGGAAAAAGCCGGAGATACGGGAAAAATATCTGCTGGTGGATGGCTATAACATCATTTTTAGCTGGGATGAATTAAAAGAACTGGCAAAAATGGACATTGATGCGGCCAGGGGGCGGCTGATGGACATTTTGTGCAATTATCAGGGTTTTACCAGATATCATCTGATACTGGTGTTTGATGCCTACCGGGTGCAGAACCACCGGACGGAGATACTGGATTACCACAACATTCATGTAGTGTATACGAAGGAAGCAGAGACAGCAGACCAGTATATTGAAAAATTTGCTCATGACAATGCCAGAAAATATGATGTCACTGTGGCTACCTCCGATGGGCTGGAGCAGATTATTATCCGGGGAGAGGGGTGCCGGCTACTTTCTGCCAGAGACCTTCTGGCAGAAATTCATCGGGCCGGAGAGCAGATGCAGGACTATATGCAGAATCCATAATAAAAACAGTTGGCGTTTTTCTCTGGATTTGATATAATGTTTCTTGTAAAAAATGGTTATATTATAAGAAAGTTATAAGAAAGTGCAGGAAAAGGAAGTTGTTTATGGATGAACACCTTTGTTTTTCCTTATAAAAGTTTCGAATATGGAGGTAAAAATGGCAGCAATTGAGATAACGAAGGAAAATTATGAAACGGAAGTGCTGCAGTCGGACAAACCGGTACTGCTTGATTTTTGGGCGGGATGGTGTGGGCCATGTCAGATGCTTTCGCCGGTGGTAGAAGAAATCGCCGGAGAAAAGAAGGATGTCAAGGTAGGAAAAATCAATGTGGACGAACAGCAGGAACTGGCTATGCAGTTCCGGGTAATGTCGATTCCAACCCTGATTGTAATGAAGGAGGGAAAGGAAGCGGAGCGTTCTGTAGGGGTGATTTCCAAGGACGAAATTCTTGCCCTGCTGTGAGCCGCAAACCTGGGAATGGAAATGTATGAGATAGTTATTGTAGGTGGTGGAACCGCAGGGCTTTCTGCCGCCATTTATGGCGTGCGTGCCGGCAGGAAAGTGCTGGTACTGGAGCAGAAGAATTATGGGGGACAGATTATCAATTCGCCGGAGGTGGAAAACTACCCCGGCATTCCGCATGTCTCCGGATTTGAGTTTGCCACCGGCTTATATAAACAGGCTACCGGATTGGGAGCGGAATTTTCTCTGGAGAAGGTAATCCGGGTGGAGGATAAAAAAGACAAAAAGATTGTGGTGACGGATAAACAGAGTTACGAAACGTTATCCGTCATTCTGGCCACCGGGGCAAAAAACCGGCCGCTGGGTATAAAGGGAGAGAAGGAGTTGACTGGCGCCGGCATATCCTATTGTGCCACTTGTGACGGCGCTTTTTTCCGTGACCGGGAGGTGGCAGTGGCAGGCGGCGGCAGTACCGCACTGGAGGACGCCATGTTCTTAGCCGGATACTGCAAAAAAGTCTATGTGATTCACAGACGGGAGCAGTTTCGGGGGGAAGCGGCGTTAGTAGAGACGTTGAAAACCAGAGACAATGTGGAATTTATTTTGAATGCGGTGGTGACAGGCTTAGAGGGGAAGAAGCAACTGGAAGGAATCCGCCTTCAGAATGTGGAGACAGGACAGGAATGGGAAAAGAAGGTGGATGGCCTGTTTGTCGCCATTGGACAGATGCCAGATAATGAGGTTTTTTCAGACCTTGTGGAGATAGATGAAAAGGGATATATCCGGGCGGCAGAGGACTGCAGAACCGGGACACCAGGAGTTTTTACAGCGGGAGACTGCCGGACGAAAACAGTGCGTCAACTGACTACGGCAGCGGCTGACGGGGCAGTGGCAGGACTGGCGGCCTGTGAATATATCAGCAGTTCAAAAATATCTGCGGCAGAGGAGTAGCAGACGGTAGCAAAGGGGAGTAGCAGACGGATAGCAAAGAGGCGTAACGTAATGGGAGGTAAATATGACAGAGAAGAAAAAGCGGTTGATTATGATGGTGGCGTGTGCACTGGCCTGTGGCCTGGCGGCTATGGCTCTGCTGTTTTTTGTCCAGGAGGACAACATCCATGAACAAAGGGAGTGGATGGAGCAGTATCAGGGCGTATGGACCAGTGAAGATGGAAAACTGGAATTGACTGTATGGCGGGTAACCAGCGCCCATATGGTGGTTTCTCTTGTCCACAAACGAAACGGCGGGAGTTTTTCTGAATCCTCTATTTGGGAGGAGGGAGACGGGCAGGAGGACTACATAGAGGACAGAGCAGGGCAGGAGGGAATGCAGTACATATCAGCCAGTGCTACCATGGAAAATGAATATGAATTTTATTACAAGCCCGGCCAGCAGATGTCGAAAAAAGGGGATGTTCCCAGATATGGCAATGCGGCGGAGGGTACGTTGGAACTTATGGATGAGAGCATACGGGTGGATATTCCTCCTATGAAAAATAAGGCCCAGGCCTGGGAATTTCAGGGGATTTTGAAAAATAAAAAGAATCTGGATAAAGAGACCGCCATTCATCTGATGGACTATATGGGGACAGACAGGGCGCTGCCGGCAAAACTAAAGGAAAGTTCTGTTTTTGAAACCGATGATGACGGGAAGATATGGCGCATTCATATGGTATGGGACTGGGAGAGTGAGCAGCATTTTCTCTGTGATATGAACGGTATTAATAAAACATGTTTTGAGGGGGACTGTGTGGCGGCTCTGGGAGAGCCGGAGACCAGGGAGAGCCTGGGAAACAACAGAACCAAACTGGTATTTCAGGATGACACCTTCCAGTACACGTATATTCTGAATGCTTACGGAATGGTGGCGGAGGGAGACTGTCAGTACCGAAACCGGGAGGGCATGACCAGGCAGGGAGATTTTCTGCTTCAGGGAGATACGCTGGTGCGATATATGGGAGATTGTGAGAAGATGAGAGAGATTACTCTGCCCCAGGAAGTAAAGAAAATTGCGGCGGGAGCCTTTCGGGCAGAAAAGGGCAGTTATAATTTTAACTGTGTAACACCTTCCATGCTGAAGATTCCCCGGGACGTGGATATAGAAGCGGATGCCTTTGCAGACTGTGGCAAGTGGCAGATTACCTTTGAGGAGGGACGCCGGGAAATTCCGGCGGGAGCTTTTGCCCATACGATACCGGTGGACGAAGCGTTTGAGCGCCAGGGGTGGATAAAGGTGACCCTGCCAGCTTCCATGCGGCGGCTGGGAAGAATGGCCTTTGGTCTGGATGATTCGGATACAGAATTGAAGAAATATTGGCTGAACTACCTGTCGTGGGAGGAACAGCCAATCAGTGTAACGGTGAATAAACAGTTGGAATACATTGGGGACTATGCCCTGTGGGGCAGCTGGATTACGATAGATTTTACAACGAATTTACCAGAGAACTTAAAAGAACTTGGTTGTGGCACCACGCTGTATATGGAGTCGGTGTATATTAGGATACCGGAGAAGCTTCAGAGATTGAAGAAAAATTCCCTGATTGTCATTACAAATAAGATTGGATATTATGATGACTATGAAGAAGATTCCATGACCGTAATTCTGCCAGATGAATTGCAGGAAATTGAGGAGGGGGCTATTTTCTGGATGAATCCCGTGCCGGTAACCATGGAGGCAAAGAAAAGCAACTACTTTAAGCAAAATGAGGAAAACTGGCTGCTTTCTACAGATGGGCGCACTCTTTATAATATAGATGTAGAAAGTGTGTGGGATGCATGGGACGTGGACGAAGATGAACTCACCCGATGGTGGCGGGAGCCTAAAGGGCAGGCAGATAAAGGAAAACATCGATATGATTATATTTTGACGATTCCGGAGGAGATTGAGGAAATCCGGGGGGATGCCTGGCACAGTGTCAATAGTTTCAATACGGATTTTGAAACGGCGGTAGAACTGCCAAAATCCCTGCGGCGCATGAGCCGGCTCAGTCTGCTTTCCGTATCAGAGGCCTACCTCACCGGAGAGGTGCCGGAATTTTATGGAACTCTGACAGATAGTGACATTGAATCATATGTTTCTGTTAACCAGGCGGACGATTGGTTTTGGAAAAACAAAATCTATCTTCCGGAAGCGAAAAAGAAGGAATTTGTAAAGAAATTTCTGAAGGGGCAGAATTTGTCTGAGGAAAACGAAAAATATCTGAAAGAAGAGTTAATAGATACATATTAGAAAGCTTCTTAATAGGGAGGTAAATATGTCAGAGAAGAAAAAGCGGTTGATTATGATGGTGGTGTGTGCACTGGCCTGTGGACTGGCGGCTGTGGCTCTGCTGTTTTTTGTCCAGGAGGACAACATCAATGAACAAAGGGAGTGGATGAAGCAGTACCAGGGGGTCTGGACCAGTGAAAATGGAGGACTGCAATTGACTGTCTGGCGGGTAACCAGTGCCCATATGGTAATTTCCCTTGTTCGCAAACAATCCTGGTGGGACTCACCGAACGGAGGGGGACAGGAGGGAATGCAGTACATATCAGCCAGTGCCACAGGGGGAAATGAATATGAATTTTATTACGAGCCCGGCAAACAGGCATCGAAGGAGGACATTCCCCAATATATCAATGTGGTGGAGGGGACGTTGGAACTTTTGGAGGAAGGCATACGGGTGGATATGCCTCCTATGGAGAATAAAGCTAATGCCTGGGAGTTTCAGGGGATTTTGAAGAATAAAGAAAATCTGAAAAAAGAGGCTGTCATTCATCTGATGGACTATATGGGGACAGACAGGCCGCTGCCGGTGGAATTAAAGGAAAGTGCTGCTTTTGAAACCGATGAGTCCGGGAGAGTATGGCGGATTCATATGGTATGGGACTGGGAGGCGGACAGGCATTTTTATTGTGATATGAATGGCATTGGCAAATCGTGTTTTGAGTCGGATTGCATAGCGGCGCTGGGCGAGCTGAAATCTACGGAACAGTTGGAAAATAACAGAACCAAACTGGTATTTCAGGATGATACCTTCCAGTACACGTGTATTCTGAATGCCTATGGCATGGTGGCAGAGGGTGACTGCCAGTACAGGAACCGGGAGGGTATGACAAGGCAGGGAGATTTTCTGCTTCAGGGAGATACGCTGGTGCGATACCTGGGAGATTATGAAAAGGTGAGAGAAATTACTCTGCCCCAGGGAGTAAAGAAAATTGCAGCGGGGGCCTTTCGGGTAGAAAAGAGCAGCTACAATTTCAACTGTGCAGCACCCTCTATGCTGACCATTCCCAAAGAGGTGGATATAGAGGCAGAGGCCTTTGCAGACTGCGGTAAATGGCAGATTACTTTTGAGAAAGGACGCAGGGAAATTCCTGAAAGGGCTTTTGCCCATATGGTATCAGTGGAGGAAGCATCTGAAAAGCAGGGATGGGTAGAGGTAACTCTGCCAGGTTCCATGCGGCGGCTGGGAAGAATGGCCTTTGGACTGGATGATTCGGATGTGAAACTAAGGGAATACTGGCAGAGCAATAAGGCACTGGATGAACAGCCTGTCAGCATAAAGCTGAATAGACATCTGGAATATATTGAGGACTATGCTCTATGGGGCAGCTTTATAACCACAAATTTACCGGAGCATCTGAAGGAAATTGGGTGTGGAACCACGCTGTATACGGAGATTGCTCAAATGAATATACCTGAGGGAGTGGAAAGGTTGAAAAGAAATTCTTTGCTTGTGATTACCGATTTAGACGATACGCATGAATCCGGATTATATGAATCCAGGATAATTTATTTGCATTTGCCTGCAGGATTACAGGAAATAGAAGAGCAGGCTATTTACTGGATGAATAATGTAGCGATATCAGTGAAACTTGAAAAAGAAAATACCAACTTTAAACTGAATAAGGAAAAATGGCTGTTCTCAAAGGATGGGCGCATTCTCTACAATATAAATGTGCTGGGAATGTGGAATGATAACGGTACCAGTCAGTGGTGGCGAAAGCCTGAAAAAGGGAAAGATAAGGGTAAAAAACGTTATGAATATATTTTGACCATTCCAGAGGGACCAGAGGAAATTCGCAGTGATACCTGGCGGAGTGTCAAAGGGGTCTTTCATGCGGCGGTGGAATTACCAAAATCTTTAAAGTCCATGGACCGGAGCAGTCTGCTGCTGATGTCGGATATCTATCTTACCGGGGAGGTGCCGGAATTTTATGGCACTCTGACCGACAGTGACCTTGAGTCCTATACGAATATTAATGCGGCCAATGATTGGCAGTGGAAAAGCAGCTTCTATGTTCCGAAAGCGAAAAAGAAGGAATTTGTAAAGAAATTGTTGGATGGGCAGAATTTATCCAAGGCAAATAGGGGAACGCTCAGCTCTATTATAATAAAGACGTATTAGAAGATTTTTGAGTTTCCGCAATGTGTTAAAACTGTAAAAAGGACTTGCCGCTGAAAGCGGCAATGTCAATATGCACAGGAATCGCTTCGGGAAAACTGGTTTTCCCAGAGGCGATTCTTGTGCATATTCACCCATCACATTCTGTGCTGAGTGCTTTTTACACATAAGATTAAAAAGTGAAAATTTTGACATACTTCACTATTATTATAGTATACAGATTGGCAAAAGTGTGGTACGATAGTGAATGTAGCGGATTAAATAAAGCGTATTAAATCAAGGAGGAAGACATGAAGAGAATGTGGAGACACCTGCTGTTTCTTACGGCGGCACTGGTGCTGTGTATGGCAGCTGGCAACAGTGCCGAAGGAAAAGTAAAGGTAAAAAAAGTAACGGTAAAGAGTAATTACGGAAAGATAGTGCATGTGGCGGTGGGAAAAAAGGTAAAGCTTACCACCACCGTAAAGGTGACGCCGAATAAGGCAAAGAATAAGAAGGTAACCTATAAATCGTCGAAAAAGAAGGTGGCGACAGTGACAGCGGGAGGCTATGTAAAGGGAAAGAAGACGGGCTCCTGCAAGATTACGGTCACCTCAAAGAAAAATAAAAAGAAAAAAGCAAAAATTTCCGTCAAAGTGGTAAAACAGGTGAAATCGGTAGAACTGGACACCGAGGAGGCCACCGTATATGTGGGGGCCACGAAGAATCTAAAGGTCACGGTGCTGCCAGCCAGCGGAAGTGTCAAAAAAGTAAAATGGAGTACCTCCAATGCCAATGTGGCAAAGGTATCTTCCGCAGGGAAAATTACCGGTGTGGCGGCGGGAACCGCTACCATTAAAGCCACCTCTATAGAGGGAAGCAAAAAGAGTGCCAGCTGCACAGTAAAGGTATTGGCGGCCAACACCATCAATATTGAATCGGTACAGGTATTAGGTCCCAATGCAGTTCGTGTTACCCTGGATAAGGCAAGGGCGCTGATGGCCAGCCAGATTGTAGTGGAGGGAAAACAGTACGAACTTGGTACCTACAACCGCCGATATACGATTATCCAGCTGCGCAATTATGATAATAAAACCTATGACCTGACGCTGGATGACAACTACAGTATTGCACCGGATTCCTTTGTCCGTGTGTCTATCGTCACACTG
This sequence comes from Lachnospiraceae bacterium, assembly GCA_022510605.1. Lineage (GTDB taxonomy): Bacteria > Bacillota > Clostridia > Lachnospirales > Lachnospiraceae > Eubacterium_F. Next base: position 13,326 of record JAFLTB010000047.1, read on the forward strand.
CCGGGAAATGGAACCAAGAGTCTGGAGAGCCAGGCGGTCTTTGTGAAAACCTCAACGCCGCCAGCAGAAAAATGGATTGGCGTAGTAGGGGAAGAAATGGAAGCCGTGGTGGACTTAAGTGAATACTGCTACGGAAATGTTTCTTACACTGTGGCAGGAAGTATTGGCGGTGTGAACTACAAGCCGAGGGAAAATACGCTGGTATTTACCGGCCAGTACACTACGGTGACAGTAGAGACGGTGCTTACGGTCACCGCCGAGGATGAGTTGGGGAATACGGTGGAAAAGAAAATTCATGTACATGTAGGGAACAGCACCACAGTGGTATCCTATGCGGAGGATATGACAGTATTAGTGGGAAGAAGCCTTGACCGGGCAAGCTTTGCCCATGCCGCTGGTGGAAGCGGGAAGTACACCTATGCAGCCCTTCATATGCCGTCGGGATTAACGATGAATGAAGACGGAACCATATCCGGCACTCCGGCGGGAATTGGCGAGTACGAGGTTTCCGTGACAGTTACCGACAAGCAGAATACGGCGCGGACAGCCACGGCTAAAGCAGTCATTAAGGTGGCAGAACAGAAGCGGGTGACAGGAAAGGTAGTAGATGATTCTGGAAAGGCAGTGACGGGTGCTTCCGTTACCTGTGTCCATGTGGACGATGGCTCTACTTTCCAGACCACAACAGATGATACAGGGGCGTACAGCGTGTATGTGGCAGAGGGCTCCTATGATATAACGGCAGAATTTGCCAATGCTTCGGATAAGGTATATAATATAGCAGTAAGCTCTGGTGGACGCCAGATTGATTTCGTGCTGCGGCATTATCAGATAACACCGGCTTCGCCTGCTGCAAAGACCAGCCGGGTTCCATTGCTGACAGGCTGAACAGCCAAAGATAGCCAAATATAAAAAAGAATAAAACAAAGAGAGGAAAAAGATGTTAGAAGAAATCGTATTAACCATGTATGGGAAGGGACTGGAGCAGTGCAGCACCGATGAACTGTATGGGGCATTGATTGCACTGGTGCAGAAAAGAGCGGGAGAAAGAGAGATTACCGGGAAAAAGAAAAAGTTGTATTACATTTCCGCAGAATTTCTGATTGGAAAACTGTTAAGCAACAACCTGATTAATCTCGGGATTTATGATGAGATAAAGGATGAACTGGCAAAGGCGGGAAAAAGCCTTGCCAGGCTGGAGGAGAGGGAACCGGAGCCGTCATTGGGAAATGGCGGTCTGGGTCGTCTGGCGGCCTGCTTTCTGGATTCCATTGCCACCTTAGGGTTGGCCGGGGATGGTATTGGGCTGAATTATCATTTTGGTCTGTTCCAGCAGAAATTTAAGAGATGCCGCCAAAAAGAGGAAAAAAATCCATGGATTGAAAAGGCGGGCTGGCTGATTCCGGAGAAGCAGAAATTTTCCGTGGCATTTGGTGGCTTTACTGTCCAGGCTGCCATGTATGATATTCTGGTGACAGGATATGAAAATGGAACCAATCGTCTCCATCTGTTTGATTTGGATTCGGTGGAGGAAAGTCTTGTCAAAAAGGGAATTGATTTTGACAAAACCCGAATTAGGGAAAATCTGACGCTGTTTTTGTATCCGGACGACAGCGATGAGGAAGGCCGGCTGTTGCGGGTGTACCAGCAGTATTTTATGGTAAGCTGTGGTGCCCAGTTGATTGTAGCAGAGGCTCTGGAACGGGGAAGCAGTCTGCATGATTTGGCAGAGTATGCTGCGATTCAGATTAACGATACCCACCCATCCATGGTAATTCCGGAATTGATTCGGATTTTGATGGAGAAGGGAATCGAGTGGGACGAGGCAGTACAGATTGTGACAGATACCTGTGCCTATACTAACCACACCATTTTAGCGGAGGCTCTGGAAAAATGGCCGGTGTCCTTTATTGAGACAGTGGCTCCTGCCCTTGTGCCGATTATCCGCAGGCTGGATGAGGAAATCAGAAAGAAATACCGGAATCCGGCAGTGGCGATTATTGATGAAGAAAACCGGGTACATATGGCCCGTATGGATATGCACTATGGACACAGTGTCAACGGTGTGGCTTATCTTCACACGGAGATACTGAAAAACAGCGAACTGCATGATTTTTATGAATTATATCCAGAGAAATTTAACAATAAAACCAACGGCATTACCTTCCGCCGGTGGCTGCTTCACTGCAACCATCCGCTGGCAGAATTTCTGGAGGAAACCATTGGGCCGGACTTTAAGAAAGATGCTGACGCATTGGAGAAACTGCTGGATTATAAAGAGGATGACCGTGTGCTGGAGCGCTTACAGGCCATCAAGCGGGAGAATAAGCATCAGTTAGCCCTGTATCTGCGGGAGAGCCAGGGGATTGATTTGATGGAAGACTCCATTTTCGATATACAGATTAAGCGTCTTCATGAATACAAGAGACAGCAGTTAAATGCCCTGTATGCCATTCACAAGTATCTGGAGATTAAGAGGGGCAAAAAACCGGCACGTCCTATTACATTGATTTTTGGTGCCAAGGCGGCACCGGCCTATATTATTGCCAAGGATATTATCCACTTGATTTTGTGTCTGCAAAAGCTCATCCGGAAGGACAAAGATGTCCGGCCGTATCTGCGTGTAGTGATGGTGGAGAACTACAATGTCACCAATGCGGAGAAACTAATACCGGCCTGCGATATTTCCGAGCAGATTTCGCTGGCATCCAAAGAGGCCAGCGGTACCGGCAACATGAAGTTTATGCTCAATGGCGCAGTAACTCTTGGTACGGAGGATGGCGCCAATGTGGAGATTCATGAGCTTGTAGGTGATGATAACATTTACGTGTTTGGTGAGGACAGCGATACAGTAATTGCCCGCTATGAGAGAGGGGACTACTGCTCCAGAGATTATTATGAGAAAAATCCGGAACTGAAAGAAGCCGTAGATTTTATCCTCAGTAAAAAAATGGTGAAAATCGGCGACAAGAAGCAGTTGCAGCGTCTCTATGATGAACTCCTGAATAAGGACTGGTTTATGACCTTCCCGGATTACCCGGCCTATGTGGAGGCAAAGGAGCGGGCCTATGCGGATTATGAAGACAAGCGGGCCTGGGCACAGAAGATGTTGGTCAACATTGCCAAGGCGGGATTTTTCTCCTCTGACCGGACCATTGCCCAGTACAATGAGGATATATGGCATCTGTGATAGCGAGTAGAGAATCAGGACAAAAGTTTTTCAATATTTAAAAGTCCCCACCCCTGTTTTTCGTGGGGCAGATGAAGATCCGTGCTGGAATTTTTCAGCCGGATTTTCACTTCTTTGGGGGTCATGTCCGGATAGAGGCACAGCAGGAGAGCAATGGCGCCGCTGACAATGGGAGTGGACATGGAGGTGCCGCTTTTAATGGCATAGGGCTGGTTCGGTCTGCCATGGGAGCGGGCGGAGCAGCTGATGATACGGGAACCGGGCGCAACTACGTCCGGTTTTTTGATGCAGGAGAGAGTGGGACCGGTGCCGGAATGGTTCCGTCCCGGTTCGCCGGGAGCCCCCCAGGTATCACTGGAACCCACCGTGATAATTTTCCGGGAGTTGCCGGGGGCGCTGATGGTATGGCGGCCGGGGCCTTTGTTTCCTGCGGCGGCCACCACTACGAGACCGGCATCCCACAACTGGTTTACCTTCCGGACAAAATCACAGTTTTCATGGAAGGTTTTCTGATCGTTGGCTCCGATGGAAATATTGACGATGCGGATATTCAGCCGTTCTCTGTGACGCAGAATCCAGTTCAGGCCATTCATAATATCGGCGATGACACCGTTACCCTTATGGTTCAATACCTTGACTCCAATGAGACCGGCCTCTGGTGCAATACCGCAGTAAAGTCCCTGAGAGGAAAAACCGTTGCCGGCGGCGATGCCAGCCACATGGCTGCCGTGGCCGCTGTCATCATAGGGCGAAGAACGGTGATACATGGCATCGTACCAGCCGGTGATGCGGGAGCGGAAATCCGGATGTTTAGACAGGCCGGTGTCCACAATGGCGATGCCGATGTTTTGCCCTAAAATCCCCAGTCTGTGCGCATGCTCCACCCGGACGGCCTTTCTTACGTGATTCATGATGATGCCTCCTCTCTGATTTTAATATATGGAGAAAGTAAAAAATTGTTTTGGAGAATAAAAAGAAAAGGGTTGACTGCCAGGGTAACTTTGTGATACACTGCGCATAGATTAAAAATGACCAACGTTCATTTTTGGAACAACATGGAGCGGCCTGCGGGGTATAGCGCTCGTTGTTTTTTTCAAGAACATGAGAGACAGAAGGTGGAATACAATGGTAATTAAGTTTGGAAAATGGATTACCAGACACAAAATTTTAATTCTTATTTTAGCAGTAATTCTGCTGATACCATCCGTAATCGGGTACTGCATGACCCGGATTAATTACGATGTGCTCAGTTATCTGCCGGATTCGCTGGAGACTGTATCCGGTCAGGATATCATGGTAGATGAGTTTGGCATGGGAGCATTTTCCATGATTGTAGTGGAAAACATGAGCAACCAGGAGGTCGTGGAATTAAAGGAGAAGTTAAAAGAGGTTGACCACGTGGAAAATATTCTGTGGTATGATGATGTAATGGACATCAGCGTACCGGTGGAGATGATTCCGGAGGATTTGCGGGAAGCCTTTTTCCATGGCGACGCTACCATGATGATTGCGCTCTTTGACGATACCACTTCGGCGGATTCCACGATGGAGGCCGTGACGCAGATGCGGGAAATTGTTCAGAAGCAGGCCTTTATCAGCGGTATGTCTGGCGTTGTCACAGATATTAAAAACCTGGCTCTGTCCGAGATGCCTCTTTATGTAGCAGTGGCGGTGGTACTGTCCCTGATTATTCTGCTCCTTGCCATGGATTCCTTTGTGACACCCTTTATATTTCTGACAGGAATCGGTATGGCTGTCCTGTATAATATGGGAAGTAATATTATGTTTGGGGAGATTTCTTATATTACCCAGGCACTGACAGCGATTTTGCAGCTGGGAGTTACCATGGATTATTCCATTTTTCTGCTGGAAAGCTACAGGGCCAATAAAGTGCGGTTTGAGGGAGATAAAAACCGGGCCATGGCCCACGCCATTGCCAACACATTCAAATCTGTGACAGGAAGCTCCGTCACTACCATTGCCGGCTTTGCTGCACTGTGCTTTATGACGTTTCAACTGGGTATGGATTTGGGACTTGTAATGGCGAAGGGAGTCATCATTGGCGTCATTACCTGTATCACCCTGCTTCCGGCGCTGATACTTATTTTTGACGGAGCCATTGAAAAGACATCACACCGCAGTATTATTCCTAAGATGGAAGGAGTATCCAAGGGGATTGTCAAGCTGTGGCCAGTGGCCATTGCTCTGTTTGTGCTGCTTATCGGGCCTGCTTATTATGGAAATAAAAACTATGAAATTTATTATGATATATCCCGTTCCCTGCCACAGACGCTGGATTCAGCCATAGCCAATGACAAACTGCAGGAAAATTTTGATATGAGCAGTATGCACGTTATCCTGTTAAAAAATGGGTTGAAAGTCCGTGAGAAGGAAAAAATGAGAGAGGAGATTGAGAAGGTAGATGGCGTGAAATGGGTGCTGGGTCTGGACTCTGTTATAGGCGCTAATTTCCCGGAGGAGATGGTGCCGGAGAAATACCGCCAGATGCTGCAGGGAGATGAGTATGAACTTCAGTTTGTATGTTCGGACTACCGGGCAGCTACATCCGAATCCAATGGGCAGGTGGATGCCTTGAATGACATTGTGAAAAAATACAGCCCGGATTCCATGGTAATTGGAGAAGCGCCGTTATCCAGAGATTTGGCGGGGGTCACAGACGTGGATCTGGCCAATGTAAATTATATTTCGGTAGCGGCCATCTTTATCATTATTCTGCTGGTATTCAGGTCCATCTCGATACCAGTGATTCTGGTGGCGGTAATTGAATTTGCCATTTTTCTGAATATGTCAGTGCCATATTATACCGGAGAGGCCCTGCCCTTTGTAGCCAGTATTGTCATTGGCACCATTCAGTTAGGGGCCACGGTGGATTATGCCATTTTGATGACCAGCCGGTATCACAAGGAGCGCACACTGCGCCATCGGACAAAAAAGGAAGCCATTGCTATTGCACATAAGACCTCGATTAAATCCATTCTTACCAGCGGTCTGTGTCTGTTTGCCGCCACCTTTGGAGTGGCAGTATCCTCCAGCATTGATATGATAGAGTCTATCTGTACCCTGCTGGCCCGGGGCGCTATTATCAGTACGCTGGTAGTGATTTTGATTTTGCCGGCGATGTTGACGGTATTTGACCGAATCATATGTTTTACCACCTGGGATATGAGAAAGATTGATTATTGACGGTGAAAGAGAGTGTAAGGGAGCATGATGGCACAGGACTAAACAAGGTTTGAATTGGCGCTGTCGTGCTAAAGAAATAGAATATAGAAAAGAAATATCGGAATGGAGGCATAAAGATGAAGAGAAGTATGAAAAGAATGGGAAGGAACCTTGTCAGTGGCGTGCTGGTGTGTGCGCTGGTATTTGGCAGCTGTCCTTTTATTGAGGCGAAAAAGGTGAACAAACAGGAGTCGGTCTATGTCAATGCGGCCGCAGATGGAACCGTAAAGGAAATTACCGTGGCCGACTGGCTGAAGAACTCCGGCGTTATCTCCGGTACTGTGAGTGACGCTTCCAATTTGACAGATATTACAAATGTAAAGGGGGAGGAGACCTTTACCCAGTCGGAGGGAGAGTTAAACTGGAACACCTCCGGCAGCGATATTTACTATCAGGGAAAATCCTCAGGGGAACTGCCGGTGGAGGTATCCATTACCTATTCGCTGGATGGTAAGGAAATACCCGCAAGTGAACTGCCTGGCAAAAGCGGTCTGGTAAAGATACATGTCTCTTATACCAATAAATCCCGGCAGGAAGTGACGGTTCAAGGGAAAAAGACAACGGTTTACACACCCTTTGTTCTGATAACGGGAATGATTCTTCCCACAGAGAAATTTTCCCAGGTAGAGGTGGACAACGGGCGGCTGATTAACGATGGCTCCAACCAGATTGTGGTAGGTGTGGGGACGCCGGGATTAGCAGAAAGCTTATCTCTGGATAAGGAGTATGCAAAAAAGCTTCACAGTGAATTTACCATCACTGCCCAGGTAACGGATTTTTCCATGGGAAATACCTTTACCTATGCAAGCCCCAGCCTGTTGAATGAATTACAACTGGATAAAATAAGTGGTAAAGAGGAACTGGAGGACAGTCTTTCAGAATTAACCGACGCAGCCGCTGAACTGGTAGACGGCACAGACAGTCTTTCAGAGAACATGGAGTTATTTGCTGACTCCATGGGCACCCTGGAAAAGAAGATTAAAAAATACCGCCGGGACGGTGTGAAGAAGGTTACGGATGGTATATCGGAACTGGCCAAAAGCGGCCCGAAGCTGGTGAAGGGTGTGGGAGAGTATGCCGACGGGGTAACTGGTCTGGCTGACGGCGTCACCTCCTATGTGAAGGGGGCTGAACAGATTGCCGGAGGAAACAGCGATTTGTATGAGGCAGTAAAAAATCTTCCGTCTCAAATAGCAGCCTTTGATAAGGGCTTGAAAACCTATACAGACGGCGTGGATAAAATGGGGAAAAAGGAAAATGTGACAGCATTGAAAGCCGGAGCGAAAGCCGTGTCAGACGGGGTGACGACCCTGAATGCCAGCCTGACCCAGTTAAAGAATTCCTTTTCCCAGAATGAGCAGATTATTGCTGCATTGAAGGCAGGAGGGGCCGATGCGGCTCTGATTGCCGCTTTGGAGCAGGTGACAGCGGGGCAGAAGGCGGCTATTGAACAGCTGGAAACGGCCACATCGTCTTCTGGTGAGTTAAAGAAGGGAGCAGACAGTCTGTCCAGTGGAGTAAATACGGTTATGGACGGCTTGAGTACCCTATCCGGAAATTCCTCCCAGCTTACCGGAGTGACAACGACGCTGAACGGCCAGATTCCCAAGCTTGTATCCAGTGTAAAAACTCTGAAAGAGGGCGGAGAAACCCTGACAAAGAACGATAAAAAACTGTTAAATGGCGCTAAGAAACTGAAAAAGGCCAGCAAGACCATGAAGCAGCAGTCGAAACAGTTAAATAATGGCATGAAGTCCCTGAAAAAAGGAGGCCTGGCCCTGAACAAGGCCACGGATACCCTGGTAGAAGGAGTGTCCAAGTTAGAGACGGCCAGCGGTGCTCTGGCAGACGGCGCAGAGAAGGCGGCTTCGGGAATGGAGAAGTTCCAGGAAAAGGGAATAAAAAAACTGGAAGATGCTTATCAGGAAGATATAAAAGGGTTATTTGAGCGTCTGGATGCCGTGATTGCCGCAGGAAAGAAATATAACAGTTTCAGTGGTATTGGTAAGGGCATGAAGGGGGATGTGAAGTTTATTATCGAGACGGAGGCCCTGGAAAAAGAAGAATAAAAAGGAGGCTGCTGTGGGAAAACTGGAAGAGAAGAAAAAACAGAAAAAAGAGGCTCTGCTGCAGGCCGCCTTTTCCCTGTTTACCACAAAGGGAATTGAAGACACCTCTATCTCTGAGATTGTCAGGGAAGCCGGGATGGCAAAGGGCACCTTTTATCTGTATTTTAAGGATAAATATGATCTCAGGGACAAGCTGATTGTCCATAAGGCCACAGGCCTGTTCCGTCAGGCGGTGGAGCAGATGATGCTGGAGAAACTGCCGGAGCTGGAGGACAAGGTAATCTTTCTGGCAGATTTCATTATCAATCATTTTCATAAGAATCCGATTGTGCTTCGCTTTATTGCCAGGAATTTAAGCTGGGGTGTTTTCCAACACATGCTGGTGTCCGAGACAGAGGACAGCAGTGGCTATCGTTTTTATGATGCGTATGGTGCTCTTTTGAAAGAGTCCGGGCGGAGTTTCCGCAATCCAGACCTGATGCTGTATATGATTGTGGAATTGATAAACTCTACCTGCCATAATGTAATACTGATGGAGGAGCCGGTGACACTGGATGTACTGAAGCCGGAACTCTATGGTGTGATACGGGATATTATCCGGCGGATGGAGAATGATTAGGCAATGATGTAAGGAAATAAGTGACTTGAATTATTATATCCACATAGTGCCTAAAGGAAGTAAACACTGGTATTTTGTCATATGGTATTTTTACCGTTTCGTTTTTTTATATATGTAATAGGAACCCTCCATGTTTCCAGTAATTGTTCTAATTACGCGGCATGGGGGGATTTTTTAAATTGTTACGTCTAATTTCATAATGCTTTATCCCTATAAATAATGGAATATATATCAACAGTAAAAGAATCGGTTTCAGCAGACAAATGTCCGGATTCGGGATGCGGTCCTGTATGTTAAGAGCGAAAAAACCGAAGCCAAATGCGGACTGACGCAAGATATTTTTTATATTAAAAAAGAAAATTATTAAATTTTTATAAAATTTGAAACCTAAGGGCAGTCCCGGGCGTCATATATTATAGAGGGAACTTTACGATTACAACACAT
>JAFLTB010000048.1 GCA_022510605.1 Lachnospiraceae bacterium
CATCAATACTATTTGTGACGCTCCGGCACAAATAGTAGAGCGAACGATGTTCGCTTTGTGAAACAATATGCTATCGAGCATATTTTTCAACCTTGTTCCTCCTTGGATTCTACTTGTTTTCCTTTATTATATATTTTCCGGCAGACACAGAATATCCCTGCCAAAAATATCGGTATCAAACCGCCGATTATGCGGTACACCCGCCCATCCGCCGATATCAGAAGATTAAATGTTCCATGCAAAAGCACCGCTGCACAAAAGCACCCCAAAAAGCGGAGGCCGGCATGCTTTCTCTTTTCCATCAGGAAATGAATGCCCATTGTGGAAACCAGCACGCATACCGGGTGCAGAACCCCCGTTGCAAATCCCCGGATAATGACAAAGGTCAAATCATCGGCACCGTAATTAAGCAGATAACTGCAGTTTTCCATAATGGCAAAGCCAAGTCCAATCTCGATTGCCATATCGTTCAGTTGCTTTCTGTCAGCCACAAAGGCCTCCGCAAAAAACAGGACAGGGAGCATCTTTAACAGTTCCTCCACTACCGGGGTCAGAAAGTGGGTGGCCCCACCCTCTGACAAACCCAAAAGCACCATGAAATAGGAATTTATATATCCTGCCAGCAGCGCTGCCAAAAAACCTCCCACCAGCGAAACCAAATGTCTCCGTTCCTCTTTGCCCGCCACGAAGCAGAGAACCAGAACGGGGGCGGCAATTGCAATAAAAATATGTTCTATATACAGCATATTAAGCCTTCTTTCTCTTTCTATACAGAACGAATATACCTCCGGCCAGAACCAGCACAACCACCACGGCAACGGCAATCCAGCCGCCTGCTCCGTCACCGGCAAATATGGAGCCTTGCAGGCTTGCAGCCCAGGCCGCACTGTCTGCCTGACTCTTCTTTGCATAGCAGTGCACCTTAATCATCGGAAGTTTGCCTTTATCTGCCTTATAGTTCTCTATGGTAATCGGTGTATCTTCCCCCTTTTTTTTATCATAGTAACTATAATATCCATCCGTAAACTTATACTGGAGATATACGGTTGTCCCATCCTTCGTTCCGTTTTTGCAATCGATTACATAACTGCCATCGTCTATCTGGGCAAGGGTTATATTGTCCGTGGTCTGTTCGTTATACTCATTTGACTCCGCTATGTCGTTTCCATTCCGGTCCGTTATGTGCCAGCCGCCACTATTCGTGTTATCCTTAAATCCCGACCAGGAGGTCTTTCCATCCGGAAAGTAGGCACTGAGTTTGGCGTTGAGCCCTACGTCCGTCTGTCCCTTGTAAAGATACAAATCCGTACTGTTGGAAGTAGCCTTGGACTTCGCCTCTATCACACTGAAGGGCTTCGTCACAAGCTGTTTCAGACTATAGGTTATGTTATCTATACTGGCGGACATCGCCCCGCCATGGGTGCTCATTCTGTATCCCCCCTTCTTAAGGTCCAGCATCTGATCGTACATACTAAACCAATCATTGTACATCACATTATCGTCTTTCTCGACATATTTCCAATCCACTTCGTCGCCGAGTAAATCTGGTTCCGATCCATCATCAACTTTTTGGCCTGGATTATACCTCGTAGCTCGGGTATAACAGTCTTTTTCGATACCATGCTTGGTATTCTCATCGCGGGCATCATACCTTTTCCTCAGCCTGTCAAGGGCATCATCTCCCGTACCATCCTCTTCGCCATTTTCATCCACACTGCCAAAGATGGTACAGAATTGCAGCTGAGGATATTTCTCCAGGTGTGTATCCTTATCATAAGAGCCGCAGATTGACACCATTGCTACCTTATATGATATGACACATGGCTGCTGGTATTGAATGGTCAGGGAAGAACTTTCTACATTCTGTGCAACCGACAGGATGGAGTATGGATTTACCGTTGCGTTGGCACTGGAGCCTTTGGCCACCGTATCTGAACCAGTACTACTCTGGCCCTTAGTATAAGCTTCCCCCCATGTTTCAGAAAATCCAAGGGTCGCAGCGGCAGCAAAGGCATTTGTCCTTGTTCCCGACAATTTACCACCTTTCTGTCTGGTATGCGTATATGTAAATGTTCCCGACTGGTTTGATGTCGTTGACGAGTTATTCGTCTGGCTGTCACTCCTGGTTGTAGATTCTGCATTACTGTTGGTATAATTTACAGCCGTAGAAAGGGAACTCCCCATTTCGCTATTGTCAAAGGTCGTCGTATCAAAGTTCGATTTCCCATTGCTTACCGGCGTATAGTCAATGCCTGGTGTATTATGCACCGCTGTACTTTTATTCAAAGCATCCAGCATATCCAGGGTCTCTGTGGTATAAATAAGGTTTTCACCATAGTCATCCTTATCCGTCTCCACGATGGGAAGAAGCTCAAAATCATAAAATACAAGCCCAAAACAATTGTAGTCAAATCTCGAAGAATTCTTCTTATCAGAACTCCCAACAAACGAATAGGCTACAACCTGATTACTTTTGTTGGTCAATAAATCAATCTTGCTGTATTTTTTAAGATCGGAAGACTTGAGTGTGGGAGATAGGTAAGTCGTTACCACATCATACATCGCCTCTCCCGCATCTGCCAGACTGTTGCCCATCTGAAGCCCTGTCGCCCAGGCATTTGTCTCATCTGCATTTTGAGGAAGAGCATATAGCGAACCAAACCGGCCATAATATACTCCATCTGTTTTGGCACCTTTAACATCTTTTGAAACTCCAACCTTTAAATGGTGTGGCATGTCAAAATAATAAGGATTGTCTTTCTTAGTAGCTTTGTTCGATAGATAGTTTTCAATCGTACTACCATGGGATGAGGGTCCAAAACTACACTTATAATCAATCTTCTCAGGGTTATCCTCCTTTATGTTTTTGGTATCGGTAGGAATATACATCTCCTGACCGTTATATTTTTGACCAAGAACTCTATATGCCACATCGCTCCAAAAATCGATCAGGACATAATCTGTATGTTTAGTCGTACCAATGCCGTCCGGATTTTTTTCAATTGGCGCATTCGTAAGCATATCTTTCACAAGTTCCTTCTCGTCTTTTGTTTTACGGGAATTCGCTGTCACGGCTTTATCGGCAGAACCGCCACAGATATCCCAGTAAGTCAGCGTTTCATTTTCACCCTTTACCTGGATTGATTCTGGAAACACATATTCCAGATCATCTGCTCCTTTCACATCCTCTGTCCCATTCGCCGCCTTTTGCGCCGCATCCTGGGTCTTTTCTTCTTCCTTTTTCTGCTCTTCCGTCTTCGTATCATCCGCCGCATACACGCTGGTAAAGGCGGTTCCCTGGGCAGTCAGAAGCAGGGCCAGCAGGACAGCCAGGCACCGCCTCGCTATCCCTTTCCCGTTTCTGCGCTTCCTTTCTTTCTTATCATTGTCCTTTCTCATACAGTCACTCGTGATGTCTGCCGGGAAGCGGAGACATCACCTCTCCTTTCTCGTATTTTTAGTTTCATTTTGTGTATTTGCATCCAAATTTTGAGCATGTGCATCTAATGTGCTTTTGCCGCAAAATTTCATTTGCATCTATTGTAACATAAAAGCATAAAAAAAGGGGGGCTATCACTTAATTGGTAGCCCTCATCACTTAATTTACACTTTTTTTCAAAAATTTGTGCTTGACAAACACTTTTCATTTCACATGAAATACACTTAAAACAGAGCGCCCCCGCATCACTCTGCCATCAGTTCCTTCCACTTATCATTATAGACCTTATCCACATCCTCCCCCAGATACTTCAATGTCTCACAGTTTGTCAGGGAATCCAAAGGCGGGAAGGCAATCTCGCTTGTGCGGTATTCCTCCTCCTCGATTAACTCCCGTCCCGCACTGCTTGGGATGGAGTAGGTGATATAATCAAAGTTTTGCTTCATAATCTCCGGCCGGCAGAGGAAGTTTAAGAATTTCTCTGCGTTTTCCTTGTTCTTTGCACCCTTGGGAATGGCAAAGCAGTCCATCCAGAGTTCGCTTCCCTCCCTGGGAATCACATATTCCAAATCCGGGTTCTCCTGCTGGCAGGTCAAGGCCTCGCCGGAGTAGATAACGCCGATGGCCGCCTCCCCGGCAATCATTTTATCCCGTACCTCATCCACCACATAGGCCTGCACAATTCCCTGCTGTTTCTGCTTGAGCAGCTCCTGCTTGGCCTGCTCAATCTCATTATTATCCGTAGCATTCAGGGAGTAACCCAGATATTTCAGCGTAACGCCAAAGGCGTCCCGGACACTTTTCTGCATCAGCACATTGTCCTTATATTTCTCATCCCAGAGAGCGGCCCAGCTGTCTATGGCCTCCTCCACCATGGAGGTATTGTATAACACACCCACTGTGCCCCACAGGTATGGCACACTGTATTTATTTCCCTCATCAAAGGAGCGGGCATATTCCCAGTATTCCTCATCAATATACTGGCGGTTCGGCACATTGTCCCAATTGATTTCCTCCAGAAGCCCCTCCTCTTTCATCCGTTGAACCATATAATCCGACGGACATATCAAATCGTAATCGGCCGCTCCCTTGGCAATAATCGGGTACATACCCTCATTGGTTTCGTACTCGTCATAGGTCACCTTGATTCCTGTCTCATCCTCAAACTGCTGTATGGCGTCCAAATCAAAGTATTCCCCCCAGTTATATATATTCAGGCTTCCTGCGGACTCCGTATCTCCCGCCTGGCTCCCACCACAGCCTGTCAATGCGGAAACCATCATGGCCGCCAGACAGACCAGACTGATTATTTTTTTCAAACTTATCTCTCCTTTTTGCGGTTATAGAGAATCAGCAGAACAAACACCGTCACAAACATCAGGGTAGACAGCGCATACATCTCCGGCTTGATTCCCTTTCGCGCCTCTGCATATATTTGTGTGGACAGGGTATCCACACCAACGCCCTTGGTAAAATGGGTAATCACAAAGTCGTCTAAAGACATAGTAAAGGACAAAAGAAATCCTGTCAATATCCCCGGCATAATATCCGGGAATATCACCTTCCAGAAGGCATAGCCCTTAGAAGCCCCCAAATCCAGCGCCGCCTCATAGGTACTGTAGTTAATCTGCCGGAGCCTTGGCAGTACGCTCAATACCACATAGGGCAGATTGAAGGTAATGTGGGCCAGAAGTACACTGGAAAATCCCATGGTATAATGGATGGCAATAAACAACAGCATCAGGGAAATCCCGGTGACGATATCCGCATTCAGCATGGGGATGTTGGTGACAGACATCAGCAGGGTTTTCGGAAGCTTCCGCATCCGGCTGATGGCAAAGGAAACCACTGTCCCAAGAATCGTGGCAATAAGCGCCGAAAGCAGGGCAATCGCCAGGGTGGTGGCCAGCGCATCCATAATCGTCTTATCGGCAAACAGCCTTCCGTACCATTTGAGACTGAAGCCTCCCCAGTGCCCCCGGAATTTCGATTCATTGAAGGACAATACAATCAATGTCACAATGGGTGCATAGAGAAAAATAAAAATAAGAGCCATATATAATTTCCCAGCCATCCGGGAAATCCGCCGCTTTCCTACCATATGCCTGCCCCCTCTCCGCTCTTGTCATACTTCGACATCAGCGCCATGCTGGCAATGACTAACACCATCAGAACCAGGGAAAGGCCCGCTCCCAGATTCCAGTCATTGGCCGTAGTGAAGGACTGCTCAATGACATTGCCGATTAACTGGATTTTGGCGCCTCCAAGCAGGTCTGACAGCACAAAGGTCGTCAGCGCCGGGACAAATACCATGGTTCCCCCGCTGACAATCCCCGGCAGAATCAGAGGCAGGGTAATCCGGCGCATGGTCTGCCACCAGCCGGCTCCC
Source organism: Lachnospiraceae bacterium (assembly GCA_022510605.1). Lineage (GTDB taxonomy): Bacteria > Bacillota > Clostridia > Lachnospirales > Lachnospiraceae > Eubacterium_F. Next base: position 5,829 of record JAFLTB010000048.1, read on the forward strand.
AAATCCTTCGCTGCATCCAGGGTGTCCTGGCTTATTTTGGCCAGGGAATTATAAATCGGAAGCACCATAAAGGGCAGGTAGTTGTAAACCATGCCCAGTACAATGGCCCCCTCTGTATTAATCATATTCTGGGCCGGCAGGCCGAAAAATCCCAGTACGGCATTCAGCACACCGGTTTTTTCCAACAGGGACTGCCAGGCAATGGTGCGAAGCAGAAAGTTCATCCACATGGGCAGGATAAAAATAAAGATAATAAATCCACTGCTTTTAATATGTAGATTGCGAATCACCAATGCCAGGGGCAGCGCCATAATAAAGCACAGCACCGTGCAGATTACGGAAAGGCGGATGGAAGTCCAAAGAGCCTTCAGATGAATGGGTTCTGTAATGCTTTTGACATTGTCCAGGGTAAACTGTCCATCCGATGTGGTAAAGCCATAATAGGCCACAATAAACAGCGGTACAATGACAAAGATTGTCATCCATACCGTATAGGGTGCCGCCAGTATGCCTGTCCGTTTCCTACTCATCCCGCAGCACCTCCTCTGCCTCGCTGGAAGGTTTTTTCATAATCTGTATGTTGAAGGGGTCTACAAAGAGCCCCACCTCACTGCCCACCTCTGCCAGTCTGGTACTGTGCACCAGCCAGGTAAAGTTAAGGGCCTCCACTTCCATTTCATAGTGGACTCCCTTGAATATCAGCGATACCACCTTCCCCCGGAGCATTCCCTTCTCCGGCGGCACCAGAATCAAATCCTCCGGCCGAATTACTACATCCACCGGATTGTTTTCCCCAAAGCCCACATCCACACAGTCAAATTCCTGTCCCTGGATGTTGACCTTTTTGTCCCGAATCATAATGGCAGAAAGGATATTGCTCTCTCCGATAAAATCTGCCACAAAGGCATTCTGGGGCTCATTGTAAATATCCTCCGGCGTGCCTACCTGCTGGATGTAGCCCTGGTTCATTACCACGATACGGTCGGACATGGTAAGGGCCTCCTCCTGGTCATGGGTCACATAGACGAAGGTAATACCCAGCTCTTCCTTGAGGCGTATCAGCTCGTACTGCATCTCCTGGCGCAGTTTCAAATCCAGCGCCCCCAGCGGCTCATCCAAAAGCAGAATCTTTGGCTCATTGACAATGGCTCTGGCAATGGCCACACGCTGCTGCTGGCCGCCGCTGAGAGAATCCGGCATCCTCTTTTCAAATCCCTCCAGGTTTACCAACTTCAGGGCATACTGGATTTTATCCGCTATGTACTCCCTGGATTTTTTCTTTATCTTTAAGCCGAAGGCTATATTTTCCTCGATGTTCATATGGGTAAAAAGCGCATACTTCTGAAACACCGTATTGATAGGGCGCTTATTAGCCGGCACACGGGCAATATCCTCCCCGTGCAGCAATACCTGTCCCTCATCCACGGTCTCAAAGCCTCCCATAATGCGCAGGGTGGTGGTCTTGCCGCATCCGCTTGGCCCTAACAGGGTGACAAATTCATTTTCCCGAATCTCCAGATTCAGCCGGTCAAGAACCAGCTCCCCGTCAAAGGATTTGGAAATGTTTTTTAACTCAATCCACTTTTCCGCCATCGTGTCATCACTCATTTCTGTAGCGTATTTCAAATTAGTGTTATCTTATCACAAAACAGCAAAAGGTTCTACCGTTTTTTTCGGACAATATTCTTCATCATCTCTACCCTGGCCTTCTCCTCCGGACTCATGTCCTTTGTCAGGATTTCCATCAACACGCTGACCTCCTCGGGAGTAAAGGAGAGATTCTGCCCCTGAAGCCGGCTGCCCGCCGCCATCAGAAGCGGTGCCGCCTCCTTCATCTGCCTTCCCTGCATGTTCTTTACCAGTTCTTTCATCACTTCAACCTTTACCGGGTGCATGGTCTTAAAAATATCATATTCATCAAATATCGACCGGCTCATTTTCCCCTTCCTGCTGTCCCATCGGCATCATGGACATCATGGCCTTGGCCATATCAATGACGTCCTGCTGCCCCGGAGGCAGCGTATCACGCAGCATATCGAACATCCCCTCCATACCTCCCCCCTCCGGCTGGCCGTCCTGGTCTGCGGAATTGTTGTAAGCCGCCTGCATGGCCTGCATTGCCTGTACCACCTGAAGCATCTCCATCATATGGCGCATCTGGAAAAACTGCAGAAGCATATCCAGAATACGGCGCTCCCATCCATGGATGAAGGGACGGATGGCATGGAAAAGCCCCTCTAAGTCAATGGTCTCCCCGATGGCAACATCAAAAAATGGGATGGCCGCTTTCAGAACTTTAATACTGTGATTATTCTGCATTCGGCTATCCCATTCTAACATTTTCCGTCCCTGCCTTTGAAACAAGCGATTGCTGTTATTTTTTACTATACCTATGCAGGGAAACTTCCAATTATGAATATTTCAACCGGTCAGGCGTAATGTCCGTGAGAACCTCCTCCAGAAATTTTTTCGCCAGATAGTTTGCCATGGGCAGATTCATGTCCAGATAGTTGCCGCAGCACTCCGGCGCCGCTCCCGGCACCTCATCCTGGTAGGAAGCAATATATTCATACAGCTCCTTTAAAAGCGGTATAATATCCTGGGATTCATAGTCTCCTACCAACAGCAGGTAGAAGCCGGTACGGCATCCCATCGGGCCAAAGTACAGGGTTTTGTCCCCCATGGTTTCATGGTTCCGCAAAAAGGTGGCCCCCAAATGCTCAATAGTATGAATCTCTCCGGTATTCATCACCGGTTCAAAATTCGGCCGGGTCATCCGAATATCAAAGGTGGTGACAATATCCTGGCCGGTGCTGTCCTTTCGGCTGACATACACCCCCGGCAAAAGTTTCATGTGGTCCACAGTAAAGCTGGCAATTGTTTCCATTTCTTTCCTCCGTTCTGTCTCATTGTTTCTTATTCTATATCATTCTGTATCATAGTAGACGTCCTGCCTTCTGGCAGGTATCAGGGTAGTCATCAAATCCAGCACATGGCCGGAAGCCTTCCCATCGTCCGCCGAGTTATATTTTTCCATAAACTTATGATAACGCTCTGAATATTCCTCCGGATTATAATGCCGGATGTCCTCAATCAATTCTTCCGTGGTGGAGGAAATCGGCCCTGGCATCTCCTTGCGGTAACTGAAATAAAAACCTCTCAGTTCATTTTTGTATTTATAAAAGTCATAGGCAAAGAAAAACATCGGCCGCTGCAAAATGCTAAAGTCAAACATAACCGAGGAGTAGTCTGTCACTAACATATCCGACACTAAAAACAGTTCGGCAATATCCCGGCTCTGGTCAAAGTGGTAGACAAATCCCTTATAGGGCGACCAATCCACCGCATCCATAATGAGATAGTGGTACTTCACTATCATAATGTATTCATCTCCCAGCTCCTCCTGCAGTTTTTCAAAGGAAATCTGCGGGCGGAATTCATACCGGTCGTCCTCGGAATATTCATCATCCCGCCAGGTCGGCGCATAGAGAATAATTTTTTTATCCAGAGGAAGTCCCAGGTTCCGGCGGTAGCGCCGGATGGCCTCCGGTGTATTCTCCCGGAACAATATGTCATTTCTTGGGTAGCCAATCTCCAGCAGCTCTTTCCTGAAGTCAAAGGCCCGCCGGAAAGTGGTGCTGGAAAAGGGGTTTTGGGAAATCAGATAATCCCAGGTATTTACGTTGCGGACAAAATGCTCTTTGTAGGTGTCGATGTCATTTTCCCCTACCATGAACACATCCTCCATGTCCAATGCCAATCTTTTCAGCGGGGTGCCATGCCAGGTCTGGATGTAATGGGTTCCCTTACGCCGAATGAGAAACTCCGGCTGCCGGGTGTCAAAAACCCATACCTTGGCGGTGGCCATATAGTACAGATAGCGCAGACGTCCGTAACGCACCTGGCGGCTCATGCCGGGAATGTCGTATTTTTCATGTTCATAAAACCAGATACAGTCCCATTGTATATCGTAGCCATTGGCCACCAGATACTCATAGATATGTTTTGGGTTCCCTGCGTAGCTTTTTCCCAGGCTGCTGTCAAAGACAACCCGGTTTTTCTTCACCGGGAAAATTCCACACATAAGGCGGTACACAAGAACCACTGCATTTTTTGCGGTTTTATAAATCCATTTCCCCACAATCGGTTACCCCTTTCGTATCTTATGAGGCGCTGCTGCCGGCATTGTTTTCACGCTCACCAAAGACCTTCTCTATAATCCGTTCTGTGGCATGACCGTCATCCACACTGCAAAATCTCCTGTAAAATTCCTCATAGCGTTCACGGTAAGCCTCATTGATGGCATCCATATTGTGCAATGCTTCCACGACCGCTTCATTGGTATGCAGAATCGGCCCCGGCAGTTCTTTCTCCATGTCGATATACAGACCCCGAATTTCATCTGCATAGGACTCGTAATCGTAGGTAAAGAACAAAATCGGCCGTTTTAAGTTGGCATAGTCGAAAAATACAGAGGAATAGTCGGTAATGCAAATATCCGACGCCAGATACAGCCGGGACACATCCTCGTATTTGCTTCCATTATATACAAAGCCCTCATAACCGGATAAATCCACAATATCCGCAATGTGATAATGGGTACGGAGTAAAATTACACTGTCGTTGCTGAGCTCCCTCCGCATCAAATCCAAATCCATCGCCAGATGGAATTTATAGCGTCCCTTCTCGTAGAACTGGTCGTCCCGCCAGGTCGGCGCATAAAGAATAACCCGCTTGTCCTCCGGTATGCCAAACTCCCTCTTTACCTCTGCGGCAATCTCCTCCCGGTTATCCGCATAGAGAATATCATTTCTCGGATACCCGTATTCCAGAATCTTATCCCGGTTATATACAAAGGCCCGTTCAAAGACCTCGGTGGAAAATTCGTTGGCCGATACCAGATAGTTCCACTCTCTGCCCTGCTCATAAAACTGCATTTTATGATTCTGGCTGGCGGCAAAAATATCATCCAGGTCAAAGGCCAGACGCTTTAACGGCGTACCATGCCAGGTCTGTAAAAATATTACCCCGGCCCGCTTTTTACACCACATTGGCTGGCGTACATTGAAAATCCGGTAGCCGCTCCGGGCCGCATAATAGACATAGCGCAGGCTGTTCATCTTGCAGCGGGTATGCTTTCCCGTCTTTTTCAAATCCGGGGAGTTCTGGTTCAGCACCCAGATATAACGGTACTTATCCCCTCTGGTTTTCTGCAGATATTCATAGAGATATTTCGGACTGTCCGAATAACTCTTGCCAAAAAAACTTTCTATAAAAATCCAGTCATGCCGGATAGACATTTTCCTGAAGATATATTTTTCCAGTACCCGGTACCACTGAATCCGGCTTCCTAACAGTCCGTTTTTCTTTCTAAACCAGGTGCTAATCTTGCTGACAGGCTTTGCCAGACGGTATTTGCCCCGGCGCACAAAGCCCAGTTCCAGCCGCTCCATCCACCGGAATTCCTTCATCAGCTTCTTCCAGTCCGGCATCTTCTGCATGGCCTTTGTGTAGCGCACTGCCTGCTCTCCCCGAATCTGCCCCGGAAATTTGCTCAGGGAAAACCGCACCAGAGACCGGTCTAACGTCTGTCTCAGCACCGCATCCTTTTTAGTAAGAAATTCCAGAGAACGGCTGTAGGCATCCATAAATTCCCGTCCCCTCTTGGAGCGCTTTTTCTGTGACAGGGCCGGCAGATGAATCCGGTCATTGCGGTAGCGCCATACATACAGGCTGTCACCATCCACCCACATCTGCTCCCCGGCGGCCTGTAAGGCCTGTACCACAAAGCGCATGTCACTATAGTAGGTATTCTCCTCGTCAAATGTAATTCCCTGCTCCAGCAGAAACTTCCGTTGAATCAGAAGATGCTGGGCTGAGAACATTTCCACAAAACGCTCGGCCAGAACCTGGCCTGTCATTTGCTTAATTCCCTGAATAAAGGTCTCCTGGGTTCCCCTTTCAAAGATAAAATTGGCCGGCTTAAACCAGGAGCTGTATTTATTTCCTGTGGTAATCAGAGCATCCTTTTCCTCTGCCAGTGTAAACAGACGGTTCAGTGCTCCCTCCAGCAGGTAATCGTCACAATCAATAAAGTAAACATATTTTCCCGTCGCCTTTGCCATGCCGATATTCCGGCAGCAGGCCACGCCAAAGGGATTGACTTCGTCGATTTTCCCCTCATATTCCTCAATCAGGTCCCCCTCTTCCGGATTTAGCTGCTCCTCGGGATAGAGAGCCGGGTTTCCATTTTTTTCTACAATTGCCCGGCGTCGTTCTGCCCGGGACATGCGTTTTTCCACATGCTCCTGCACCCTTTTTTCCTTGATGAGCCTTGCTTCTTCCTCATTGGCATGAATTTTATCCTCCGGCAGTTCCTCTATGGCATGGTATACCGTCACCTGCGGTTTGTCAGCCACAGAAGCGGGAACCTCCTGTCCATCCTTGTCATTTACCACAATGATTTCATAATCCGGCAGCTGCTGACTCTCAATGCTTTCCACACATTCTTCCAGATAGGTCTGTCCCTTCAGATAGGGAATAATGATACTTATCTTCGACATGGTTACACTCTCCTATTTTCCGAATACCGTCTCCACCACCTTGCGGGTAGCATTGCCGTCTTCCCAGGCACAGTATTTCTCGTAAAATCTATCGTATTTCTCTTTGTACTCTTCTTCAATCGCCGGCAGATTTCGCATGGCGTTCAGCACCTCATCCGTATTGAACAGCATCGGTCCCGGCAGTTCCTCCTCGACATCCACATAGAAGCCACGCAGGACGCCCCGGTATTTTTCCAGGTCATAGGTGAAAAACAGCATCGGCCTTCTCAGGTTCGCATAGTCAAAAAATACAGAGGAATAATCGGTAATCAGTACATCGGAAATCAGATACAGCCTCGCAATATCATTGTACTGGCTCACATTATAGGCAAAACCGTCATAGGGCGACAAATCCAGATTATCCACGACAAAGTAGTGGGTGCGCAGAAGCAGCACGTATTCATCTCCCAGCTCCCGCTTCAATTTATCCATGTCTAACTGAAGGGTGAATTTGTACTGGGCCGAAGCATAAAACTCATCGTCCCGCCAGGTCGGCGCATATAAAATCACTTTCTTATTCTGGTCAATACCAAGTTCTTTCTTAATCTCTGTCGTCAACGCCGATTTGTCCTCCAGATGGAGAATATCATTGCGGGGATACCCGGTTTCCAGCATTTTCCCGTCATACATAAAGGCATGCCGGAATACCTCCTCGGAAAATTTGTTTGGTGCCACAAGATAATCCCAGGAACGGGTCTGGATATAAAACTGCTTTTTGTAAAGAGGAGAGGCCGTCGTCACCTCATCCATATCAAATACCAGTTTCTTCAGAGGGGTACCATGCCAGGTCTCCAAAAAGACATTGCCCTTCCGCTTGATGAAATACTGCGGCTGGCGTCCGTTAAATACAATGTATTTTACCCGGGCCATATAGTAAAAATATCGAAGGCTGAACCGTATTACCTTTTTAGACGGATACGGCAGTTTTTCCTCTCTCCTTCGTTTGCTGTTGGAAAAAATCCATACATATTTATATTGCCCTGGATAATTCTGGTTCAAATACTCAAATATATATTTCGGGCTGTCCGAGTAGTTCCTTCCAAAAAAACTCTCCAGAAGCACCACATTATCCATCATCTTCATCCGGCTGAATACCTTACGGTACAGATACTTGCGCATGGCTGAACGACTTGTCAGAACACGGCGCAGGGTCTGAAGAGAACTGTGACGGCTGACCCGCTTTGCAATTTTGGCAGGCCCTTCTTTTTCCGACGCCTTCAACAGACGTCTGGTATAACCCTGAGCCCTCTTTCTGGCAGGTTCGGTAATCAGAGGCAGACATTTAGACGCCTGATGATAAATCTCCTCCGCATCTTTGCGGCTGGCTGTAATATAATAAGGTGAAATCTTTTTCACATAATATTTGATAAATTTGCGGTCCAGGGCAACTTCCGCTTCCTCCCGCCCCTTCACCAGTTCCTTCATGGTCAGATAGGCCCGTATTCCTTCGGTGAGTTTTTTCTTTTCATCGGAAATCTGACTCAGAGATGGCAGGTTAATCGGGTCATTGTGCTTTCTCTTGATATAGATGGTTTTGGAAACCAATCCTGCATTCTCCGTGCCGCACAGCAGCAACATGGCATAGGGTAAATCGGCGTAGTAGGTATAATCCTCCTCAAACAGATAATCCTTCTCCTGAATGTAATCCTTGCGTACTAACATTCCCAAAACAGTTATTTCCTGAAAGGAATAGCAGTTATGAATCAGCACATGAAAGGTGCGCAGCCACTCACTTTCCGGCTCCTGCTCCCCCTGCAGCTCCAATTCGTCATTGTCCGTGTCGGAATCCTGTTCCTCATCGTCCTCCTCCACGCTCTTTCCGGTATTCTGTGCATAGAGCTGCTTGCCATTGTCATAATATACCCTCCGCCCATACCAGGTCTTGGCATGTCTGGCGTATACCACATCTTTCCCTTCTGCCTGGAGTAACAGTTCCTCCAGCGCATAGGTCTCCAGATAGTCATCGCAGTCCAGAAACAGCACGTACTCCCCCTGGCTGTTCTGAATCCCCATATTCCGGGCAGCGGCGGTTCCCTGTCCCTCAGTCAATTCCAATACCGTCAGTGGAAAGGGACTCTCATTCGCCCGCTCCCGCAGTTCAAGGACAGCTTCCTTTTCGCAGTGGTCACAGACAACAATGGCCTCTAAGTCCTGCACGCTCTGGTCTTCCAGACTGTCCAGGCAGTCCCCGATATATTTTCTCTCATTATGATAGGGAATGATAACACTTACTTTCACCTTTTACCTCCATTCACACAGGGTTTCTACCCTTTCACCACAAGATTGATAATGCGTCCCGGTACATAGATTTCCTTGACTAACTCTTTTCCTTCCAGTTTGTCAGCCACGGCTTTTTTACCAGCCTCCAGCGCCTCCTCCTTAGAGGCATCCAGTGCCAGTGCCACTACCCCACGCACCTTGCCATTTACCTGTACGCCGATTTCCTGTACCTTCTCCACTGTCTTGGCCTCGTCGTATTCCGGCCAGCTGCTCTGGTACAATCTTCCGCCATACTGTAAATCGCTCCACAGTTCTTCTGTGATATGAGGGGCAACCGGATTTAATAAAATCAACAGGGTCTTAAATTCATCCCGTGTCACCTTGCCCACTTTGTAAAAGTCATTGACTAACGCCATCATGGCGGCAATGGCTGTATTGTATTTCAGTGTTTCAAAATCATTGCTTACTTTTTTAATGGTCTGGTGCAGTTTGGTCTCCAGTTCCTTGGAATAACCACTGTCCTCTGTGACCATATCCCGGCATTTCCATACTCTGTCCAAAAACCGCCGGCATCCCTTTACGCCGTCTTCTGACCAGGCCGCCGCCGCATCAAAGGCGCCAATGAACATTTCATAGGTACGCAGGGTGTCGGCGCCATAGTCCCTGACAATATCATCCGGATTCACCACATTGCCTCTGGACTTACTCATCTTCTCGCCATTTTCACCCAGAATCATACCATGGGAGGTACGCCTCTGATAAGGCTCCTTCGTCGGCACCACCTTCTGGTCATACAAAAATTTATGCCAGAACCGGGAATACAGAAGATGCAGGGTGGTATGTTCCATACCGCCATTGTACCAATCCACCGGCAGCCAATATTTCAGGGCCTCCTCACCGGCCAGTGCCTCTGCATTATCCGGGTCTATATAGCGCAGGAAATACCAAGAAGAACCGGCCCACTGAGGCATGGTATCCGTCTCTCGCTCAGCCTTGCCGCCACAGCATGGACAGGTAGTTTCCACCCAGGAGCGAATATTGGCAATAGGAGATTCTCCGTTGTCCGTCGGCATGTAATTTTCCACCTCTGGCAGTTCCAGCGGCAGCTCCTCCTCTGGCACCGGCACATAACCGCATTTGTCACATTTAATAATCGGAATCGGCTCACCCCAGTACCGTTGTCTGGAAAATACCCAGTCACGGAGCTTGAAGTTTTTCTTAGCCGTGCCCACGCCTTCCTTTACCAGCCAGTCAATGATGGCCTTCTTGGCATCTCCCACCGACATGCCGGTTAGAAAACCGGAATTTACCAACGTACCTGTGGCCACGTCCGTAAAAGCTTCCTCCTGCACATTGCCGCCGGCAATGACTTCTATGATTGGCAAATCAAATTTCTTCGCAAACTCCCAGTCTCTGGTATCATGGCCCGGCACTGCCATAATGGCGCCGGTTCCATAACTCATCAATACATAGTCGGAAACCCAGACAGGGATTTCCTCGCCGTTAACCGGATTGACAGCACAGAGACCGTCAATGGCTACACCGGTTTTGTCCTTGGCTAACTCAGTTCGCTCAAAATCGGACTTGCGGGAAGCCTGCTCCCGGTATTCCAGAATGGCATCCCAGTTTTTAATCTCATCCTTATATTTATCCAGATATGGATGCTCCGGCGATACTACCATATAAGTAACGCCAAACAGCGTATCTGGTCTGGTGGTGTATATCCGCAGAGTCTCCTCCTTGCCCTTCAGGGCAAAGTCCACTTCCGCACCATGAGAACGGCCAATCCAGTTTTTCTGCTGAACCTTCACCCGCTCAATATAATCCAAGCCATCCAAATCGTCCACCAGCTTGTCGGCGTACTCTGTTATTTTTAACATCCACTGGCTCTTTACCTTGCGAACTACCGGGCTTCCGCACCGGTCACAGACGCCATTTACCACTTCTTCATTGGCAAGGCCGCACTTACAGGAGGTACACCAGTTAATTGGCATCTCCGTCTTATAAGCCAGGCCGGCTTTGAATAATTTCAGAAAAATCCACTGGGTCCACTTGTAATAGGCCGGGTCGGTGGTGTTAATTTCCCTGTCCCAGTCAAAGGAATAACCCAAGGCCTGTAACTGCTGTTTGAAGCGGCTCACATTATTTCTGGTTACCTCTTTGGGATGTACTTTATTTTTAATGGCAAAATTCTCTGTGGGAAGTCCGAAGGCATCCCAGCCCATGGGATAGAGTACATTATATCCCTGCATCCGGCGCTTTCTTGCCACAATGTCCAGAGCTGTATACGGACGCGGATGTCCCACATGGAGTCCCTGCCCCGACGGATACGGGAACTCTACCAGCGCATAGTATTTTGGCCTGGTATAGTCTGTGGAAGCCTGAAAGGCCTTTTCCTCCTCCCATGTCTTCTGCCACTTCTTTTCAATCTCCTTTGGATTGTAACTACGACTCATTTTATTCCTCCAATCGCATATAGGCTTTCGCCACTGTTACCGCCGGGCCGCTGGCGCTTCCCGCCGTTACCGTAATTTTTACTGTAATTGCCGGAATGGTACCTGACCAGCCGGAAGGCAGGCTCACCCTGCCGGTGGCAGTATAGGTTCCCTCCGCTCCATTTCCATAGTTCGGACAACTCCATGTTACAGCGGCCTGTGCCGTGTGATTCTGGGAATCCGCTATGGTTACGGTCTTTGGCAGCACACTGGTAATAATCTGCTGCCAGGTAGTGCCTGCTGCCACACTTTTTTCTCCCACACTGGTAGTGGTCTTTGCATATCGATACACCACAGTAATGGTATACTGGGCGCTGATTTTGCTTCCATCCTTTGTGGTGGCAGTAATGGTAACTGTACCACTCTTTAGTGCTCTTACGCTTCCAGAAGCACTGACGGTAGCTACCGCCGTATTGCTGGAAGTCCAGGTAAGGGCTTTACTGGATACATCCGACGGGGTAAAACTTGCCCGCAGCTGCATGGCATTTCCCACATCCAATGTCTTGCCCGGCGCTGTCAGAGTCAGCCCGGTGGCGTACTGAAGCACCGTAACTTTACAGGTGGCCGCCGTACCAGAACCGTCTGTCGCTGTTACGGAAATGGTGACTGTTCCTGCTTTCTTCGCCTTTACCACACCTTTTTTGCTTACCGTGGCAATGGCCGGATTGGAGGAACTGTATTTTACCTCTTTATGTGTGGCGCTGGCTGGTTTAATTTTCTTCACCTTCAAAGTGAACTTCGCCGCTGACGCCATCCCTCCAAGATAGAGAGTCTTTGTTTTGTTTTTCAGGGTAATGGCACTGACATTTACCTTGGTCAGTACCTTATATACTACGGTAACCTTTGCCTTATGTCCAATTTCATCTGTGAGCATATATGTCACTTTATACTGTCCCGGTTTTTCTGTATTGACTTCTTTCGCTTTTTTATATTTTGATTTTTTATCTAATTTATACCAGATTTTTGTCTCTACCAGTTTTTTGGCATCATAACCGGTAGAATTTTTCGCCTTAATTCCCTTCATGATTTTGAATTTGGAGCCATAGGCAATGTTTTTGCTTTTAGCCCCGGTAATGGAAGGCTTCTTATTATGATAGGGATTGGCCGGGTCCGGGTCTGTCGGGTCCCAGCCGGAATAGCCGTTTACTTTAATAGCCAAAGGTTTCCCAAGCGGCCCTGGATTTTTGGAATTATAAATAACTATCTTGGTGCCAGATGGACAGTTATCATAAATCCACTTGGCATCCTTTACTGTCAGCCGTACACAACCGTGGGACGCAGTGGTGCCAAGACGGTTATACTGCACATAGGACTGGGTATTTTTCTGCCCCATCTGATAATACCATACCGAATGGAACAAAAAGCCCTGATAAATACGGCAGCAATACTGCCCATAACTTGGGCCGTCTAACACATGCCAGCGCATTTTCTCTCCCAGGGAAAATGTGCCTGTGGGAGTGGCATAACCCACTGAGCAGACAAAGGCCTTATAGGCTTTGTACTCCCCGTTCTCCTGACGATATATCGTTACCACATTCTGCTGTTTATTTACCTTTATCATATAGGAGCCTGCTGCCTTCGCCTGACCTCCTCCCAGTATACCGGAACATCCAGCCAAAAACAGTGTCAGTAAAAGTATCGTTATGCCCTTCTTCATGCAAACACCTCCAAATGCGTCCATCCGGGTCCACCCGGCAGGATAAACCAAAAAGCATACGTTCTAATAATACCAATTGGCTAACTCTTTGTCAAGAATACTTGCCGTTTCTTCAACATAGATTATACTAATTATTTTACGGAAATTATTGGTAATTATATGTCATTTGTGGAGAATATCATCAATCAATATGGCTTGGCCGCCATATTTTTGCTTATTTTACTGGAATACGCCTGCTTTCCGCTGTCCAGTGAAATCATCCTGCCCCTGGCCGGACTGATGGGGGCCAGACTGTCCCTTCCCTTTGTCACGCTGGTGCTGGTAAGCACTGCCGCAGGCCTTGGCGGCACCTCCCTTACCTATGGCATTGGCCGGTTTGGCGGCTCCCCACTGTTGGAAAAGGCCATGCACCGGTTTCCTTCCCTGGAAAAGCCGATACTGGCCTCCTACCGCACCTTCGGCAACCATGGAGGAGGGGCTGTATTCCTAAGCCGCCTCATTCCCCTCTGCCGGACGTATATCGGTTTTGTAGCTGGTGCCATGAAACAATCTCTTGGCAGTTATCTTTTCTGCTCCGCCTTCGGCATTCTTTTGTGGAATACGGTGCTGACCGGCCTGGGCTATTATTTCTACCAGTACCGGGAGGTGTTTTTCCTCTCTTTTAATAAGTACAAAAAATGGATTCTCCTCTTTGGTTCTCTGCTTTTACTGTTAATTTTGTTCTGCAAACTCAGTAAAAGCCGCAGAACAGACGAATCAGACCAAGAATAATTAAAATACTACCGCCAGCGCCATTTACGTGCCGGAGATTGCATCGGATTTTTCCTCCCAGGGTTAAAAAGGTAACCCCGGCAAAAGCCGTCAGTACCGGGAACAGCCACACTGCCAGGGACGTTCCCCGGATGCCAATTCCGGCGCTCACCGAATCCAGGGCCAGGGTAAGTCCCAGAACCACACCCTCCCAGGGCTCTAAAATATGAGAGTCATCCCTGTCATAATCCGCCGTCTCATTTTTCCCCAGCGCATTCCAGAGCGTGCGGCATCCAAGAAAGAACAGCACGGCGCCGCCCAGCACCGAAAACCACACCGAGGGCAGCTGTTCTCCCAATTTTGTTCCAAGAAAAACTGCTCCCGTGGTAAGCAGGACATTCAAAACCGCAATTACCAGTCTGGTACTCCAGGGAATCCGAATTCCAGACATGGCATAAGCCATCCCGATTCCCAGCGTATCCAGACTCAACGAGATGGCCAGTAAAACAATCACACCCATTATTCCATCTTTCCTTCTGTTGCTTACTTTATCCTATGCCAGAAAAAACAGTTGGCGAGATATTTCGACATTTAACAACCGCCTGCAAATTATATGAAAAAGGAGATTATCGTATGAAATGGTATGCCATCAGTGTCCCAAAACTGATTCAAAAAACCGGCTGTCGGCCAGAGCACGGCCTGTCGGAGAAGGAAGTAACTCTGCTTCAGAAAAAATACGGCCCCAATGAACTGGCACAGGAACAGGGGCCTGGGCTCCTCTCCCGCTTTGCCAGTCAGTTCCAGGATTTTATGATTCTGACTCTGCTGGCTGCTGCCCTGGTATCTTTTCTTGCTTCCTATTTCCGGGGGGAGACAGATTTTACCGACCCCTGCATTATCCTTGCCATTGTCATAATCAATGCCTTTATCGGTGTGTATCAGGAAAGAAAGGCCGAGCACTCCCTGGCAGCCCTCCGCTCCCTTCAGACACCGGAAACCACGGTTCTGCGCTCGGGAAAAAAGCAAACCATCCCCTCCTCCGAACTGGTGCCCGGAGATATTGTATGCCTGGAGGCCGGCAGTCTGATTCCGGCCGACGGACGCCTGCTTACCTGCCACAGCCTCACCACCGAGGAGTCGGCCCTCACCGGTGAGACCGGGGCCATCCACAAGACCACCGAGGCTCTGCCTGGCCGGGATACCGCCATTGGCGACCAGATGAACTGTGTCTTTTCCGGCACCATGACCACCACCGGGCGGGGCACCTTTTATGTCACCCATACAGGTATGGACACTCAGATCGGACACATTGCCGGACTTCTGGCCAGAGAAGAGGCTCCGGAGACTCCGCTTACCAGACGGCTGAATAAAACGGGAAAACTGCTGGGTTTTCTGGCTCTTGCCATCTGCGCTGTAGTATTCTTCCTGGGCATCCGGAAAAACCAGCCGGTATTTTCCATGTTTATGACCTCCGTCAGTCTGGGAGTGGCTGCCATCCCGGAAAGCCTTCCGGCCCTTGTCACCATTATGCTGTCTCTGGGCGTGGAGCGCATGGCACGCCAAAAGACTGTTATCCGCCATCTTCCCGCCGTGGAAACTCTGGGCAGCGCCTCGGTTATCTGCTCGGACAAAACCGGAACACTGACGGAAAACAAAATGGCAGTCCGGGATTTTTCCTGTCTCTGCGCTCCCTCTAAACTGGCCCGGCTCTTTGTCCTCTGCAATGACAATGCCGGCCCCATGGAACAGGCTCTCACCGACTTTGCCCACTCCTACGGAATCACCCCGGAGACAGAGGAAGCCGCATCTCCCCGCATTTTTGAACTTCCCTTTGACTCCAAACGAAAAAGGATGACAACTCTCCACGATACCCCGGAAGGTTTTCTTTCTGTTACTAAGGGGGCCCCGGAAATTATTCTGGCAGACTCCACCCATTACGAGGAAGACGGTACTCTGCATCCTATGACTCCTTCCCAGCGAAAGGAGTTTCTTGCAGAAGCGGAGCGGTTTGCCTCCCAGGCTCTCCGGGTTCTGGCCGTGGGATACCGGCGTTCCACCGCCCCCCATAAGGATTCCTCCCTGGAAAAGGAGTTGGTATTTGCCGGACTGGCAGGATTAATGGACCCACCAAGAAAGGAGGCTTATGCCGCAGTGAAAAGCTGCAAGGCCGCTGGCATCCTGCCTGTTATGATTACCGGCGACCACCGTATCACTGCCGCCGCCATCGGCCGGGAGCTGGGCATCTGTTCCGGTGAAAACGAAGTGCTTACCGGCCAGGAAATTGACCTTTTGACCGACCAGGAGCTGTCCAATCAATTGCACCGTTACCGTGTCTTTGCCAGAGTCTCCCCTTCCCACAAGGTACGGCTGGTAAAGCTGTTTCAACAGCAGGGCAACGTGGTAGCCATGACCGGAGACGGCGTCAATGATGCACCGGCTCTCAAGGCGGCGGACATTGGTTGTGCCATGGGAAAGTCCGGCACGGATGTGGCAAAAAATGCTTCTGACATGATTTTGATGGATGATAATTTTTCCACCATTGTGGCCGCCGTCCGGGAAGGCCGGGGAATTTTTGACAACATTAAAAAAGCCATCCATTTCCTCTTATCCTGTAACATCGGGGAAATCATGACTATTTTTACCGCTATTTTATTTGGCCTTGACGTGCCCCTGCTTCCGGTGCAGCTTTTGTTTATCAACCTGGTGACCGATTCCTTCCCGGCACTGTGCCTGGGAGTAGAACCGCCGGATTCCCATATTATGAAGCGGCCGCCGGTTCGAACCGGCAGCGGCCTCTTTCCCTTTGGTGCGGTATTCCAGATGATTGTGGAGGGGATGTTCATCGGCTCTCTGGCGCTCTTTGCCTACGTGGCCGGAAATTCTACCATGTGCTTTGCTGTCCTGTCCCTCTCTCAGCTGGTGCATTCCTTTAACATGCGGAGCCAGTATTCCCTGACAGAAATCGGGCTCTTTGGCAATAAGAAACTGTTTTTCAGCGTACTGTTCTGTATCGCTCTCCAGTGCAGCGTGATTACCGTGCCGTTTTTGCAGGGTGTCTTCCATACAGTACCGCTGACTGCCATGCAGTGGGGGATGGTGGTGGTTCTGGCTCTGCTGCCGATACCGTTGGTGGAGCTGGAGAAGAGGTTGTCACTTTAGTAGGGTAATATAATTAGAAAAAATCCACAAATCGACTCGAGCAGAGGTGATGCTTCGCATCAAATGCTCTCGCTGATTTGT
>JAFLTB010000049.1 GCA_022510605.1 Lachnospiraceae bacterium
TAACGACCTACTCCCTTTCCAGGGGAGCCCCTTCAGCCACTTGGGTACTTCTCCAGCTGAATAAAATAAATATGCTGTTTTTGAAACAAATACTGCCAACTGCAATGTTTTGTTCCTATGGTTTTTCAACCGAACGGAGAAGGTGGGATTCGAACCCACGGCCCCTTTCGGAGTCACCGGTTTTCAAGACCGGCTCCTTAAACCACTCGGACACCTCTCCAAGACTGCTTGACTAGTATATCATTCCTTACACAGGCATGTCAAGCAGATTTTTATCTTTTTTCTGTCCTGATGGCGGCTCTGCCCGCCTGGAAAAATTATTCTCCTAATTTTAATCCCGGAACCGCATTCAAATCCAGTCCATGGCGGATGCCATTTCGGTAATCATAATACCCCGCCGCACCAATCATGGCCGCATTATCGGTACACAACTCCGGCGTGGGAAGATAAAAGTCATATCCCCTGGCCTCACAGGCCGCCCGCATCCCCTCACGGAGACCACTGTTACAGGCAACTCCGCCCGCAATAGCAATTTTCTGAATATGGTAATCCTCTGCCGCCAGCATGGTATGATCCACCAGAACCTCCACCACGGCTTTTTGAAAAGAGGCGGCAATGTCTGCTTCGGAGTAAGCTTCCTGTTTCATCCGGCAGCCATTGATATAATTCAAGACAGCAGACTTTACGCCGCTGAAACTGAAATCATAGGGTGCTCCTTCAATCGCCGCACGGGGAAATTCGATGGCTTCCGGATTTCCCTCCTTCGCCAGCCGGTCAATTTTGGGCCCGCCGGGATACCCCAGCCCAATGGCTCTGGCCACTTTATCAAAGGCCTCTCCCGCCGCATCGTCACGGGTTCTCCCGAGAACCTCATATTGTCCATAGTCCCGGACAATAACCAGATGACTGTGGCCGCCAGAGGCTACAAGACACAAAAAAGGCGGCTGCAGTTCCGGATTGGCAATATAATTGGCAGAAATGTGCCCCTCAATATGATGCACCCCCACCAGTGGTTTGCCAGCGGCATAACTAATTGCCTTGGCCGCTCCTACGCCCACCAGCAACGCCCCCACCAGGCCCGGGCCATAGGTAACGCAGATGGCATCCATATCCGCAAAGGTTTTATCAGCTGCCGACAAAGCTTCTGCAATCACCTGATTTATTTTTTCAATATGCTTTCGGGAGGCAATTTCCGGAACCACTCCCCCATATAATTTGTGTATATCAATCTGCGACGCAATAATATTGGAACGGACATCCCTTCCATTGACAACCACCGCCGCCGCCGTTTCGTCACAGGAACTCTCAATGGCAAGCACTGTTATTTCTTCTTTACTATTATCCGGCCTCATTGTGAAGTCGCTTCCTTCTCTGTACTTTTTTCTGTCTGGACATCCTTAAAGCCCTGTATCTTCCATTTGCCGTCTTCTTTTACCAGAATAAAATCCTGAAAATTCTTGACATATCCACTTCCATTGTTAATGAAATAGGAAATGCGGATATCGGCGCACTCCTGATTATTAATGGTCTTGTATTTCACTCCGTTGCCTGTCTCTGCCGAATAACTGACAATTTTATTTTTATCTGCCTGAAATTCCTTTACTTCCTCCTGCAGCCGGTTTTTGTGAGCATTTTCCGGATTCTGCTCCAGCAGTTCCTTACTGTACATCGCTCTCAGCTGCCCCAGCAGAGCATCAAATTCCTCGTCATCCAGTGCCGTGTTATAGATACACTGATTAATACGGCCCCACAGTTTCATTACCTCTGTAGGCGTCTCCGGATATCCTACTTCCAGGTCCTTGGCTATCAGCTTTTCCACTTCCGTCGTCGGGGTATGCACCTCCGTCTGCAATTGCTGTCTTTTCATGTACTGATAATAGATGCCCATAGCACCAACAACAACCAGACACATAATAAATGAAAATGCCGTTATGTTCTTTCTTGTCTTCTCGCCAAAATTAGCTTTCATGCATTCCCCTCCTTTCGTATCTCTCTTACTTCTATTTTACCTATTTCTGCTCAAATTGCAATACTTTCGTCTTTCTATCTTTCCCCGGTTTGGTAAAAGGGAAGATTTTTCTGGTTTTTTCCATGTATTCATCCGGCCGAATCAGTGATGGACTGTAATGCGTCAGCCATAGCTCCGGCACCTCTGCTTCCTTTGCCAGCATGGCCGCCTCGGAAAATGTCATATGCCGGTTCTCTCTGGCCTTCTCCAACATCTCGTCCTCTCCGTACATGCCCTCACAGATAAAGAGGTCTGCTCCTTTGGCCTGCTCTGCTATCTCCGGCATGGGACGTGTATCAGTGCAGTAGGTCACCTTCAGCCCTTTGCGCTCATTTCCCAGTACCATATCCGGGGTGTAAATTCTGCCGTTTTCTTCTATCGTCTCGCCCTTTTGAAGCCGGTTCCACACTGTCATGGGCACATCGTTTTCCTTCGCCCGTTCCACGTCAAATTTCCCGGCACGGCGGATAACCTGGCTGTAACCATAACAGGGCACCGTATGACTGACCCGGAAGGCCTCCAGGCAATAGCCGTTTTTCTCCAGACGGTGAAATCGTTCCGTCAATTCAGTAAAATGAATGGCAAAGGGAAGGCCTGGTGCAATGGTCAGCAGCGCCTCCACCACTTTTTTTGTCCCTCTGGGGCCGATTATCGTCAATGGTTCATTACGCTCTGCATTTCCCATGGAAAGCAAAAGCCCCGGCAGGCCGCTGACATGGTCCCCGTGAACATGCGTAATGCAGATGGTATCAATGGAATGGAGACTCCACCCCTTTTCCCGGATGCTCACCTGGGTTCCCTCGCCACAGTCAATCAACAGACTGCTTCCGTTGAACCGCGTCATTAAAGCAGTCAATGCCCTTCTTGGCAATGGCATCATGCCGCTGGTTCCCAAAAGGCAGACATCCAACATGATAAACTCCTCCATTCTCTCCAGTCTTCATCATTTTACCATATCTGCCACTTTTTTTCAAACCCTATCTTGTTCCGGCAACGCAAATCCACAGAAAAACACCCTGCAATCAGCGGAAACCCTCCGCACAAAGCATTATAGGTTCCCGTCGATTGCAGGGTGTTTTCTTAATTCTATAACGTAAAAAACACTCATCATAGAAAGTGATAGGTCAATATACACCAGAATCGTACTTGGCAAACTGGTTTTCCAGATACGATTCTGGTGCATATTGACATTGCCGCTTTTAGCGGCAAGTGCTTTTACACTATACAATTTTTAGACAAAGTGCCGAAACCAGGTAGCATTTTCACCCTCCCAGCACCTCTCTTTTCTGGGAAACACTCACTGGTCTGGCAAAACCGGCCGCCATGGCGTCATAGCAGTCCTCACAAATTACAAATTCATGAACTTCCAAATCCTTTTTGGAAAAATATCCCCAGTCCTTTTTCACAATCAGGGCATCCTCCTGCAATATTCCGTCCCTGCTTTCCAACACTCTGCCACAGGCATTGCAATAGCATATCACGTCCGCCAACTGGATCTCCCCTCTCTGATAATCTGCTCTTATTATAGCAAATTCCAGGCCAAACTTCTACTTGTATTTTTTGCCAGTTTGCTCCAGCCTCTCCCTCTCTGCCTGGGACATCCTGAGATAGATTGGGGCAAATTTCTCCGCCTTCATCCCGGCGCCTTCTTCAAAATATTTTTTACCAAGAACCGCCACGGAGGACGCCCGCTGGTAGCGGACACTGTCTGCGGCAAACCGGCAGGGCACCTCTGTCTCTGCCATAAGCTGCTCCCGGAACACAGGCACACCGTCACCGAGAAAAATCACGGGCCTGCTCAAAGCGTTAATTTTTTCCAGCACTTCCGACACCGGTGCCGCCTCCTGGCCAGACAATTCCTCCGGCCACTCTCCACTGACGTCATAGAGGCCGTAATATGTCTGCCCCCGTCTGGCATCCATCATCGGACATACCAAATCGCCGGTTCCTGCCAAATTGAAAGCCAGCGCCTCCAATGCCGGCACAGCGGCAATGGGAATCTCCAGTGTCTGCGCCAGTCCCTTGGCGGTGGAAGCTCCAATACGCAGGCCGGTAAAGGAACCGGGCCCCGCTGCCACAGCAATGCCTTCCACCTCGCCAATATCCACCTCCGCCATCTCAAGCATATCGTGAATCATGGGAAGCAGGGTCTGGGAATGTGTTTTTTTATTGTGAATCGTATACTCTCCTGTCAGTATATCGTCACACAAAAGAGCCGTTGTAGCCACCAGTCCTGAACTGTCAATTGCCAATATTTTCACTCTTCCATCTCCTGTCTATTCTAGCATAACGGCGCCAATTTGAACCCTGTTTAGTCTTGCGCTAGCACCAAAATAGCGTTGTTGCTTTCAGTCAGCGATACCACCGCATCGCCTTCTTCAAGCGCCTAGCTATTTTGGTGCTATCACAACCCGAAATCCCTGACCCCAACTTGTGATTTTTTGATTTACAAGAAAACGGAATGAGACGTACTGGATGTACGTCGATTGACGTTGACGCAGTAAATCGGAAAATCACAAGTTGGGGCAGGGTTCAAATTGGCGCCGTTATGCTATGGTTATTCTTCGATAATCAAACCCTTTTTCCAAATCCTTTTCAATGAAAATGCGACGGCACTCCGGCGGTAGAAGTTCCTGAATCCGGGAAGCCCACTCAATCAGGCAGACCCCTTCTCCAAAAAAATATCCTTCATAGCCCAGTTCATACATCTCCTCCACATCGGCAATACGGTACACATCAAAATGATAAAGGGGAAGCCGTCCCTGCTCGTATTCCTGTAAAATAGTAAAGGTAGGACTGGTAATGGGCTCCCCTATCCCTAATCCGTCGGCAAAACCCTTGGCAAAAACCGTCTTGCCCACCCCCAGTTCTCCTTCCAGAAGGAAAATTTCTCCCGGCTGTACCTGTGCTCCCAACGCCCGGCCCAGTTGGAATGTATCCTGTTCACCCATGCTCACCTTTATCATTTCCTCTTATGCTCCTTCATCATTTCTACCAGGCTGCCATACTGCTCCCCGCACTGGTTCTTAGGCAGAACAAAGGCGCTGACTGTGGACATATATACATAGACTGCGTCCCGGCGGTACACAATTTTCCGAATTTCTTTCCATGGAAATTCCTGCTTCTGCTCCTTCTGGCTGATGACAACTCCCTTCTCGTCAAACACATAATGAAAATGCTCCTGAAACTCTTCCATCTGTAACTGCTTTTTCCCCTTCCATAGAAGCATCAGGGGCTGCAAAACAGTAAAAAGCAAGGCTAACACTACCAGAATTCCTCTCTGTGTGGTAGTCCAGAAGTCCCAGCGCACACACAGGGCAACAATGGCCGCCAGACTGATGATAACACCAATTACACCAGCAGGTCTGGCATAATTATGATAGAGCAGAAAACGGCTCAGGGATTTTTTATCCAGTTTCACATCCAATTGAATCGACATAACTAACCTCATTTCTTTCAAAACTTTTCCAACCTTTACATCTGTAACACCACTATTTTTCTTCTGCCGGACTGTACGTTATTACTCCAAATTCCCATTGCCGCATATAGTCCGAACTATCCTCGGATTCCCGGCGGATGAGCAGATATACATTCTGCGCACTATCCACCTGAACATCATAAATCGTCGCACCTGTCAGACCGTCAAAATTTCCTTCTCCGCTCAGCCTTGTGGCAGAAGCCTGGCTGACCGATTCGCTGACACGATAAATTCCGGAGGTATTAAAGGCATACATCTGCCACTCCTCGGTATTCGTGTCAAAGCACCACTCTCTCCCCCGGTATTCCTCGTCAATTTCTTCTCCAAAATGCCCCGCCACTGTCATGGTATCCATGTCCAAAATACCAAGCATTTTCGCCGTGGCCGAATAGTAGATAAATTCCCGTTCGCCATACCCTACATTTTTCTCCAGGGCATTATCCGGCACCGTACTGTATACCGCCGTCTGGGCACCACTGTCCGGGTCAAACTGTATCATAGCACCACTGCGGAATACTAACATCGGAGTACCATCTTCCATCACATGGAATTTGATAACATCTTCTTTGGAATAATCTGTCCCGCCGTCAGTGTCAGATGCCATACGCAGCGGCACCTCATAGAAACTGTCTGTCTCTTCCTCCAATTGAAGTACCGAATATTCGTAATTTGTCCCTCCGGATTCCTGCTGCTGTCCTGTCTGCAGCAGGGCATACAGGTTGCCATCGTCTCCACGGACGATAAATGGCATAATAAAAATATCGACATTTCCTGCTTTTTCCGCTCGTTTCACCCGTTTTGCCAGGGAGTTCTGGCCAATTACCTTCATCTCCCATTCCCCCTCCTGCACCAGAGAATATTCCAGCACCTGGGCATAGGGCTCACCGGTATCGTCCACTCCCCCCTCCATACAATACATAGCGGGATTTCCCTCCAGATTTCTTTCCAGAGCAGTAACATTCAAAGTATCCTGAAAATAGAAACCCTCATCTGGCAATACTGTAAAATCTGTCTCCTCATATTGTGTCACTGTCTCTGGGGCAGCCATAGGCTGACTGGGCTGGGCGTCAGTCTTTCCACAGCCCGCCAGCATAACAGCACTTATTATAAATGTACAGATAATCCTTTTACTTTTCATTCCCTTATCATCCTTTTTTATAAAATCATCGATAATTGGATTCTCTTTTTCTGCAAATCCACACCAAGAACCTTCACTTCCACAACATCTCCCACACTTACCACATCCAGTGGATGCTTGACAAATTTCTTATCGGTTAATTTGGATATATGCACCAGACCGTCCTGATGTACACCAATGTCCACAAAGGCGCCAAAATCTATGACGTTTCGCACCGTTCCCTTTAATATCATGCCTTCCTTCAAATCCTTCATTTCCAGCACATCGGTACGGAGAATCGGCTTTGGCATTTCCTCCCTGGGGTCACGGCCCGGTTTTTCCAGTTCTTTTATAATATCCGCCAGCGTTATCTCGCCAATTCCCAGGGTATCCGCCAGCTTCTTTTTGTCCTTTGTGAGCAGCGAAAGACCCGTAAGGCCGCCCCGGATATCCTCCGGCTCATACCCCAGCGTCTTTAACAAACCTTCCGCCGCCGGATAGGATTCCGGGTGGACACTGGTTCCGTCCAGAGGATTTTTACCCTCCTGAATCCGCATAAACCCGGCACACTGCTCATAGGCTTTAGGCCCCAGCTTCGCCACTTTCAGGAGTTCCCGGCGGCTGGTGAATCGGCCATGCTCCTCCCGGTAAGCCACAATATTTTTGGCAATGGGTTTGGAAATACCGGACACATACTCTAACAGAGAAGCAGAAGCGGTGTTCAAATCCACTCCCACATTGTTCACGCAGTCCTCCACTACATTGCCCAGAGCCTCACTGAGTTTTTTCTGATTCATATCGTGCTGATACTGGCCCACACCGATACTTTTCGGCTCAATCTTAACCAGCTCCGCCAGCGGGTCCTGCAAACGGCGGGCAATGGAAACCGCACTGCGCTGTCCCACATCAAAATTCGGAAATTCTTCCGTAGCCAGCTTGCTGGCTGAATATACCGAAGCTCCCGCCTCGTTGACAATAATGTACTGCACCGGCACATGAAATTCCTTCAGCATGTCCACGATGACCCGTTCTGACTCCCGGGAGGCCGTACCATTTCCCACGGAAATCAATCCGATGTGGTATTTATCAATCAGCGCCTTCACAATTTTCTTTGTCTCCGCAATTTTATTCTGGGGCTCAGTGGGAAATACCACCACGGTATCTAACACCTTGCCAGTCTCATCCACCACTGCCAGTTTACAGCCGGTACGAAAGGCTGGGTCCCAGCCCAGCACAACCTGTCCAGCTATGGGCGGCTGCATCAGAAGCTGCTTGAGATTTTTCCCAAAGACATGAATGGCCCCATCCTCGGCCCGCTCCGTCAATTCACTGCGGATTTCTCTCTCAATGGCCGGAGCAATCAGACGTTTATAGCTGTCCTCAATGGTGAGTTCCAGACAAGGTGTGGTGTAAGGGTTCTCCCGATGAATCACCTTCTTTGCCAGATAGCGGAGAATGTCCTCCTCCGGGGCAGTGATTTTTACCGTAAGAAGCTTTTCCTTTTCTCCCCGGTTAATGGCTAACACCTGGTAGCCGGAGAGCTTTGGCAGGGCACTCTCAAATTCATAATAATTTTCATAGACGGATTTTTCCTCTGCATCCTTTGCCACAGAAGTCAGCACACCCTTTTCCATGGTAGTGCGTCGAATCGCCATACGGTAATCTGCCTCGTCGGCAATGGTCTCCGCCAAAATGTCCATGGCCCCCTGTATGGCCTCCTCCGGAGTGGCAACTCCTTTTTCCTCATTGACATAAGCAGCTGCCTCCTGCTCCAGGGGCTTGTCTGTCATCTGAAGCAAAATGCAGTCTGCCAGCCCCTCCAGACCCCTTTCTTTGGCAATGGTGGCTCTGGTGCGGCGCTTTGGGCGGTATGGCCGGTATAAATCCTCTACCATAACCTGGGTCTCCGCCGCCAAAATCTGGGTCTTTAATTCCTCTGTCAGCTTTCCCTGCTCCTCAATGCTCGCCAGCACAGTCTCCTTGCGCTCCTCTAAGTTTCGCAGATAGGTAAGCCGCTCGTCCAGATTTCTCAACTGCTCGTCATCCAGTGTGCCATGCTGTTCTTTGCGGTAACGGGCAATGAAGGGAATGGTACAGCCCTCGTCAATGAGTTTGACAACTGCCTCCACCTGCCATGCCTTGATTTTTAGTTCCTCTGCTATCTTTTTGATAATGTCCATAGTAGTCCCCATTCCGGAGCATTTATGCGACGGGGCGACGCGAATATCAAATTCGCGTCTGCCATCAAAGCAATTTGTGCCGTTTCGGCACAAATTGCCGTGTGAAAAATCAGCACATCAGTGTGATTTTTCACACTAATGCTCCTAAATCGAAATATCTTAAATCCATGGCTTTGAAACCAACTTGAGAACATTATAACCTATCCGGGAAATCCCTGCAAGGGATTGCTAAAAAATCCCCGCTGCCAGAACACAGCGAGGATTTCTTTTATGCTTACTTCTCATCTTTACATGCTTTTAAGGCCAAATCGACCGTACCACTTTTTCCACTGACTTATTCAATTTACCAAACTGTTTCTTTGCCTCATCTGTTGCACCTTCGCTCTGTACATCGGTGGGGAAGTCAGCAACATAATAAAATCCATTCCATTGCCCCACCACTTCATAGTCTGGCAGTTCCTGGTATGAATCATCCTTATATCTTCCGATGGAAAACAGGCATCCCTCTTTTGTCTGTTTGTAACATTCCTTCGCATAAAATGTCACATAGGAGCCATGTTTTTTCTTCTTACTTTGCTTTACAATATAGTTGCCTTCCCAGCTATCCGGAAGTTTTAAGGAAAAATCAGAGGCACGAAAGACTCCCTTCCCCTTCCTCACTTTTTTTACCGGCTGGATAGATAAGGCCGCCCCATACGAACCCGGATTCAGCTTATTATACTGCTTTTTCGCAGCCTTTGAAACTCCGAATGTCTGTATGTCTGAAGGAAAGAGGGCCACATACTCAAACCCATTCCATTTTCCCACCACTTCATAGTTTGGCATATCCTGATAAGAGTCATCCTTGTACCGTGCAATGGAGAACAGCCACCCATCCTTCGTCTCTTCATAGCACTTTTTAGAATGAAATGACACAAGGGAACCATTCTTTATCTTTTTACTGCTCTTCATCACATAGTTATTTTTCCATTTTGCCGGCAGCTTAATTGTAAAATCAGAAGCCGCCTTTATCGTAATTTTCTTAGTCTTCGCATCTGTTACTATTGTTTTTTCGTTCTGAACGCCGCTATACCCTGCCACAAGGGACAGGGTAATAGCAGCCGCCAGAAAAGAGCGGATTATTCGCATATAAACCTCCAATTACTTTATTGTTTCCTTTACCGTAACCTTCACATCTTTGCCTTTATTTCTCCCACCAAACTCATATCTGAGAGTAAAATTCCCGTGCTTCAGCGCTTTCACATAAAAACTGTCAAACTCCTTTCCTTTCTTACAGGAAACAGGGTACAGTGTCGTACTGTACGGGTCTTTTGGATTCACTCCCCCACACTGGTAGAAATCAATCCTATATGCCTGCTGTCCCGGATTTAAATCATCACCGCCATTATAATAAACCCATGTTTTAAAACGCATCTTGTCCTCACTGGATGTCAGAATCTTGATTTCTTTTTCATAATAGTAATAATGAACATCCGTGTCATCTAAGGGCTTATCAGCGAAAAGTGTATATGTAATCTTTACCTTTCCACCTACTTTTACTTTCTTGCCATTGATTGTAGCATAATTTTTCGGCAGGGTTTTAACGGTAAGCTGGCAGTTATAATTTTTTCCCCCACTGCTGGCCTTAATCACACATTTTCCCTTTTTCTTCCCAGTTACCACCCCTTCTTTATCTACAGTGGCTACACTCTTTTTACTGGATTTCCATGTTACCTTCTTTTTCGTTCCCTTAAGATTTAACTGAAGTTGCTCACCTGTAAAAATCGTTGCCTCTGATTTGGAAATACCTGTTTTCGCCTTTGTCTCAACTCCCGGCTGGCCCGCCAGGGTAATTCCTGTCAGCATTACTGCCGCCAGAAAGCCCGCCATTACTTTTTTCATTGTCCTTTTCATTGCTTTTCTCCTTTTCTACTTTTTGATTTTAATACTTTTTTTGTTGCTCCATTTACCGTATACTTTTTTCCCACTATTCTTCGTATAGGCACGTACACGGAAATAGTACTTCTTCTTTTTCTTCAGTCCTTTGACGGTTACACTGGTTCCCTTAAAGGCCTTTTTCTTCTGACCCTTCATAGAGGATTTTGTGGCATATGCCACCTGATATCCGGCAGCCCCGGAAATCTTTTTGGAAAGAGTGACAGTTACTTTCTTTCCCTTCTTATTCTTTAATTTCCCGATTACAGGCTTACCCGGTTTCTTTCCGTTTGGTGCCGCTGTTTGCTGTGGTTTCTCTGTCTGTGCCGGCGGTTTCACAGTAGACACCGGTTTCTTCTCCGGGTCTGGTGAAGGTGATACCGAACCACCCTGGTCTTCTGTCTCTGGGATTACCACTCCCTCCGGTGTCACCTGACCGGCATAACTCCACATGGTCGTATCAGACAGGTCAACGTGCATCACCGGGCAAACCCCGAGATAATTGGATGCCTGACTTCCATTTTCCGGAATCTCGCCATACCAGCCGGTGGCAGCCGGATATCCTTTCTGCTTCCCTGGAGAACGCAGCCAATAAGTCACGAAAGCGTCATAGGTCTGCTTCTGCGTTCCACCTGCCCTTGCATAGTTTGTAGCGGTAACCTCTCTTACACGCATTTCCTCCGCATCACTGCTAAATCCATAGTCTGGCTCCAGCATTTCCTCAATAGATGGAAGATATACCTTATCAATGGTATCATTTCCACCGGGTTCATTAGACCATGGATTATCCGCTGTCTTTACGTTGGTATCATAAATTTTTTCTTCTTCCTGCGGCGTAAAGGCAGTTGTCAGAAAATCCTGATTCAGCCATGTCCGTATATTACTCTTTTCCCATGTAATCTCCACATCCGACCTGTCAAAATACTGTGCAACATCTACCACCTGGTCTGCCATCAAAAACGCATCCGTGCCATCCTCATTGATAGAGAGGACACGCCACTTGATGGGCTCATACTGAAAGTATCCCTGCTCATGGAGGGTAATATACTTTTCGCCGTTCTCATCGGTCTTCACGGCGCCATGTTCGCCAGCCTCCGACAACACTGCCGGCGTTATGTTGGTATTATAATAGTTTCCAAAGTATATGCAGTCCCATGTGTTCTTCTGATGGTCATCATTATCAACTACCGGATTCTTCGGATAAATCTGCCCCGGCGCCATCGTGACACCCGGCTGTGGTATTGGTGTTGGTGTAGGCACCTCCGGTGTGGCATCCGGTGCTATCTCTGTTTTGTCCTGCTTTACCTGTCCGGCATAGTTCCAGCCATCTGTCTTGGTCAGATCCAGATGAAGTACCGGGCGGATTCCACATCCTTCGGCATCGACCTCCGTTCCAAACAGTTTTGTTACAGGGATGCCCCCATCTTCCAAACCGTCAGTACAGAGCACGAACCCCTTGAAGGCTGCGATGGTTCTCAACAGATAGGCATCACCACCTTTATTGGATTTTGCAAAGTCGGTACTTTCTGCTGCCCTTGTCTGTGTCCCGTCAAATTTATTGTCAAAACCATCGGAATCAATATAGTTGTTTACAAACCCATATTTCCTGTCAATCATCTCATCAATGGAAAGCAGATAAATATAATCCTCTGTTGGGTTCCCATCTACTGCATCCTTTTCAACCCCGCCACCATAATAAGGATTGCACTTATTCTCAATCTCTGTTTTTACAATGGCTTTCTGCTCGTCTGCGGTAAATGCAGTCGTCATAAATGTTCCATTCAGCCATTCACGAAGGGAACAGTTCTCCCAGCTGGTCTCCGGAGCTTTTGTCGTATTGTACTGTCCGGCATCCAGACTCTTATCGGCCAACAAAAAGGCATCCGTGCCATCCTCATTGATGGAGAGGAGCCGCCATTTAATGGGCTCCCACTTGTAACAGCTCTTATCTTCACGAACGATATACTTTGTACCATCCGTGTCCGTATGTACTACGTCATCCTCTCCCTGCTGCGGTCGATTCTCCGTCGAAGTGATATACTCACTCTGCCAGTAGTTTCCAAAGGTAATACAGTCCCACAGAACCTGACCATCTCCGGCTACAATGACCGGATTCTGCAGGGCATGGTCCGTCTGCCCTGATACTTCTGCCTGTGCAACAACTCCCATCGGAAAGATTGGGGTGATACTCAGGATAAACAACATACACCATGCAATTACCCGCCTGTTTGTCTTTTTCATTTTCATTTTCTTTCTCCTTTTTCTTTTTTTATCTACACAAGTGCTTTGTCATTCATATTCCTTTATTGGTATATAACAGTCTTCTATATAAATTCCAAGCACCTGGTTGATATCAATCGCCTTATCAAACTGACATACATACTTATGTAATATCTTCCCTCCCTTTTGATATTCAGAGACACTGCTTCCACTTGTAAGGGTCTTTACATCCGGATCGGGGCTGTCCACAATTTTTTCACTTCCATCAATCATTTTTAAGCGGACAGTAATCCTTGTATCCGAAACATGCAGGGTATCCAACGGTATATTGGACATATCGGAAACCACTGTCAGTCCCAGAGGAAGCAGTTTGACCTTTTTGATCGTAATCTCCCTGCCAAGCATCGTGTAGTTCATTTCCTCCGTTCCCTTAACAGTAACATTTTTTTCATTATCATACTTTGATGCCGTGAAGGTGAGATTCCACATCCCCTCAATCAGAACCTGGGGTATATTCCTCGGTGGTCCCTCTATCAAATCCTTAAAAAATACCGTAACTTCTTTCCCTTCTTTAACCTGTTTATCTGTGGATATAGCAACAACATATGTCGCCACATTTTTCTTCCCTTCCATGACTTCAAGAAGAGTACACTCCTTTGGCCCTGATACCAGCTTTGAGGAATTATAATTAGAGCCCTCACAAAATCCAAAATAGTCAAATGTCATGTTCTTTTCAAATTCCAGATTGGCGGGTGCCGTAATCTTTACCACAGCATATATATTCTGGCTGTCCATGATTACTTCCTGCAATTCAAACAATAAATCCGGTTTGCTGACCTCTTCCCTCTTATCACTGGAAATTCCCATTTCCTGTGCTTCCTCTTCTCCCATTCCAAGAAAATCCAAAATTGTCTGCTTGAAAGTTCCCAGAAAACTTGCCTTAGCCACGTCAGCACTGGAAAAGAATAAACATCCTGTTATAACAACACAAAATACTGCCATGATAATTGCCACTTTAACAAATGGCTTTCGTCTGGGAGTTGAAACAGTGTCTACCTGAATATTTTCAAGAATTTCATCCACTTTTTCATAGTATGTCTCTGGAACCTGAAATTCCTTTGATAATTTCTTTATCTCTTTGTCAAAATCTTTCATTCCCATACCTCCCTTTCCAATGCATCTCTCAGTTCCGCTTTCCCCCGGTTCAGTCTGGACTTCACTGTTCCAACAGGGATATCCAGCGTTTCTGCTATATCTCTAAGCGACAATCCATCATAATAAAACAGCACAACAACCAGCCGGTATTCTTCCTTCATCTGCTGCAAAACATCCCACAACTCATCATAATGTGCCTGTACAGGCTTCAGCAGCGCTTCCACCTTTTCATTCCCTGGTAATGCCAGCCGCTTTCTTTTTATTTTCAGGGCTTCATTCTTTGTAATCGTCAGCATCCAGGGGTTGAATTTATGAAAGGCACTGATTTGTCCCCTATTCTCATATGCTTTTAAGATTGCATTACTGACAGCATCTTCTGCATCTGTCTCATTTTTTAATATGGCCAGAGCCATAATATAGAAATTATCTCTGTACTTATTGATATATTCACAAAACTTTTTTACTTCCATACATACTTACCTTTCATCCCTCAGCGAATTGATTTCCAGCCCCTCTATACTGTACTTTAGTATTTTCCCTCTATATATGAAGATACTTTGAAACGCAAAAAGGTTCCCGGATTTTAAATTAATTTTAATTTTTTTTCGAGTATTTTTCAACCCTCTCTTTTCCTTCATCTATAAGTCAAAAGAATTGTACTGCCTTTCACTTTATGGTAAAATATAGCCAATAAAAACAAACCAAAAAGGAGGTTACCCATTGCAGAAACTGACAGACCTTCTTCCCCAGCTGACACTGGAGGAAAAAATCACTATAATACATGCCGCCGGGCTCTTTCGCACCGGGGGCGTTGCCCGGCTGAACATTCCGGGACTGCATATGTCAGACGGGCCAAATGGCATCCGTCAGGAATTTGAGGATAACGCCTGGCAGCCAAAACCAGAGGGCGGAGATTACGCCAGTTGGCTTCCCAGCAATACCTGTCTGGCCTCTACCTGGAATCCGGAACTGGCCTTCTGCTTTGGCCAGGTATTGGGAAATGAAGCCAGAGGCCGGGGCAAGGATATCGTGCTGGCTCCCGGCGTCAACATCAAGCGCACGCCATTATGCGGCCGGAATTTTGAATATTTCAGCGAAGACCCGGTACTGACAGGGACACTGGCTGCCTCGCTGGTTCATGGGATTCAGGAAAATGACGTGGCCGCCTGTGTGAAGCATTTCGCCCTAAACAATCAGGAGCAGAACCGGCTGGAAGTAGAGGTAGAAATAGACGAAAAGACACTGCATGAGCTCTATCTGCCAGCCTTTTACGACGCTGCTGTGGAGGGGGGCAGTCTCTCTATTATGGGAGCCTACAACCGCTATCACGGAGAATTCTGCTGTGAATCCCGGAAACTGCTGCAGGAAATTCTCCGGGATAAATGGCACTACGATGGTGTGACAATTTCGGATTGGGGCGGCGTCCATCATACGGAAGAAACCGCTCTTCACGGCGTAGACATTGAAATGTCCGTTACGTCGGATTTTGACAACTATCAAATGGCCTCCCCTCTCTATGAAAAGATAAAGGCGGGAGAAATCCCGGAAGCTGCCATTGATGAAAAGGTTCTGCGTATCCTTTCTCTTATGGACAAGCTCCGCATGAATGAGCCGTACCGGAGAGCCGGAGGCTTTAATCTGGAAACCCATCACCAGACCATAGAGCGGATTGCGGCAGAGGGAATTGTATTATTGAAAAATGAAAAAGAGCATCTGCCATTGCAGGCGGGAAGCGATGCCACCGCCCCTAAGAAAATTCTGGTGGTGGGAGATAATGCCACACGAAGCCATGCCAGTGGCGGCGGCAGTGCCGAGGTAAAGGCCCTGTACGAGATTACTCCTTTTCTTGGCATCCGCATGACCCTGGGGGGAAATACCGTCTGCGACTGGCTGCCGGGTTACTATGTGGATAACGAAGAACATCTCCATGTAGAGGGCGGTGACTGGCAGGCAGACAGCCTCAACGAATACCACCACAAATCCGGGAATCCGGAGAATCTCTCTGAGCGTATTCACTCCTTGCGGAAGCAGTATCTGGAGCAGGCACTGGCCGCAGCTCCGGATTATGACGAGGTTATTTTCATCGGGGGGCTGAATCACAGCTTCGATGTGGAGGGCGTAGACCGGCCGGACATGAAACTCCCCTATGGGCAGGATGAAGTGATTGCCGCCCTGGCTGACAAGGTGGAAAACCTTACGGTAGTATTGATTAACGGAAGTCCGGTGGAAATGCCCTGGGCCCACAAAGTACACTCCCTGCTGCAGACCAGTTACTGCGGCATGCACGGTGGGCTTGCCCTGGCAAAGGTTCTGTTCGGAGACATCAATCCCTCCGGCAAGCTGCCGGAGACCTATCCTCTCCGTCTGGCTGACACCCCGACCTGCCAGTACCACTCCTATCCCGGCGAGCCAACCCCCGACGGCCATCCTCATGTAGTGTATTCTGAAAAACTTATGGTGGGCTACCGCTATTATACTACCAGACAAATTCCCGTTCTCTTTCCTTTTGGACATGGGCTTTCCTATACTTCCTTTTCCTGTCAGGACTTCCAGACAGAGATACAGGAACAGACCGATGAATGGCAGGTAACAGTTTCCTGTGAAATCCAAAACACGGGGCAGCACTATGGAAAAGAAACCCTGCAGCTCTATGTGGGCATTCCGGAGGAGGGACAGCCGAAAATGGCGCTGCGCTCCTTTGCTAAAATAGCATTGGAGAGCACAGAGAAACAGGAGGTTTCCCTGACTTTGAGCCAGCGGGATTTCGCCACCTACTCCGTAGAGGAGGGGCGTTTCATCGCCTGGCCGGGAAATTATACCCTGTATCTGGGAACCTCCTCGGAAAACATTTTATATGAAACATCCGTTAAACTGCCTCAAAAACACCTGTGCTAACATAATCTCTCCCACAGGGGAAGAGTAAAATAATCCACGGTATCGGTACGCCATACCGGCCCTTGGAGCTGCTCGCCGGTAAAATAGTGTTTCCACTGGCCGGCGGGCAGATAGTACGTCACCGTTCCCGACGAATCAAAAACCGGCGCCACCAGATACCGGTCTCCCAGCATATACTGGAGGTCCAGGGTGCCGCAGGTCATATCCCCGGGAAATTCCAAAACCATGGCCCGCATCAGAGGAATGCCGGTGTCATGGTTTTCTTTTGCCTTCTCCAGAAGATATGGCATCAGGTTCTGCTTCACCTTCACAAAATGACGCAGCACCTCCACCGCCTCCTCCCCATAGAGCCACGGCACACGGTAAGAGCCGCTGCCATGCAGCCGGGAATGACTGGACAGAAGGCCAAAGGCCACCCACCGCTTATACACATCCGGGCTGGAGGTGTCCTCAAACCCGCCAATGTCATGGCTCCAATAGCCGTATCCCGACATTGTAAGGGACAAGCCGCCCCGCAGGCTTTCTGCCATGGCCTCATACCTGGCAAAGCAGTCGCCGCCCCAGTGTACCGGAAATTGCTGGCTGCCGCTGGTTCCGCTTCTGGCAAATACCAGGGCGTCCTGCTCCCCTTTTATCTTTTTCACCGTCTCAAATACCGTTTCGTTGTAAAGGTAGGAATAGTAATTGTGCATCCGCTCCGGCTCAGAGCCGTCATAATAACAAACACCCTGAACAGGAAGCCGCTCCCCAAAATCCGTCTTAAAGCAGTCCACTCCCAGAGCCAGAAGTTCTTCCAGTCTGGCCTGATACCAGGCCTTAGCCTCAGGATTGGTAAAATCCACAATCGCCATGCCGGCCTGCCATTTATCCCACTGCCACACATCCCCATTTGTCTTCTGGATAAAATACCCCTTCTCCATACCCTCCTGAAACAGCGCCGAAGCCTGGGCAATATAGGGGTTAATCCAGACGCAGAGCCGCAGCCCTCTCTCGTGGAGTCTCTTTAACATGCCGGCCGGGTCAGGGAATATCTCCTCATTCCAGAGAAAATCACACCAGTGGAATCCCTTCATCCAGAAACAGTCAAAATGAAAAACAGAGAGAGGAATACCCGCATCCTGCATACGGTCAAGAATCTCCATCACCGTCTTTTCGTCGTAATCCGTCACAAAGGAGGTGGAGAGCCAGAGCCCAAAGCTCCACTCCGGCGGCAGAGCCGGCCGCCCGGTAAGGCCGGTATACAGCCCCAGGGATTCCTTCATCGTGCTTCCCCCGATATAAAAGAAATCCAGTCTTTCTCCCGGCACAGAAAATCCCACCTTTTCCACCCGCTCCGTTCCCACCTCAAAGGATACCCGTCCCGGCTCATTGACAAAGATGCCGTAGCCTCTGTCCGAGAGATAGAAGGGAACATTTTTATAGGACAAATCCGAGGAGGTGCCCCCATCCTCATTCCACATATCGATGCTCTGTCCATTTTTCACAAAAGGCCCAAAGCGTTCACCCAGTCCATATATTTTCTCCCCCACAGATAAACCCGTAGCTCCCCTCATATAGACCGGCCCGGCCTGTTCCTCATATAAAAGAACCCCGGTATCCTCTGTACGTATGTAGCCAAAATCCGATGTCTCCATCCGGGTCATATAACGGCCCTCACAGTAAAATTCCATGGAGAAGGGTTTTTTAATAATATGCAGCTCATTTTTGCCGGAACAAAGAATGAATTTTCCATTTTCCTCCCGACAGTCTATCGTCTGTCTCTCCAGGGCAAGGGAAAACTCCGGCCCCCGCTTCTTTATCCCCTGATAATGTTCTGCCACAATATGAAAAATTCCCTCTCCTGCCACAGAGACATGAAAAGTCAGCAGGACGCCATCCAGCGTCATGCCCCGCCCGATAATCTCTCTGTCGGGAGCCAGGAAATATAATTCCTCCTCCCGGATGGCAGATTCATATATTTCCTTTGGCTGATACACTGTTACTCCCTTTTGCTTCTCCCAGTGTCCATTAAAAAATTTCAATTTTTTCCATCCTTTCCTTGCAATTTTCCCAATCCCTTATTATAATAATTATAATAGATGAAAATTTTTTCGTCCACTGTCATTTGAGCGAAAAGGAGGAATTGCAATGGGTATATCTGGTGTATCTGCTATTTCAGGATATTCCGGCATCAGCGGAATCTATCCGTCATACAGTGCCATGCCGGTTCGGGGGGTTCAGGGGGCCGATAATGTACGCCGTGGCAGCGAGGGAACCGCAGAGGCTACTGTGGATGGCGCCAAAGCCGCTTCCTCCGGGCGGGTGGAAAAGGGCGAATGCCAAACCTGTAAAAACCGTAAATATGTAGATGGTTCCAACGAAGGGGACGTTTCCTTTAAGACGCCGACCCGCATCAGCCCTAACAATGCGGCCGTGGCTGTTATGGGGCATGAGCAGGAACATGTGGCAAATGCCGTAGCAGAAGGAAACGAAGAAGGAAAAGAACTGGTTTCCGCTACCGTCACTTTGAAAACTTCCGTGTGTCCGGAATGCGGCCGGGTGTATGTTTCCGGTGGTGAGACGAATACCACCATCCGCAAGAAACTGGATACGTCGAATCCATATGCCAAGCGCCAGGCAGATTTGAATTATCTGATGGCTGCAGGCGCTAATTTAGATATTAGTGCATAAATTGTATAATCTATCAAGCATGAAGTTTCGATTGGCAAAATTATGAATATGTATAAAAAAACCGCTTTACACAGGCGGTTTTTTTATTGCACTCAAATGCGAATCTTTTTGTCTATCAAAATAGTCATTTCGTGTTGACTACCAGAATAGTTCGTAGTATAATATCCCCAGATGATATAAGGCTAAACAGGGTTCAAACGAGCGCCATCGTGCTAGTCTCAAATCGAAGGCTCATTTCTGAATGGAGGGATTTTTATGAAAAAACAACGGCTTTGCAATTTACGCTTACGTCCAATCGCTGCTGTGGCGGCGATTCTGGCTCTCAGCTTGCATCTTCTCCCAGGAAATACCTGGCAGGGGACACATTCCAAGGCGGCAGAGTACCAGCTGGCCGGCGCTGTCACCAGTCGCGACGGCACCGTTACCTGGAACTGCGTTTATTTTGGAAACTACTGGCAGAAGGACACGAATGGCGACGGCAAAACCGACAAAAACGACGAGAAACAGCCTATTAAATGGCGGGTATTGTCCGTGGAGGGCGATGACGCCTTTTTACTGGCCGACCAGAACCTGGACCGCAAAAGATATAATGAAACGCGAAAAGAAGTAACATGGGAAACCTGCACCCTGCGCAGCTGGCTGAACAGCGATTTTTACCAGGAAGCCTTTTCCTCTGAGGAGCAAAACGCCATCCTGACAACAACTGTCACCAATAACGATAATCCCGCCTATAGAACCAGCGGCGGTAATACCACCCAGGATAAAATCTTTCTTTTATCTTTGGAGGAGGCAGCGAATCCGGCCTACGGATTCTCCCAGGACTTTTCAGAGCTGCCGGCAAGGGAAGCAGACAGCACCGCCTACGCGGTATCCGGCGGGAAAATCAACTACTGGTGGCTGCGCTCTCCGGGCATCAGTTCTTTAGATGCCGCTCATGTTACAACCGGCGGCAGTATCCTTGGTAGTGGCCAGTATATACGCAACGAACATCATGGCATACGCCCGGTTCTGCACCTGAACCTTTCGGCTGGCACCACTGTCTGGAAGGACGCCGGCAAAGTAACACCTATCACGGCCCGGCAAACGAACACGTCCCAGGTGACAGCGCCTGCCAAAGTAAAAAAAGTGACGGCAAAGCGGAAGAAAAAATCCATTGTCCTCACCTGGAAAAAAATTAAAAACGTAGCGGGTTATCAAATTCAATATGCGGCAAACAAAAAATTCAAAAAAGGGAAGACCCGGCTGGTAAAGAAAAACAAGGGAAAACTCACCCTGAAAATCAGAACGAAAAAAATCTGCTATTTCCGCGTCCGGGCTTACCGGTTAAACGGCGATAAGAAAGTGTATGGCAAGTGGAGCAGCAGGGTTAAATCATAACATCTCCTTGCCAATGTGATATCCTCTTAATATAAAGGTGGGGCGGATTTCCGCCCCACTATTAGGTTCGCACTTTGAGTGGCAAAACACTCCCTTATAAATGACTTACTTTTACACTTCTTTATATCTGGCTGACTGCCTGTTTATCCTGTAACATCATGTGGTAGAGTTTTCTATGTTCCTCCGGTATTCCCATCGTATCCATACATCTTTCCTCCGGCCAGCCTGTATTTTTCTGTATATTGATAATAACATTAATAATAGTCCGGTCTACTATCCCCTGCGAAAGATTACACATCTCCATCGCCTCCCTCTCCATTGTTTTCGTCATGGCTATGTCAAACTCGTTCTGTAAAATATCCTTTTTCTTCTCCGGCTTCACCTGCTCCGAAAGAAGTACATCCAGCATCTTCGGTATTGGTTCCCTCAATAAACTCTCCCGACTCATCCGGGTGTACGGCAGCTGCTGATATCTGCGGTGTCCCTTCGATGTACTTTTCCTCAATGTCTTTTATGGAACAGTCACGAAATTCCATAACACAGCTCTTTAGAATCATACGCTATGACAATCCTATTATGCTTCACTATACTGTACTGCCGCAGCAATCATATCCACACCGGAAATGATAAAATACAGGCCTACCAGCCATTCCATGCTGAACACCAGCACCAGCGGGTGGAGAGCCGAGTACACGCCCAGCAGGATGGCCAGCACACCGGCTACAATACCCAAAATCCACATGCTTCCGGAGTCCAGTTTCTTCACTTTTATCGCCTCACATATAGCAATAACACCCCGGACGACAAACCACGCCGCCATAATATACAGCGCCACGGCAACGGTTAATCCTCTTAACCCCGGGATAACCAGAATCAATATACCCAGCACCACACTCACGATGCCGAACACAAAATTCAGCCCGAAGTTCTTGTTTTCAAGCCCCCGGATGATACTCATAATACCATAGACCATCAAAAGGATAATCAGGAAATATCCCGTCCCCACAAAGGCAAGCATTGGTGTGGCAACACAGCATATCCCACACAGCAGCATAAGTATTCCTAACACTGTCATATAAATTTTCATTTTTTCCTCCATTCCGGAGCGTCAGCGTAGGAGGCACGCCGAGAAAGATGCTTCGCATTTTCTCGGCTGTGCATCAATACTATTTGTG
>JAFLTB010000005.1 GCA_022510605.1 Lachnospiraceae bacterium
AAAGTCCGGGCTTCACAGGGCAGGATGCCGGATAACGTCCGGTGGAGGTGACTCCCAGGCCAGTGCAACAGAAATACACCGCCGCAAAAACTTTGCCGCACCCCCCAGCGGTATTTTGCGGTAAGGGTGAAATGGCGGGGTAAGAGCCCACCGCCTCTCTGGTAACAGGGAGGGCACATGTAAACCCCATCCGAAGCAAGGCCGAACAGAAAGCGATACGGCGGCCCGTCGTGCTTTCGGGTAGGCCGCTGGAGCCTGCTGGTAACAGCAGGCCAAGATAGATGATTACCCAACGACAGAACCCGGCTTATCGTGCTGCTCCTTTTTTAATGACATAGGAATAGCCGCTTTGGAATTGGGACATTTTGAAAGGAAGGATGCCTGTGACACGACTGGAACAGCAGATGAAATTTATTGAAGAGCTGGACAAAAATAAGGGAATTATCAGACAGAATTATGCTCTGGAGGGGGAGCGGAAGGAAAACGATGCGGAGCATATGTTTCACCTGGCTGCTATGGCGGCGGTGCTGTCAGAACATGCCAATGAACCGGTGGATGTGTTAAAGGTTATGACCATGGTGCTGATTCACGATGCGGTGGAGATTGACGCCGGTGATACCTATGCCTATGATGTGGAGGGAAATGCCACGAAGCGGCAGCGCGAGGTAAAGGCGGCTGACCGCATTTTTCATATTCTGCCTCCGGACCAGGAGGAATATTTTCGGGGATTATGGGAAGAATTTGAAGCAAATGAGACGCCGGAAGCCCGGTTTGCCCATACGTTAGATAATGTGCAGCCGCCGATGCTCAACCATACTTCCCATGGAAAAGCATGGAAAGAGCATGGAGTGTCCATAAGCCAGGTATATAAGAGAAATGAAACGACAGCAGATGGTTCTAAGGCATTGTGGGAATATGCCAGAGAGCATTATATTGAGCCCCATGTGGAAAAACCGGGAAAGCCGGGGGAAATTAAAGAGGATCGTATATGAGTAAAGATATAAGCATATTAGAAGAACGTTATGAACTTGCCAGGGAAAGGATTCAGGAACTTTTTTCCGAAGCGGAGGGAATCTATCGGGAGTATATCCAACAGACCTGTCAGATGTTCCAGACCCTGACGGAGGTGCTTGAACAGCCGGGAGATAAGAGCCGGCTGGCAGAGTGGAATCAGAGGCTCTATCAGGAAGCCGCAGGAGAGGCCTATGAGACCTGCTTTGCCAATCCGGCTTATGCAGTGAAGGTATTGGGTGAAAAGACAGGGGAATATCTATGCTGGTACTATGTCCGGTTCCGGGACGCCATTGCGTCTGCTTATGAGGGAGATTTGGAAGAGGTTGTTCTGCGGATGGAACTGTTTTTGCAGATGGTAAATCTTCTTTATGAGGAGGAGGAAACAGAGCGGGCCCTGAAGGAGGCCATGTACTATTTTGTCCATGATTATGACGAGGAGCAGATGGAAAAGTCTCTGAGGCGGATGCTCTGTCCGGAGAAGGCTCTCATCTATGACATTGTGATGAACAGCGATTTTTCCGATACTACCTATCTCTACCGTTACGGGGAGTACATCACGGATAATGAAATCCGAATGGCTTCCTTTTTATCCTCCCTGCCGGAGGAGAGCCTGTATGCCATGGCAGAGACCTATACGGAGGGGTACCGGAAGGGTTTTGAGGCCGCTGGCATTGACCTGACGAAGAAACAGACGGTGCAGATTCGCTACAACATTGGCTTTGAGCCTATGGTGCGCCAGGCCATCCGCCAGTTTGAAGCCATGGGATTACAGCCGGTATTTACGAGGAAAACCAATACCAAAGCCATGGGAGTGGTCAGTACCTCGCCCAATAAGCAGTACCAGTACGACCACCGCTATGACGATGCGC
Source organism: Lachnospiraceae bacterium (assembly GCA_022510605.1). Classification (GTDB taxonomy): domain Bacteria; phylum Bacillota; class Clostridia; order Lachnospirales; family Lachnospiraceae; genus Eubacterium_F. The sequence continues at coordinate 1,884 of JAFLTB010000005.1, forward strand.
TGTATCTGAATAAGGCCCTTGTCCAGAACCGACTGAAAATAGCGGAGCGGATATTTGAAAAATATAAGGAGGAGGCGGCGGTTTATGCCGGCCCGGCCGTGATAGAAATTTTTGGTGAGAAATTATTTGTCCCGGCGTCCAAAAAGGAGAGCCCTTCCTATACGAAGGAGCAGGAGGAATTATCGGTGGGCTACACAAGGGATTATGCCCTGCTCCAGAACCGCTATATTCCACAGGATTCCTATAGTTATACCATTATTGCCTATCCGATACCGGAAATCGGAGCGCAGTTTGAGGAGATTTTCCAGGAGACGGTAAAGGTGAATACCTTAGACCAGGAAAAATACCAGCAGATTCAACAGACGCTGATAGATGCCCTGGACCAGGGAGAGTATGTTCAGATTACCGGCCGGGGAGAAAACCGCACGGAATTGAAGGTGCAGCTGCATCCTCTGGAGCACCCGGAGAGCCAGACTAACTTTGAGAACTGTCTGGCCGATGTGAATATTCCGGTGGGAGAGGTCTTTACCTCCCCGCTTCTAAAGGGCACAAATGGAGTTTTGCATGTGAGTCAGGTATACTTAAATGAACTGCGCTATGAGAACCTGGAATTTACTTTCACCGATGGCATGGTGGCGGACTATACCTGTACCAACTATGGGCCAGAGGAAGAGAACCGGCGCTACATCAAGGAAAATATTCTGCACAACCGGGACACCCTGCCAATGGGAGAGTTTGCCATCGGCACCAATACCACGGCCTATGTTATGGGGCGCAAATATGAAATCGAAGCCAAGCTTCCGATTCTGATTGCCGAGAAAACCGGCCCCCATTTTGCCCTGGGTGATACCTGCTACTCCATGAGTGAGGATGTGGTTTTACACAATCCGGACGGCAAGGAAATCATTGCGAAGGAAAATGAGTGCTCGGCGTTACGCCACACCGATGGGACAAAGGCGTATTTTAACTGTCATACGGACATTACGATTCCCTATGATGAACTGGGGGACATAATTGTCTTTACAAAGGACGGAAAAACCATTACACTGTTACAGGAGGGCAGATTTGTTCTGCCGGGGACGGAAAGTCTCAATGATATACTGGAAAAACAGGAATAAAATGCACAGAGCAAGGAGGATAACAATATGGGAAAAGTTGGTATTTTGATGGGAAGCGATTCAGACCTTCCTGTTATGAAAAAAGCGGCAGAGATGCTGGAGAAATTTGGAGTGGATTATGAAATGACCATTATTTCTGCCCACCGTATGCCGGATATCTTTGTGGACTATGCTACAAAGGCAGAGGAGCGGGGTGTCGAGGTACTCATCGCCGGCGCTGGCGGTGCGGCACATCTGCCGGGTATGTGTGCGGCGTTATTTGATTTGCCGGTTATCGGTATTCCGATTCATACCAAAAGTCTGGGAGGCGTGGACAGTCTGTATTCCATCGTACAGATGCCATCGGGTATTCCCGTTGCCACGGTAGCCATTGACGGCGCGGCCAATGCGGCAATTTTGGCGGCAAAGATTTTATCCGTCTCCGACAAAGAACTGAGAAATAAATTAAAGGCGTATAAGCAGGAGATGAAAGAGGGCGTCAGCGCCAAGGCAGAAAAACTGGACAAGCTGGGCTATGAGGCTTATATTAAACAGATGTAATACGTTCAGGCGGAGGATGGAATGACAAATACAACCGCGATTATAAATCAGCTGGAAAAGGGAGAGTATGATACATGCCTTCGGGAACTCTATGTTGATGAGGAAAAAACAGCCGGTCAAAAAGCCAGATACCAACAGGGGATTCAATCCTATGTGGACTATTTTGGGGAAGGCGAAGTGGAGATATATAGTGCTCCGGGACGCAGTGAGATTGGCGGCAATCATACCGACCACCAGCATGGTGAGGTATTGGCCGCCTCCATTAACAATGACGCCATTGCCATCGTAAAACCATTGGGAGAACCTGCGGTTAAGATTGTTTCTGAGGGATATGATATGATTACCCTTTCCCTGGACAATATCACTATGAAAGAGGAAGAAAGGGAATCGACCCCGGCGTTAATAAAAGGTGTATTAGCAGGAGTAAAACAACGTGGGTATAAAATTGGCGGCTTCCAGGCGTATATTACAAGCGATGTGCTGATTGGGGCAGGTTTATCCTCCTCGGCGGCTTATGAGACACTGCTGGGAACGATTCTCTCCGGTCTTTATAACGATGGGAAGATTTCGCCGATAGAAATTGCCAGGATTGGCCAGTATGCGGAAAATGTGTATTTTGGCAAACCCTGCGGTCTGATGGACCAGATGGCCTGCTCCGTAGGCAATCTTGTGCATATTGATTTTGCCAAACCGGATGAACCAAAGGTCAGGAAAATTGATTTTGATTTCAACAAGGCCGGTTACAGTTTATGTATCACGGATACGAAAGGTTCCCATGCGGATTTGACAGCCGATTACGCAGCCATTCCAGAGGAAATGAAAGCAGTGGCAGATTTCTTTGGAAAGAAGGTGCTGGTTGAGGTGAGCCGGGAACAGCTCCTTGACCAGATTGTGAAGGTACGTGCTGTGGCAGGTGACCGGGCGGTACTTCGTGCCCTCCATTTTATATGTGAAAATGAGCGGGTGCAAAAAGAGGCAGAGGCCTTGAGACAGGGAAAGGTAAGTGAGTTTTTTGACCTTGTGAAAGCATCCGGCGATTCATCTTTCAAATATCTGCAAAATGTATATTCAAATCAGGATGTGGGACATCAGAATGTTTCGATTGCCCTGGCACTCAGCGATATGGTTTTGGAAGAGAAGGGAGTCAGCCGTGTGCATGGGGGCGGTTTTGCCGGAACAGTACAGGCATTTGTAAAGAATGAAATAGTGGCAGGGTATCAAAAAAAGATGGATAATGTGTTTGGGAAAGGTTCCTGCCGTGTATTAAAGATTCGTAAGTATGGTGGAATAAAAGTTTTTTAGGAGGGTGAAGGTTAAAGGATGAGTATTTTAGTATTAGGCGGCGCGGGATATATCGGCTCACATACGGTATATGAGCTGATTGACGCAGGAGAAGATGTAGTTATTGTAGACAATCTGCAAACCGGATTTCGCGAGGCAGTTCATCCAAAGGCGAAATTCTATGAAGGGGATATTCGCAATCGTGAGTTTATGGACTCTGTATTGGAAAAAGAAGATATTGACGGCGTGATTCATTTTGCCGCCAGTTCACAGGTAGGAGAGAGTATGAAAGACCCTCTCAAATATTACAGCAATAATCTCTGTGGTACGGAGGTTTTGCTGGAGAGTATGGTGGCCCACGGAATTGATAAAATTGTATTTTCATCCACAGCGGCAACCTATGGAGAGCCGGAGAGTATTCCGATTGTAGAGACGGACAGAACCCTTCCAACAAACTGCTATGGGGAAACAAAGCTGTCCATGGAGAAAATGTTTAAGTGGACGTCCAAGGCTCACAATCTTCGTTTTGTTTCCCTCCGGTATTTTAATGCCTGTGGTGCACATCCGGAAGGAATGATTGGAGAGGCCCACAATCCGGAAACCCATTTAATTCCATTGATTCTTCAGGTGCCGAATGGACAGCGTGAATATATCTCCATCTTTGGAAACGACTATGACACGGAGGATGGAACATGCGTCAGGGATTATATTCATGTCAATGACCTTGCCCAGGCACATATACTTGCGCTGAAATATCTCCGGGAAGGAGGAGCCAGCAACATTTTCAATTTGGGAAATGGAGTTGGCTTCAGTGTGAAAGAAGTGGTGGAGACGGCGAGAAAGGTTACCGGGCATCCGATTCCGGCAAAGGAAGAGGAGCGGCGTGCAGGAGACCCATCCACTTTGATTGCATCCAGTGAAAAGGCAAAAGAGGTTCTTGGCTGGAAACCACAGTTTGATGATTTGGAAACGATTATCTCAACTGCATGGAAATGGCATCAGTCCCATCCACAGGGATATTAATCTGGAATTTTTTTGGCATTGGGAAGATACTTGTTTTCCAATGCCAATTTGTTAACATGAGAGTGGCTCGCTTTAGGAGTCACTCGTTGTTTCTGAAAGGAAAATCAAAGAATATGAAACCTGGGATAAAAATAGCGATATGTGATGATGAGGCGGTCTGCAGGGAAAGCATGGAAAGGATGTGCAGGGCTTGTTTTGAAGAGAAAAAATACTCTGTGGGAATACCGGATATCCATGTTTTTTCGTCGGGACAGGAAATCATCACATCGGATAAGGAGTATGATATCCTGCTGCTGGATATTGAAATGCCGGAGCAGGACGGTATCAGCATCAAGGAATATCTGGAAGCAAACCGGAAGCAGACCAGGATTATTTTCACCACCAGTCATAAAGAACGGGTACTGGAAGCATTCGGGAAGAATGTAGTAAGTTTCCTGGTGAAACCGCTTGTCAGGGAAGAGTTTCAGAACGTAATGGAAAAAGTGCTGTCGGATATATGCGGTCTGGTATTGGAACTCGAAGAGAACGGAGAGACTTTTATGATACCGGCAAAACAGATTAAATATATTGAAGCACAGGATAAATATACCCTGGCAGTGACAGAAACAGGAGAGCATCTGATGCGCCGGACTATGAAATTCTGGGAAGAAGCGCTGCCATGCCAGGATTTTGTCCGCATTCATAAGTCATATCTGGTCAATTTGGAATACTTTGAGAAAAAAGGAGAAGAGGTTCGTCTGGACAAGGGAAAAAGTGTTAAGATAAGCAGATTAAGGAAGAATGAGATTCGGGAGAAGTACAAGGAGTTTTTGCGAAGAAAGGTTAAAGTGATGTAAGTGGCAGATAAGGCGTTGGAGATTCTTTATTATATAGTGTATGCCGTGGAATTGTTTCTGATTGGTGATGGAATATTTCATAACAGGGTAAGGGAAAAGGCAAAATATGCGGCAATGGCAGGAGTCTATTTACTGGTTGTTATACCTGCCGTACTGTTTCTAAATCATAACGTTTTTATAATACTGGCATTGAATATAGTGATGTACCTTGTTTTGTTTCAGGGAAATATAATCTCGCGTATTCTTCATTTTGTGGGAGTATATTTACTGACAAACATGGCAGAAAGTATGGTATTTGGAATTGGCATTATTTTATTTGGTTCGTCATTGAAAAATATAGAAGTAAATGCTGTCAGGTCAGGAGGATTTAGTTTATTTTTTGCTTTAGTAATTACGGCCTGTCTTTTATATATTGTCCATAGAAAATGGACACAAAATTTTATTACGTATTTCCGTGCGCTGAATTGGTTTCAATATCTGGTGATTATTCTGATTATATGGAGCGGAATCTTACTGATCGGAATCATTACGGTAATGCCGGAGTATATCGAAGACCAAACAGAAAGCGGGATGTTATTTGGGTTAACTATTATATTTATGGGAACGGCTCTTGTGGGAGTTGTTTTGCTGGTATTTAATGCGTATAGGAAAGACTATTACTTAAAGCAAAATAATATAAAAGAAGAGATTATCCATGTCCAGCAGAGGTACTTTCAAAGCATATACGACAATGACAGGGAAATGCGCAGGTTTCGTCATGATATATATTCTCAGTTAAGGTGTCTTGGACAGATGTTAGCAGAGGGGAAAACAGAAGATGCCTGGGAGCACTTGCAAATCTTGGGAAATCATTTTGAGGAATTAACAATCCCAAAGTACCATACTGGTAACGAGATATTGGACGTCATCATCAATCAGAAAATACAGGAGGCAAAAAAGAAAGGTATTCGCATAGAACTTGAGGGGAAAATGGATAAACCGGACTTTATGGATACCTACGATTTATGCACTTTATTTTCTAATATACTTGACAATAGTATCGAGGCATTGGAAACAATGCAGGATTATAAAGAGGCGATTACCGTTTCCATTCTGACACATAAAAATACAGTACTTTTTCAATTTACAAATCCGGCAACGGCTGAAATGTATGAGGCAATAAGGCATAGCAGAACGACTAAGACAGATAGTAAAAGTCATGGATTTGGGATGGAGAATATTCGGAGGGTGGTTAATAAAAATGGTGGAGAGATAGACTATTTATTTAAGGATGGAACGTTGATTGTAGAAATATATTTTGAAATATAGCGAAGGGATCTGCTGCCTAGTGTGGCAGACCTTTTGCATTGTGCGACAAATTTTTGCACTTTGCGAAAGAGAAATTGCAGATAAGAGGAGGACATGATATTTTTGGCTTAGGGAAGCTGTGGTTATGCCATCATGCTGGCACACGGCGGCGCTAATTTGAAAGGAGGAAAGAATGGGGAAATTATTAGAAGTCAGAAATCTGACTAAGAAATATTATGAGGGGGCAATAGAAAGCAGGGCTGTAGACAGTATAAATCTGGAGGTGGATGATCGGGAATTTATCATTGTCATGGGGGCTTCGGGTTCAGGAAAAACAAGCCTGCTGCATCTGATAGCCGGCATTGATACTTTTGACGAGGGAATGATACATTATAGGAATGCGGACCTGGGACATATGAGTGAAAGGGCAAAAGCGGTGTTCCGGCGCTCAAACATAGGAATTGTATTTCAGCAGCACTGTCTGATTCCCGATCTTACTGTCTATGAAAATATTATGCTGCCGGTAATGTTAGACAGGCGAAGGCGGAAGGGAAGAGAGAAGACTTCCATGAAAAATACAATTTCCAAACTGTGCAGACAGGTTGGCCTGGAGAAACACGTCAGAAAGTATCCGTCGCAGCTGTCGGGCGGGCAGCAGCAAAGGGCAGCTATACTGCGTTCTATTATAAACAGGCCGCCGCTGTTACTGTGCGATGAGCCCACGGGAAGTCTGAATTCAGCACATACGGATAGCATTATGAGACTGTTAAACATATTAAACAAAAAAGGACAGACAATCCTTCTGGTTACCCATGACATTAAGGTGGCTGTCAGAGGAAAACGCATTGTCTATATGAAAGACGGGAGAATAGACGGAGAATTGAAATTTTCGGAAACGCACAGGGATGATATATCCGAAAAGGAAGTATATCAGTTCAGGGAAAAAGAACTGATGAATTTTCTGCAGGAAAAAGGATGGTAAGGATTTGAGGTGCCATAGAGCGGGGAGAGGATGAATATGAAAGCTGGTTTTATGTGCGGTTTGGCAAAGCTGAGAAGGAAAAAAATTCCCAATCTGTTTCTTGGGATATGTATTTTGATTACGGCAGCGTTGTTTGCGAATGCTCTTGTACTGTTAAGGGAATTGAATACCATATTTGACAAGGCATATGAGGAAATGGAGGGAGCACAGATATGCTGTCTGTGGAGTAATGAAATAGTTTCATCGGATTTTGTAAGGGAGTATCTGGAACATTCCCAGGAAGAGTTCGAGTACCAGATAACGGAAGATACCAAAACAATTGATTATATGAAAAAGGATGGGGTAACGTTAAGCAACGGCATCTTATTAGAGTTACCTGAAAGAATCGGAAGAGATATGCTGTCGCCTAAAATATCCGATGCATCGGAACCGGATATGCCAGGGAAGGGTGAGGTATGGATTACGACAAAACTTGCCCGTATCCTGCAACTGAAAGAGGGAGACGAGTTTTTTCTGCAACTGGCAGATACGTCTGTAAAAGTGAAGGTGGCAAAGATTGTCATAGACCCGGTTTTTGGAAGCAGCAACACGAATATATACAGGATGTGGTGCGGCTTCGGCCAGCTTGCGGATTTTCCTGTGGCAGAAAATGATGCCGTAAGTTATCTGGAAATCCGATTTGACGAATACAGTCTTTTGTCAGAACAGAATTTCATACGTGATGCGGAAGAGTATTTTCAAATGCCATTTGGCAATACACTGTATACATATGACAAAATAAAAAGTGGATATACGGCAGTGTATCAGATGGTGGGTGTGGTACTGTGTTTTGTAAGTGTTGTTCTGGTTATAACCGCCGCCTGGCTGACGTTATTTCTGATAAAAAGTGACATGGATGAAGACATTCGAAATATTGGCATTTATAAATCCCTGGGAATGACAGGAAGGCAAATTATCCATGGTTATCTTGTCAGTTATGGAATCATCAGTTTTGCCGGGGCTGCTTTGGGAAGCATCATAGGGGACTGGCTCAGCAAAAGAATTATAACGGGAATACTTGGAGATATAGGGATATATACTGTCTCCTTTACGGGAATCACTGGTTATGCGTTTTTTGTATGTATTGTGGTACTGTCGGCTGTCCTGCTGATAGTTTTCAGTGCCATTTTTAAGATATATAGGTTAAATGCGTCTTATGCGATAAGGGAGGGGGCATGGAAGACCGCGGGAAAAGGAAGGAAAATGCGAAAGAGAACCTGCTATAATGGCAGGGCCTCCTTTGAGCTCTATTATGCTGTCAGGGGAATACAAAATAGAAAGGCAAGGTATGCTTATATAGCAGGTGTGTCCCTGATACTAAGCAGTTTGACTATCGCCTGCACAGGATGCTTGAATGCGGTTGGGAATATTGATAAAGAACCAGAGGCGTGGGGATTTATAAAAACAGACATTTATGTTACCTCATTGGAAGACACACCAGTGAGTGCTGTTATGGACGAATTGGAAAAGGCCCCGGAGGTTGATTATACCTATGGGGTAAATAAAGTATATGTCACATATAAGCCTTATAATAAAGGCACTTACCAGAGCATTATGACAGAACTTTACGAACTGCCCTGGAATGAAAAGATAAAAGACAGGTCACTATATGGCAGACGTCCGGATAAGGAGAATGAGGTAGGTGTGGGACTTGGACTGGCGGGAGAATATGGACTTGGGGTGGGGGAAAAAATAGAATTGTTTGTAAATGGAAAAAGGGGAGAGTATGAGATTACGGAAATTTTCCAGACCCTCTCCAACTCCGGAAATGTTCTGCGCATGGTCACAAATAATCTGGATGAATTTGTAAAGGAAGATGGAACCTATGGGGATTATATGCTTGTGCTCCGAAATAGTTCTGATAAATGGGAGTATGCAAAGGAACTGTCGGAAAAATATAATGGAAAGTTTGCTTTTATTGCGTCAAAGTCAAATGGAGAAAACTTTACAGGGGTGTTAGCGCCTGCGGTTGGAACGATTTTGACGGTTTTAATTATTATTAGTGTTTTGATTACAATGAATCTTACATTTTTATTAATTAGGCGGGAACAGAACAGGATTGGATTGTTAAAGGCAGCAGGAATGACATCCTGGCAGGTGCTAAAGATTTATGTGTGCAGAAACTGTTTATCGGCAATGGTGGGGAGTTGTCTTGGAATCGTGACAGGTATGTTTGTAATTCCTCCTTTACTGACTCCCTATGCCAAATTACTGGGACTGACCAAATTTCCCTTTGTTAGTTCTCTGACAGGGGGATGTGCGGGGCTTGTTTTGCCACCGGCCTGTATGCTAGTTGGCACAGTTGTAATTATAAAAACAATTCACTCCATATCGGTGAAGCAGCTGGTAAATGAATAGGAAGTATTTTGTCATATATTGATATGGATGGATTAAAATTTTTGGATATAGAAGTATTGACAGGAAAAAAAGACTGTTGGTATACTAATACCATGTCCTAAAATAATGTGTGAAACATGAAAGGAAAGAAAGGGGATTGCCTATGATTTACACAGTGACGTTTAATCCATCTCTTGATTATATCGTATCGGTAGAGGATTTGAAATTGGGAGTAGTGAACCGGACGAACAGGGAACTTATGTATCCGGGCGGCAAGGGAATCAATGTATCTCTGGTATTACGCAACCTGGGATATGATAGCACGGCATTGGGATTTCAGGCGGGCTTCACAGGAAAAGAGATTGCCAGACTCATGGAGGAGCAGGGGATTCAGCCAGATTTTATTGAGGTCAAAAACGGAATATCCCGTATCAATGTGAAGATAAGATCCAATGAGGAATCAGAAATCAATGGTATGGGCCCTGAAATTAGCAGAGAAGATATTGACAAGCTCTATGCACGGCTGGACAAACTGGAAGAGGGGGATACTCTGGTATTGGCAGGGTCGATTCCATCCGTTATGCCAAAAACCATGTATCGTGATATCATGGAACATGTATCAGGGAAAAAATTACAGATTGCCGTGGACGCCACCCAGGATTTGTTGAGGAATGTATTGAAATATCATCCGTTTTTAATCAAGCCAAATAACTATGAATTAGGTGAGATATATGGCGTGGAAATACACACAAGAGATGAGGTGGTTCCCTATGCGCAAAAGCTGCAGGAGGAGGGAGCACGCAATGTACTGGTATCCATGGCAGGAGAGGGCGCTGTCCTGCTGACGGAGACGGGAGAAGTATACCAGACGGAAGCACCGAAGGGAAAAGTGCAGAATTCAGTGGGGGCAGGAGATTCCATGGTGGCAGGATTTATTGCAGGCTATCTGGTGTCAAAGGATTATGAGCAGGCGTTTTATATGGGCGTATGTACTGGTTCGGCATCTGCGTTTTCAGAGGGCATGGCGACAAAAGAAGCGGTGCAAAATCTGTTAGGGCAGTTTGGAAAGCAACTATAAATGAACAGCTGTTGCGGAGGGCAACGAGAAAGGAGACGTGCCAGTAAAGAATTCCCACATGGAAAGGAGATAACCTCCCTTTCATGTGGGCTCTTTTTAATTATAAATGCAAATTTCTTTTACTGCATATACCATATATTCATATACCTGAAAAGCATAATACAATATTTGATATAGGTATTTGATATTTACATATGGGCGTGCTATATTGATAATCGAAAGGAAAATATATATCAGGAGGAAAATGATTATGTTAGGAAATTTTGATTATTGCAACCCAACGAAATTATATTTTGGAGACCAGGCATTACAATATTTGAATACAGAGCTTCCAAAGTACGGAAAGAATGTGGTTCTGGTTTATGGAGGCGGCTCCATAAAGGAAAACGGTATATATGATGAAGTGGTAGAAATCTTGAAAGCAAATGAAAAAAATGTGGCAGAGATTTCCGGCGTCATGCCAAATCCTACACTGGAAAAGTTATATGAGGGCATAGAGATTGCCAGAAAGCATGAGGCGGATTTGCTTCTTGCTGTGGGTGGCGGCTCTGTATGCGATTACGCCAAAGCGGTTTCGGTATCTGTGCATTGTGACGAAGACCCGTGGGAGAAATATTATCTGAAATTTGAGGAGCCTGACTGTGAGATTGTTCCTGTGGGCTGTGTCCTGACAATGGTGGGAACCGGCTCGGAGATGAATGCCGGAGCGGTTATTACGAATCGGGAAACCAAGCTCAAGATTGGCCATGTGTTTGCCGATGAAAACATTATGCCGAAGTTCTCCATCCTGAATCCGAAATATACGCTGACGCTGCCGCATTATCAGATGGTTTCCGGTATTTATGATATTTTCAATCATATTTGTGAGCAGTATTTTTCCGGTGAGGATGATAACACCAGTGATTATATCAGCGAAGGACTGATGCGTTCCGTTATCCATTCCAGCCGGATTGCCAACAAAGACCCGCAGAACTATGAAGCGAGGAGCAATATTATGTGGACTGCCACATGGGCATTGAATACCCTTGTTGCAAAAGGAAAGTCAACGGATTGGATGGTTCATATGCTTGGCCAGGCCGTGGGAGCCTATACAGATGCGACACACGGAATGACTTTGTCTGCGGTATCGCTGCCGTATTATCGTTATATCATGCCATATGGACTTGCAAAATTCGTGAGATTTGCAAAGAATGTATGGGATGTGGATGCCACAGGAAAAACCGACGAGCAGGTAGCGGAGGAAGGTCTGGCAGCGATGGAAAGCTGGATGAAGGAGCTGGGACTTGTCATGAACATCACAGAGCTTGGAGCCAAAGAAGAAATGCTGGAAGGACTTGCGGAGAGTACGCTTATTCTTGAGGGAGGCTACAAGCCACCGAAACAGGATGAGATTGTAACTATTTTCAGAAACAGTCTATAAGGAAGAGACTATGAATATAAAGACAGGAATGGAAGTGAAAAGACAGATGAATAGTGTTCAGGAACAGGAAAGAGCGATTCAGAATATGAAAGATGCCGGATGCAGTGAAGATACTATTAACCGTTTTTTGCTCTGCTATCAGGCAGAGGATGTAAAGGGAGAGTTAAAGGTTCTTTCCAGGCACAGGCAAGACTTATTGGATCAGATTCATAAAGGGCAGAAGAAAATTGACTGTCTGGATTATCTGGTATATCAGATTGAAAAAAATGCGAAAAAGGCTGAGAAGGTTTGAAAGGGAGGCAGCATATGGATTCAAAAAAGGAAATCAGACAGGAAACCCTGACAGGTGAGAGAGCTCTGTTTCAGGGAAAAGGACTGCGGATTGTGGATAGTGTTTTTATGGATGGGGAATCGCCCCTCAAAGAGTGTCAGGACATTGAACTGTATGGCAGCCTGTTCCGCTGGAAATATCCGCTGTGGTATAGTAAGAATATTGTGGCAAAGGATTGTACCTGGTTTGAGATGGCACGTGCCGGCGTATGGTATACGGATAACATCACGGTGGAGAATGCAGTGATTGAGGCTCCTAAGAATTTCCGCCGCTGTCATGGCGTGACATTAAAAAATGTTACCTTCCCCAATGCCGCCGAGACTCTGTGGAATTGTGAAAATGTCCGGATGGAAAAGGTAACAGCCACGGGGGATTACTTTGCTATGAACTGTCAGGATATGGAGATTCATGACTTTACGCTGACAGGGAATTATTCCTTTGACGGGGCTAAAAATGTAGTCATCCGGGGCGCTAAACTTTTGTCAAAGGATGCGTTCTGGAATACGGAAAATGTCACGGTATATGATTCTTTTATTTCCGGGGAATACCTGGGATGGAACGCAAAAAATCTGACGCTGATTAACTGCACCATTGAAAGCCTGCAGGGCATGTGTTATATTGACAATCTGGTGATGAAAAACTGCAAACTCATCCATACGACTCTGGCTTTTGAATACTCCTCTGTGGATGCGGAGATTACAGGAAAGATAGACAGTGTGATGAATCCGGAAAGAGGAACGATACGGGCAGACGCCATTGATGAACTGATTCTGGAAAGAGATAAAGTGGACCCGGGAAAGACGAAAATTATTTGCGGGAGGCGAACGGATAAATGCAAGGAATTAAAATTTTTGACAAGTTATCAGCAGTGCTCATTGCAAGCCTGATAATAGGCCTGGTACAAAACCCGGTATGGCAGACAGAGGCAAAGACCGGTGTCCAGGATGAGTGGTCTGTAACGGCCAGGCTGGATTCTAAAAAGGTAAATAGGAAAACAGTTACGATGAAGAAGGGTAGCAATAAAAAAATCAGCCTGACCATTGCACCGAAAAATTCAAGAGTGAAAAATTCAAAAATGAATACTTCATTTTTGAAAACGAAGTATCATTCAAACAAAAAAAGCATCGTGTCAGTCACAAAAACAGGAGTGTTGAAGGCGAAAAAGAAGGGAACTGCCAAAATAACAATTACGGTAACAGGCAGTGAAAAATTAAAAAAGAAGGTATGGTTTAAGGTGAAGGTTATGAATAAGAGTAATTCTGACAATAAGACGGAAATTCCCGTTACCCTTACAGTGGGTGGGAAAACATTTTCAGCAAAATTTTATGACAATCCGGCGGCAAGGGAATTAGTCGAGAAAATGCCCATGACACTTTCCATGGAGGAACTGAATGGAAATGAAAAGTATCATTATTTTGATACGAATTTCCCGACAAATGAGACTTCGCCAAAGCAGATACAGGCCGGAGATATTAAGTTGTATGGCTCGGGCTGTCTGGTTACATTTTACAAGAGCTTTACCACCTCCTATCGCTATACGTCGGTGGGATATGTGGAGGATGCCGCTGGCTTTGCCAGGGCCGTGGGCAGTGGAAATGTAAAAATCACGTTTCAGAAAGGGTAAAGGATACCCGGAAAGGCTGCATATGGGTTACGATTTTGATTCAAAAATAAACCGCAGGGAAAGTTATTCCCTGAAATGGGATGTAAAAGAAAATGAACTGCCTATGTGGGTGGCGGATATGGATTTTCAGACGGCACCGGAAATCCGGGAGGCGATTCAGAAGAGAGCAGAGCATGGGATTTTTGGCTATACCATTCTTTCCGATGAATGGTATCAGGCATATCAGGACTGGTGGAAGCGCCATCACGACTTTGCCATGGAAAAGGACTGGCTCATATTCTGTACGGGGGTCGTTCCGGCGATTTCCAGCGCCGTGAGGAAGCTGACGACGCCGGGAGAAAATGTACTGATACAGACTCCGGTATATAACATTTTCTTTAACTCTATTGTAAACAATGGAAGAAATGTGCTGGAGAGTCCGCTGACATATGACGGAAAGGAATATTCCATTGATTTTGACAAACTGGAAAAGGATTTGTCAAATCCCCAGACGACCATGATGATTTTGTGTAACCCCCACAATCCAGTGGGGAAAATCTGGGACAAAGAGACATTGGCACGAATCGGTGAACTCTGTGCCAGGCATCATGTCATCGTATTGTCAGATGAGATACACTGTGATTTGACGGCACCGGGGCTGGAATATATACCATTTGCATCGGTTTCAGATACATGCAGGGAAATCAGCGTGACGGCTATAGCGCCGACGAAAACATTTAATCTGGCAGGTTTGCAGACAGCGGCGGTGGCGGTGCCTAATCCGGTTCTCCGCCATAAGATGTGGAGAGCCTTAAATACGGATGAAGTGGCAGAACCAAATGCCTTTGCCATAGATGCTGCAGTGGCCGCATTTACAAAGGGACGGCCCTGGCTGGAGGAATTGCGGAAGTATTTACAGAATAATAAACAGTATGTCCAGGAATATCTGGAAAAAGAACTGCCGCAGTTGTCTGTGGTATCCACAGACGCCACCTATTTATTGTGGCTCGACTGCACCGGACTGACAGGAACATCTTCTGAGTTTACAAAGTTTCTCAGGAAAACCACAGGATTATATATCTCCGCTGGAAGTGCATATGGCAGAGAAGGAGACGGCTTTGTGAGAATGAACATTGCCTGTCCCATGGAAGTTGTGAGGGATGGTATGGAACGATTGAAGAAAGGTGCGAAGGAGTATGAGAAAGAAACACAAAAAAGGTAAACTTTTCAAAATAACCATAATTTTTGTGGGGCTTATTTTGTTTCTGCTGCTGGCAGCATTTTTATTTCTGAAGTTATGGCCAGCCTTTGGAGGAAGAGCATCGGAGGAGGACCGGCAGAATTATGCCAGCCGTGCAGAGAATTACCGTGACGGAAAATTTTATAACGATGGTGATTTTCAGATTGTCCGGGAGACAGACCGAAGGGATGAAAACACTATGTCATCCAAAGGGACAATACCGGAAGGGGAACTGCCAGTTAAAACACCGTCCTATGACCAGGAGTTATCGAAAGAGGAAGTTCGTGTTACCTGGTTTGGGCATTCGTCCATGCTCCTTCAGATGCACGGTATGAATATTCTGATTGATCCGGTATTCAGCGAGCGGAGTTCACCGGTGTCTTTTGCAGGAAACAAACGATTTTCCCATCCACCGGTCAGTGCTGCGGATCTGCCTTCCATTGATTTGCTGGTACTGTCCCATGACCATTACGATCATCTGGATTATAACGTGATGAAAGAGATAGATGGAAAAGTTGACCGTTATATCGTGCCTCTTGGTGTGGAGAATCATCTGGAGCGCTGGGGTGTGGCGGAAGAAAAAATCCAGAACATGGCGTGGTGGGAGGAAGTTACGATAAATGGTCTGACCATCGGATGTACACCGGCGAGACATTATTCCGGAAGAAGTCTGGACGACCAGTTTGCAACACTCTGGGCCTCCTGGGCATTTCAGGACGAATATCATAAGATATTTGAGAGCGGAGACAGCGGCTATGGAGAACAGTATCAAAAAATCCATGACAAGTATGGGGACTTTGACTTTGTATTGATTGATTGTGCCCAGTATGATGTAAACTGGCCCGAGGTACATATGTTTCCTGAGGAGGCAGTTCAGGCAGTGCAGACCCTGGGAGCCAGGGCGGCAATGCCGATTCACTGGGGTGCCTTTAGTCTGGCAAACCATGGTTGGGATGACTCGGTGGAGCGTTTTGTGGCAGCGGGAGAAACTGCCGGATTACAGGTTGCCACCCCTTACATTGGAGAGACTGTGAATCTGAATCATCTTGAAAACAGTATGGAGCGCTGGTGGAAAGACATTTTATAAAAAAGAGATTTAAATTAGTAAGAATAATTAAGAGAAAAGAATTAATGGAGGACAGTATTTTGATGAAGAAGAAATGTTTATTATGGATGAATGTAGTGTTGGTGTTTGCATTGATTGCTGGGTTGGCATTTCCAGTAGTAAATGTTAATGCTGCGGGCAAATCAAAAAAGAAAAAAGTTTTAGTAGTCTATTTTTCAGCAACCGGAACCACAAAGAGTGCAGCCAAAAAGATTAATAAGGCGACAGGGGGGAAATTGCATGAAATTAAAGCAGCTGTTCCGTATACCAAAGCAGATTTGAATTACGACAATGATGACTGCCGGGCAAACAAAGAGCAGAAAGATGGCAGTGTCAGACCGGAGATTAAAGGAAAGGTGAAGAATATCCGCAAATATGACGTGATTTTTGTTGGATATCCCATCTGGTGGAGCAAAGAGCCTATGATTATCCGGACTTTTTTGGAATCCTATAATTTGAAAGGAAAAATTCTTGTACCATTCTGCACCAGTGGTGGAAGTGGAATCTCCGGAAGCAAGAAAGGAGTAAAAGCGGCAGCCAAGGGTGCGAAAGTCCGGAAAGGGAAAGATTTGACGGATATGCCATATAAAAGTGTGAAAAAGTGGGCAGAGAAAAAGACAAAGTGACTAAAAATGTAACTTGGTATTAGTAATATACACTATTTGCACAGTCGAAGAAAGGAGCGAAAGAGTATGAGAAAGAGATATTTAATTAGGGAAGTGATTTCAGCATTTCTGATAGTAAGCCTGATAATCAGTACTGCATTTACAGAAAAGCTGCTTATGATTTCGACAGCAAGTAGTTCAGTGAAAGGGATTCGCTTAAAAATAAATAGAAAGAATGTAACTAAAAAAACCTTTTCTATGAAACAGGGGAAAAAGCAGAAGTTAAAAGTAATCGTACCGAGACAGAAGAAGATAAAGATTGCTTTTCGTTCTAACAAAAGAAACATTGTATCTGTTTCAAAAGCGGGAACGCTTACGGCAAAAAGGGTAGGAAGTGCCAGAATTACCGTCACGGCAAAAGTAAAAAAGAAGAAGTATAAAGGATGGGTAAAAATCAAGGTGATTTCTTCAGAAAGAAAAAAATCAGAAGGAGTTAAATCGGATACGAGGCCGGGGCAGACACCAAGTCCTTTACCGGAAAATGCACCGACACCTTCATCAACACCTTCTGCCTCTCCTCCGGCAGTATCATCTAGTCCATCACCAGAGATGCCTACCCGTGTGATTGAAAAGGGTACAAAAATCAACATGCATTTTGGTGATACTATCATTCCGGGGATTCTTAATGAAAGTGATACAGCAAAAGCCCTGATTGAAAAGCTGCCATACACAGTTCATATGAGCAGTTATTCCCATGACTTCTGTGGTGTGTTGCCGTATGAACTTCCGTACAATGAGGATGAACTACATTATGGCTGGCTAAACGGAGATATTGACTATGCCATTGGCGTACCTTATTTTACGATTTTACATTCAGATGAAGAAATTTCCGGACAGTATGGTCCACGGGTAAATATCGGTGTTATTACCTGTGAACTTGCAAAAATCAGGAACTTAAGTGGAGACTATGATGTTTTAATTGAATTAGTAGAAGATGGCTCTGATTCTGAAAGTACAGGAAAAACAGATGATATAAAAAATATGAAAATGAATGTACAAATTGGAGATAAATCTTTTACCGCAACACTAGAAGATAATGTTGCGACTCGTGAGCTGGTGGAAATTATGAGAGAAGCACCAATTTCCATTGATATGAATGATTATTCTGGATTTGAAAAGGTCGGTCCTCTTGGAAGAAGTTTGACGACTGATAATCAGCAGACTACTACTACTGCAGGGGATATCGTCCTTTATAGTGGAAATCAGATTGTCATGTTTTATGGTTCAAACTCATGGAGTTATACCAGGATCGGAAAGATTGACGATCTGTCCGGTTGGGAAGATGCACTGGGGAGTGGCAGCATAACGGCAGTGCTTTCTCTTAAATAAATTGCAAATAAGGAGAAAAAGAGTATGAAAAAAAGAATTTTAATCAGGAAAGTAATTTCTGTATTTTTAATTGCAAGCTTGATAACCGGTACTGTTTTCATGGGAAATTTGTCCGTGATACCGGCAGCAGGCAGTACAAAGAGCAAAGTCTGTCTGAAAATCAACAACCGAAATGTAACAAAAAAACATTTTTCCGTGAAAGAGGGAAAAAAGAAGCAGATAAAGGTAACCGTACCCAAACAAAAGAAGGCAAAGATTACGTTTCGCTCTGAGGAAAAAAGCATTGTATCTGTTTCAAAAACTGGAACGTTCACTGCAAAGAGAGAGGGAATTGCCAAAATTACTGCTATTGCAAAAGTAAAGGGGAAGACGTGTAAGGGATGGGTGAATATCCGTGTGATTCCCTCGAAAAAGAAAAATGCGGTAGCTGCGGGAATGCCCGCCCGTGTAATTAAGAACGGGACAAAAATTAATATGCATTTTGGTGACACTGTGATTCCAGGCGTTCTCAACAATAGTGTTACGGCAAAGGCGTTGATCAAAAAACTGCCATATACAGTGCATGTGGAACGCTATTCCGAAGATTTCTGTGGCATAATGTCGGATGAACTTCCGTACAAAAAAAATGCGATGCATTATGGTTGGCTGGACGGGGATATCGACTATGCTGTTGGTACATCTTATTTTACGATTCTTCATTCAGGGGAAGAAGATTCTGCGGAGTATGGTCCACGGGTAAATATCGGCGTTATTACATGTAAACTCTCCAAAATTAGGAGTTTAAAGGGAGACTATGATGTTCTGATTGAATTGGCAGAAAGGTAAGATGTTATGCTGGAAACTATCCAGGGTGAGTTAGTTTATATCTGGTACTATTTCGATATTCAGTTCCGGCAGATTTTTGTATACTGGATTTTGGGAATGGTGATCGGTTCTCTTGTATCGGTGTTTGCCAAAGATAGAATACATAATTTGTTTGCCTCCATGCAGGGGACGAGGCTCGGAACAGTGGGAATTTTGTTGGCCAGTGCATTGGGGATTCTGTCCCCACTGTGCATGTACGGGACGATACCCATTGCAGCATCCTTTTCCAGACAGGGTATGAGGGAGGACTGGCTGGCGGCCTTTATGATGAGCAGTGTTTTGTTAAATCCACAGCTCTTAATGTACAGCACGGCGCTGGGGACGACCGCCCTGTTAATCCGGTTATTGTCCTGTTATGTGTGCGGAGTAGTGGCGGGCATACTGGTGAATTTTCGTTTTTCGGATAAACCTTTCTTCAATTTCGACGGATTTTCACCGGGTGAAAGTCATGATACCGACCCGAATCCTTTCCTGCGGTTTCTAAAAAATCTGGGAAGGAATATAAGGGCCACGGGCCCCTATTTCCTGATTGGTATTCTGCTTTCTGCTCTGTTCCAGCGCTATGTTCCCAGTGAACAGTTTGCATCCCTTTTTGGGGTCCACAAAGGATTTGGCGTTCTGTTGGCGGCTACCATCGGAGTCCCGTTGTATGCCTGTGGAGGGGGAACGATTCCTCTGCTGCAGGAATGGCTGATGTCGGGAATGAGCATGGGAAGTGCGGCGGCGTTCATGATTACAGGACCTGCTACCAAAATCACAAATCTTGGAGCCTTAAAAATTGTGCTGGGAATGAAGCATTTTGTAATTTATATTGTCTATGTCATGGTGTTTTCCTTTGTGACAGGATTTTTGATCAATCTAATCCTGTAGTGTTAGGAATCGTGTAGTGGATACTGCACAAATACCAGAATGGAGGCTGTAAATGAACGGGAATATTTCAGAAAAATATGAGATGGGAAGCTGTACTATGCGTCGGTATCTGTTGATGCTTGTTTTTGTCATAGCAGCTTTTTGTATTTCTCTTTTTGCTTTGCGGTGGATAAAAATAAAATCGACGGGAAGTAAGATGAAACTGAATAAAAAGAATGTGACATTGGCAGTTGGGAAATCCCAGAAATTGAAAGTGAAAAATCTGCCGAAAAATGCCACTGTTTCATGGGTGTCCTCTAAAAAGTCCGTTGCCCCGGTCAGTAAAAAGGGCATGGTCAGGGCAAAGAAAGCGGGAAAAGCAACAATACGGTGCAAGGTTACTTACGGCAGTAAAAATAAAACCTTAAAATGCAAAGTGAATGTAATCAGAAAGAAGAAAAATAAGAAATCTGCGGTATTCATGACAACGGATATCAGTCCGAAAGGACTGATGGCAGTATATGAGGCCTTGAACTGGGACACAAAGGGAAAAACGGCGGTCAAGGTCTCGACGGGAGAACCGCCTTCCAGCAATTATCTGGATCCAAATTTGATAAAAGATCTGGTGCAGTCTGTAGACGGGACTATTGTGGAATGTAATACCGCCTATGGGGGTGACCGCTCTGGCACGGCTATGCACAGGCAGGTAGCAAAGGACCATGGTTTTACAAAGATTGCTAAAGTGGATATCATGGATTCTTCCGGGAATATGACACTGCCAGTAAACGGGGGGACTCACCTGAAAAGGAATTATGTGGGAAAGAACTTTGAAAACTATGATTCATTCCTTGTTTTATCCCATTTTAAGGGACATGCGATGGCTGGCTTTGGTGGTGCCATAAAGAATACTTCTATTGGAATTGCCTCATCCAAGGGAAAGAGCTATATCCATTCCGGCGGCACGTCAACCAGTGGATTCGGCGGGGAACAGGATGCTTTTCTGGAGTCTATGTCAGAAGCAGCGAAAGCGGTTTCTGACAGTCTGGACAATGGTAAAAAGATTGTCTATATCAACGTGATGAATAATCTGAGCGTGGACTGTGACTGCGACGGATATCCCGCAGAGCCGAAAATGAAGGATGTCGGGATACTGGCATCCGCCGATCCGGTGGCATTGGATCAGGCCTGTGTGGATCTGGTATACAAACAGAAAAAGGGGGATGGAGCCTCACTGGTAAAAAGAATTGAGTCCCGAAATGGTCTTCTCACACTGAAACACGCAGAAGAGATTGGTCTTGGTAGTCGTAATTATGAGATAAAAAGTGTAGATAACTAAGCAGACATAAAAGCAATGTGAAAGTATTTCATAGTTTTGCTGGACAGATATAAGAGAGGAAAACGAGGAATCATTATATGAAAAACAGGAAAATCAGTTTGGCTGTAGCCATATTATCAGGGATTTCCCTGCTAGTGGCAGGATGTGGGAAAACGGAACAGTCATACACAGACAGAGAGAGTGAGATCGTGGAGGCAGATGAGGAAAGTGGGACTTCCAAGTCAGAGGACATGGATACAATAATTCCTACTTCGGAGATTGCTTCCCTGGAGGATGGGTTAGCTGATGTTCAGTATTCCGGTTATTATGGTTTTTCTGAGTTTTTGAATCAGGGTGGAGCATCTTCGGACTCAGAGGTCATGGAATTTCTGACGGAGCATTTGTTTTCGGGAATGTCCGGTCTTATGTATTCCGGTGATGTATTTGGATGCAGTACCATTTCTGTTAAAAGTTCAGAAGGAAAGTATCTGTTTGGAAGAAACTTCGACTGGAATCAATGTGATGCATTAGTTGTCAGTTATGAGCCGGAGGGACATGATTCCGGGGAATATGCGTCCCTGTCTACTGTAAACATGGACTTTATTGCCGCCGGTGCAGGAATGGATGTAGAGCAGTTTCCAGATCGGATGAAAACCATTGCAGCGTTGTATGCTCCCTTAGATGGAATGAATGAAAAGGGACTTTGTGTTTCAGTTAACATGATTCAGGATTCTGCCACTATTGAACAGAATACGGACAAGCCGGATATTACGACGACGACAGCCGTCCGTCTGCTGCTGAATCAGGCGGCGGATGTGGAAGAGGCATTAAGTTTATTAAAACAATATGATTTGCATGCCTCCATGGGAATGATGATTCATTTTGCACTGGCAGATGCAGGTGGGCGTTCTGTCGTTGTGGAGTATATAGGGAATGAGATGGTGGTGACAGATACACCTGTGGTGACAAATTTTTATCTGGCACCGGGAGAAAAGAATGGAATCGGAACAGAGCAGTCCCACACCCGGTATGAGATTTTGACAGAGCGATTGAAGGAAAAAGAAACAATGGATATGCAGGATGTAAGAGATGCACTGGACAGTGTCAGCAAAGACAATTTTGGGGAATTTGAATCCACGGAGTGGAGTATTGTTTATAATCAGGACAGCGGGGTGGTCCAGTATTACCACCGGGAAAATTATGAAAAGGCATATTCCTTTCAGGTTCCGGCAAAAGGCTAGCATAAAGGCGCCAATTTGAAACAGGGTTCAAATTGGCGCCGTCGTTATACTATAGTAAGCTTTGAAATTCTTTTAAAAATTTTTCTGCAGCCTTTGGAAATATCTGATATTTTTTCCAGATCAGGTTCATTCCGACATTCAGCTCCGGTTCGCAGGGAATGAAACAAAGATTGCTGTCTCCAGTGGTATTGATGATTTTATCCAGGGCAAGGGCGTAGCCAAGCCCCTCGTCTACCATCAGAGAGGCGTTAAAAAGCAGGTTGTAAGTAGCAGTTACATTTAATTCATCAATTTTTTTACCAAGCCATGTAGTCAGAAGATCACCGTCACGGGTATTGCGGTTAATAATGAGAGGCTGATTCCACAGGTTTTCCGGGTAGATGCTTTTCTTTTCTGCCAATGGACTGTCTTTCCGCATTAAAATACCATAGGCGTCTTTTACCGGAAATTCCAGATATTCATACTTGGAAGTATCTACCGGACCAAATAGGAGTCCAAAATCAATCAGCCCTTTATCGAGACTTTCCAGAACATCTTTGGTATCGCCGCTGGAAATGTGATAGTGTATGTCGGGATAGGAGTGCTGTAACTGCCTTGCCGCTTTTGCTAACAGATGAACGGCATCCGTTTCTCCTGCACCGATATATACGTCCCCGGCAACGGTGTCGTCGGAAACCGTAATTTCCTGTTCTGTCTTTTGTACCAGATCAAGAATTTCCTCGGCACGTTTACGTAAAATCATTCCTTCTTCCGTCAAAGTGATTTTTCTGTTTCCCCGAATCATAAGCTGTTTTCCAAGTTCATCTTCCATGTCCTTTAATTGTCTGGAAAGGGTGGGCTGGGAAAGATGCAGTGACTCTGCGGCACCGGAAATACTCTGTTCTCTTGTAACGGCAAGAAAATATTGAAGGACTCTCAGTTCCATCTGCCTCACCTCCTGTGAAAGAATTATTGTTATCGTTGCTTTACGAGTAGTATAACAAGAGGTAGATATAGCTGTCAAGCATAGAAGAGTATTATATATAAGCATTTGTTATTAAACAAAACAGATGATACAATGTAAATAACATGAAATGAATGGCTGGAGGGAGGGCTGATTATGCTGGGACGTTTGCATTTACTCTGGGATTTGTATCAGTTAAAAAGAAATGAGTATAAAACCAGAGAACAAATTCGCACCCTGCAGGATAAAAAGCTTCGCAAACTTCTTTATTATGCCTATGACCATTCCACATATTACAAAAGAACCTTTGAACAGGCTGGTATTACCAGAGAGCAGATAAGGAAGCTCCCTATATCAGCGTTTCCGACAATAGATAAGAAAATCCTGATGGAGCATTTTGATGAGATTGTGACGAGGGAAGATATTATGCAGGAGGAACTCCGGATGTTTGATGAAGGAAGTTCCACAGAGCAAAAGGAGTTCCGTGGGAAATATCATGTAGTACATTCTTCCGGCAGCACGGGAATCCCAAGATATTTTGTATATGATACGCCTGCATGGAATCAGATGCTGCTCGGGATTATTCGTGGAGCGCTGTGGGACATGACAATGCCCGGAATATTGAAATTACTGTCAGGAAGACCAAGGATTTTATATGTTGCGGCCACCGACGGACGATACGGTGGGGCGATGGCAGTGGGGGATGGGATTGATGGTGTAGGGGCAGAGCAGATGTTTCTGGATATTAAAACTCCGCTTTCCCAGTGGATTTACAGTGTCAAAGAATTTCAGCCGGATATGATTATTGGTTATCCCTCTGCTATTAAAATTCTGGGTGAATTAATAGAACGCAGTGAAGTTTCCGTAAATGTGCGCCGTGTGATTTCCTGTGGCGAGCCACTTTCACCGGGACTTAGGAATTATCTGGAACAGGTTTTCAGGACAGTTGTTGTAAATTTCTATGGTGCCAGTGAATCTCTGGTACTGGGCGTGGAAACCAATCCGGCGGAAGGGATGTACCTGTTTGATGATATGAATTATATTGAAGTTGAGAATGGGAAGATGTACCTGACCTCTCTGTATAATTTTGCCCAGCCTCTGATTCGATACCGCATTTCTGACCAATTGACATTAATGCAATCAGATTCTATGAGCAGATGTCCTTTTTTGCAGGCAAATATTCTTCTGAGCAGGAATGAAGATGTCCTGTGGTTTGAGGATCCTGAGGGGAAAAGAGATTTTCTACACCCCCTTGCGGTAGAGGGCTTATGTGTGGAGGGGCTTTTGGATTATCAGTTCCGACAGACAGATAAGGATGCCTTTGAAATGTTGGCGGAGGTTTCCACAAGTGAGAGAGAGGCTCATGTTCGAGGAGAGATTTTGAAACAGATGGAGCGGATTCTCCATGAAAAGAATTTGGATAATGTACGCTTTTTTGTGAAATTTGTAGAAGAAATTCTGCCGGACTCCCGGACGGGAAAAAAGCAGCTGATAGTACAATATAATGAAGGATAGTGTAGGCTTCGGAATGGAGGTTAAAATGATTGCGGGGTATTTTCTCCGGGGGCTCTTGATTGGTTTGGTGTTCGGAGTTCCAGCAGGGGCCATTGGTGCCTTAACCATCCAGCGCACGTTGGAAAAAGGCTTCTTTGCAGGACTGGTGACAGGAGCAGGTTCATCGGCAGCGGATTTACTCTATTCCTGTATCAGTGTATTTGGGATTACGATTGTCTCGGATTTTTTAACAGCACATCAGGCTGTAATCCGGATCATTGGCGGATGTCTGATACTGATTTTTGGTATTGCTATTTTACGAAAAAAGGAAGGAGCCTCTGTACAAAAGGATACCAGGGGAACACCTGTAGTTTACTTTTTGTCCGCCTTTACAGCGGCGATTTTGAATCCTGCTACGATTCTATCCTTTGTGGTTGCTTTTACTGCCTTTGGAATCAGCGGGAATTTGGAAATCCCGCAGGGGCTTGCCTTAATTGCAGGTATTTTAACAGGAACGCTGTGCTGGTGGTCGGCCCTTAGCGGTTTAGTTGCGTATTTCCGCAAAAGGGTTACAGATAATATCTATAAATGGCTGAACCGTATCTTAGGAGGTCTTATGATACTGTTTAGTATCATTATGACAATTCAGGGAATCAGGCAGATGTAATGGAGTGTCTGCCATCCGAAAGGGAAAGACAATATGAAAAAGGAGTCAGCATGAAAGAGGCAATTTTATCAGGAAAAAGTATAACAAAGACCTTTGGTGAAACTATCATTCTGCATGGGATTGATATAGAACTGTATGCCGGAGATTTTACAGTAATCATGGGTTCCTCCGGTTCAGGAAAATCCACTTTGCTTTATGCTTTGAGTGGAATGGAGCGTCCTGACAGCGGTCAGTTGTTTTTCAGAAAGCAGGATATTATAAATGCTTCAGAAAAGGAGTTGACGAAACTTCGGGCGGAGGATTTCGGCTTTGTGTTCCAGCAAACCCATCTGATTAGTAATCTGACGCTGGATGAGAATATACGGATGGCGGGGCTTATCGGGCCTTTGTCGGAAAAGGAAGTTAAAATACGCACCGACGCCCTTATTAAGCAAATGAATCTTGAGGGTGCAAGGGACAGACTGCCATCGCAGACATCCGGTGGTGAGGCACAGCGGGCCGCTGTTGCCAGGGCGGTAATTAACAGGCCGGTAATACTTTTTGCTGACGAGCCAACGGGAGCTTTGAATAAGGCGAAC
Organism: Lachnospiraceae bacterium; assembly: GCA_022510605.1. GTDB lineage: Bacteria > Bacillota > Clostridia > Lachnospirales > Lachnospiraceae > Eubacterium_F. Next base: position 28,049 of record JAFLTB010000005.1, read on the forward strand.
TCAGAAGAAGTTCTGAATCTTTTGTCCTCACTCCATGAGGAAGGTCAGTCGGTTCTGCTTGTTACCCACGACAGGGAAGCAGCTCTGCGGGGAAATCGTATTCTGTATCTGGAGGATGGCGCTATTATTGGAGAATTGGAACTGCCAATCTATACAGGTAAAGACAGGCCGCGGGAAGAAAAACTAACTGCCTGGCTGGAAGGATTTGAGTGGTAACGTTTACGCTTTGGAATGGAGATTCGTATGGTGAAATACCGGATGCTGCTAAAGGCAGCCATAAAGAAACAAAAAGGGAGCATTATCGGAATATTTTTACTGGTGTTTGTTCTTGCCCTGTGCCTTTTTTCTGCTATAACCCTTTATATCAGTGGCACAGATTCTGTAGAGAGTGAAATGCGCCGACTGGGATTTGGTGATTTTACCATATGGACCAGTGGACAGCCGGAGAAGCTTAAAGCAGAAATCGAAGGCGTACCGGATGTGGATTATGCTTTTAGTCAGCCGCTTATTTTTGCAGGATATGAGATAAATGGCAGTTATTCCGATAATGAGGGACAGCTTCTGGTCTATGATGACTCGGTGCCATACCGTTTTCTGACAGCGGAGGGGGAGGAACTGCCGATACCGGATATTATGCCGGGAACCGTCTATATTTCTCCGGCACTTCGTTCCAGCTTTGATGTGGAAATCGGCGACACCATTCAGTTTGAATTGTCCAGGGCGGAGGGAATAAAAAGCCTCAAGGTTGCCGGTTACTTTGCCGATGCGTTCATGGGCAGTTCCATGATAGATATGAAAAGTTTTCTGATTCATAATATGGATTGGATGGAAATGCAGGCAGTGATTTCCGAAGCGGCAGATGTGGATGTTCTCGGTAGAAGCGGAGCCATGTATCATATATTTCAAAGGGAAGACAGTACATTATCTGATTTGGATTTTCGCAGGCAGATATATGAGTCCACGGATCTTTCCCTGTATACGGAATTTTCCTATGGTCAGGAATCCATCCTGAATTATATGCTGCTTTTGCAAAATATTGTATCCGGATTTTTCATTGCTTTTTCAGTTGTACTTCTGCTGGTTTGTCTGGTTATTATCGGTCACAGTTTATCTGTGGTGGTTGAGCAGGAAAAGAAGGATATGGCTGTTTTGAAAACGATGGGGTTATCCGGCAGGGGACTGCGGGGAGTATATCTTATACTCTATGGCGGTACGGTCTTAATGGGATTGCTTTTAGGTCTGGCTCCTGCCTGGGGAATTGCCAAAATGCTGGCAAAGGCCATGGTATCCTCCACGGGAATGCTTATCAGGCTGTCTTTTCCGGCCGGTGTGATTTTACCAATTCTTTTGGGGATTCTTCTGCTGTTTGCCGTATTTTTAATTCTGCGTACAAGAAGGATTTTAAGGATTGCACCAGTACAGACGATTCGGGAAACCGCTGACGGAAAAAAGGTATCATCTGCATTTAGAAAAGGCTCCCTAAGTCTGAATATTGCGCTGAGGGAAATCCGCTCAGGCAAGCGAAAGTATATAGTGCTTTGTATTATTTCGGCGTTTCTTGCCATGTTTTTATCTGTGATTGGCAGAATGGGAACATGGCTTGGGCCAAAGGGCGAAGGATTGATGAATACCTTTAGTGTGGCAGAGCATGATTTAGGAGTGCAGCCATTGAATCAGTCGGTTCCCATGGATGAAATTGAACGAGTTATCAATTGGTACTCCCCGATACGGGAAACCTATGAACTGGCCATGCAGAGCGTCACCGTAAACGGGCAGGAATATACCGCTAATGTATTAAACGACACAAAGTGGTTTCATGTGCTTTCTGGTACTGTCTGTGACGGAAACAGTATACTGATTACCGATACAGTTGCCAGCGAACTGGCACTGTCGCTCGGGGATACTGTTCAGGTGGCTTCCAATGGAAGAATGGAAACCTATACGGTATCCGGAATCTATCAATGTGCCAACGGCATGGGAAGTAACATTGGTATGAGCCTCACGGGCTATTCCAAAATCGGTGATATTACCGGTTATATCTGGTGTTATCATTACATTCTGGAAAACGGCCCGATCAGGGATTATGCCATGGCGTATTTACAGGAAAATTACCGGGGGATGGATGTCCATACTAATAGCTGGTCAGGCCTTGACGGAATTGTATTTGTCATGCACGCACTAATTGGCGTTATTTATTTGGTGGCTGCTTTGTTTATTCTGATTTCTGTAGCACTTATGGCAAATAAACTGTTACAGTCGGAAACCGGGAAAATGGCAATTTATAAAAGCATGGGACTGTCATCTGGCAGGCTGCGGCTTTCCTTTGCTCTTAGATTTTTGATTGTGGTTATCATCGGAACGGGAATCGGAGTTTGCCTTTCGGCATTTTGTGCTGATTCTGCCATAGGCGGCGTTTTGGGAATGTTTGGAATCGGAGAATTTCAATCTGGATTCAGTGTGTTAGGGACGATTCTTCCGATGGTTACCATACCGCTTTTGTTCTTTGGATTTGCCTATGCTTTCTCTGTAAAATTAAAGAAGGTAGGCCTGGTGACTTTATTATAAAAAATAATAATAAAAGGAGAGATGAACATGAAAAAAATTATCACATGGAGTATGATTGTACTGCTTATTATCAGCATGGTTGCCCTTGCGGGATGCAGTTCACAGACGGAGAATCCGGGAACGCCACCGGCAGATGTTATTAACCCGGATAGGGAAGGAGAAGCAGGTATTACAGATGAAAACTCACAAAACGGGAACAGTACTTCTGCCTATGAAGGGGATGTTCTGGAAAATGCCGTATCGGTTCGGATTGGCAGAGACGGAGAGAAAGAGTGGGCCGTCAATATGTATAACAATGACGCCGCTGTAACGATGTTGGATTATCTGTCCGATTCCGAATTGCTGTTTCCCACCTATACCTATGAGGAGGAACAGGGATTTGTTGCACAAGACGTAAGAGGGGAGTATACTAGAGAAGATGAGACAACCATTACGGATGTCAAAGCGGGAGAATTGTATCTGTTTAGTGGAGGGCAGCTCCGTTTCTATTTCAAGGATATGGCAGGGGCAGATATTACAGCAACTCCGGTGGGGTATTATGCAGATACAAAAGGGTTGACAGAGGCAGTGCAGGAAGCATACGAGTCAAACAAGGGTGATACCTGGGGCGTAGAGGTTTATTTCCAGATTAAGAAAAATATTAAATAAGGAATATAGGAGGAAAATGAATATGAGTGAAAAGATTAAACAGACAGCAGGAAGAGAACAATTAGGAGATTTTGCACCGATGTTTGCCCATCTAAATGATGATGTGTTGTTTGGTGAGGTATGGAACGAGGAAGCGCTGGATGTAAAAACAAAGTGTATTATCACGGTAGTATCGCTTATGGCTTCCGGAATCACGGATTCCTCCCTCACATATCACCTTGTCAATGCCAAAAATCATGGTGTGACAAAGGAGGAGATTGCTGCCATCATTACCCATGCCACCATGTACTGCGGATGGCCAAAGGGATGGGCGGTGTTCAGGCTGGCAAAAGAGGTTTGGGAGGAAGAATAAGGTAGAGGCAGTGAAGGAGAAGCATAGTTAGATGAATGGAGGTTCAATATGAAAAAACTTGGTTTTGGATTAATGCGTATGCCGACGATAGACAAGACGAACGCAGCCGATGTGGATATCGAGCAGGTAAAAAAAATGGTGGATATTTTTATCGAAAAAGGATTCACCTATTTTGACACTGCACTGATGTACAATGGATTTGCCAGTGAGGCCGTAGCAAAAACCGTATTGGTGGATCGTTATCCGAGAGACAGCTTTACACTTGCTACGAAACTCCATGCCTCATTTTTTGATTCCCTGGAGGATCGGGATAAGGTTTTTAACTCTCAACTGGAAAAAACAGGTGCAGGATATTTTGACTACTATCTGCTCCATGGTATTGAAAGTTCCATGCTGCCAAAATACGAGAAATTTGACTGCTTCAACTGGCTGTTAAAAAAGAAGGAACAGGGTCTGGTTAAGCATGCCGGATTCTCATATCATGATTCTGCTGAGCTCTTAGATGAGCTTCTCACAAAGCATCCCGAGATGGAATTTGTTCAATTGCAGATTAACTATTTAGACTGGGAGAGTGAATGGGTACAGGCCCGTGCCTGTCATGAAGTGGCTGTGAAGCATGGTAAGCCTGTTATTGTTATGGAACCGGTTAAGGGCGGCACTTTGGCGCACATTCCGGAAGAAGCTGAGAAGCTGTTCAAAGACTACGAGCCGAATATGTCGGTACCAAGCTGGGCGATTCGTTTTGCGGCATCCCTTGACAATGTGATGGTGGTGCTCTCCGGAATGTCGAATGTGGAACAGGTGGAGGATAACCTCAGCTATATGGATGATTTCAAACCCCTTACCGATGAAGAAAAAGAACTTTGTTTTAAGGTGGCAGACATTATCAACGGGCAGATTGCCGTACCTTGCACCGGCTGCTCGTACTGCCTCGAGGGCTGTCCTAAGAAAATTGCCATTCCACAGTATTTCTCACTCTACAATGAGGATATGCGGGAACATCTGGAGGAAAAGGGCTGGACGGTCAACTATGCAAATTATGGGATTCTTGCAAGCAAATTTGGCAGGGCAAAGGACTGTATCGAATGCGGTCAGTGCGAGAGCGTATGTCCGCAGCACTTGTCCATTGTAAAAACTCTTAGGGAAGTTTCCGAACATTTTGATCAGTAAAATGGATGTCAGGAGGAATACAAAATGAAAGAAGAAATAAACAGTGTGTTTCCTATGGGTGAAGAAAATCCACTTGCGCAGTACTTTGATGGGAAAAGTTATCTAAGTACGCTTTCAGAAACACAGGTGACTATTTTCAATGTTACCTTTGAACCAGGATGCCGTAATTATTGGCATATTCATCATGCAGAAAAAGGCGGTGGACAAATTCTTTTAGCAACAGCAGGACGCGGTTACTATCAGGAACAGGGTCAAGAGCCTCGGGAACTCCATCCAGGTGATGTTGTTAATATTCCGGCAGGTGTAAAGCATTGGCATGGCGCAGCAAAAGACAGCTGGTTTGCACATCTTGCAATTGAGGTGCCGGCTGAAGGTGGTAGTACGCAATGGTGTGAACCGGTTGATATAGAGGATTATGAACAATTAAAATAGGAGAATTTTGCTGGAGAAGAGATGGAAATCATTAGAAAAATTTAAGGCAAATAACTCCGAGAAAGGCTGCAGTTATTATGAGAAAGAAGAAAGTATTAAAAGTTGTACGGCTGATGGCAGTAGTGGTGATGGCGGTGTTCTTCGCTGTTCCGGCTATGGAGGTGTCAGCAAAGCCTCCAAAGGAGGCTTTGACAAAGTATAAGCTATCGGCAGCTAAAAAGACAATGAAGGAAGGACAGACCTACACCATATCATTAAAGGGTGTGTCTAAGAAAGTCAAACCTGAGAAACTGAAATGGACTACCGGGAATAAGCAGGTTGTATCCATTAGCAAAAAAAGTGGCAATAAAGCAGTATTAAAGGCAAAGAAAGCAGGGAAAGCCACAATTAAAGTGACATACAAGGGGAAGATATACAAGTGTAAGGTCACGGTAAAAAAGAAAAAGAATAATAAGAAAGATACGGGGAGTGCGAAACATCCGGCATTAAATGCAACTCAGGTAGAGTTACATTATACACAGGATTATGCGATTCCTTATATCGGGAAGAATCCGGCCTACAACTATTCATTCCAGTTCAAGGTTACAGGAACAAAGGCCAGAGTGAAAAGCTGGCGTGTGGATGGGGATACGGTGGCAAAAACCAGATATCTGATTACAAGTGATGGAACGATTAAAATGATGCACGGAAATGATATCAATGAAGCATATTCCGAGTGCAGAGTCAAGGCTTATTTATCGGATGGAACCGAACTGACAGCCAGGGTAAAAGGGTATGATGATATCGCGCTGTATGTCCGGAGTGTGTTTGACAAATTCAAGAAAACATATATCACTGACAATATGACGGAATATGAGAAGATGGATAAAGTTGCCTGGTATCTGAGTGCAGAGTATGATTACAGACTGTATCAGGACGATTGGTATGAATATATAGTGACGGGAAGCGGTGATTGTATGGCGAGCCGGTATGCTGTGATGTACTTATGCCGGGACTTGGGACTTCGTGCAGCAGCATGCCCGGATCTGGATTCCCACGGCGATACAGTGGTAAGAGCAGATGGTAAAGTGTATCTGGTAACTACCGGATATCGGGGAGAAAAACCGAGATACTATCAGATAGTAGAAATGTCAAGAGAACTCTTTGATCAGAGGAATGAGAAAAATCACATTAATCCGGAGTATATTTGGGGAGACTAATAGAGGAACTGGAATATAGCAAGAGTGAGGGGACTGGCATTCTCAGCCAGTCCCCCGATTTGTTTAACATAGAACCTTTGGTGAAAAAGGGCCCCTGTCAACTTCCACTCCCAATCAAAAACAGTTTTTTCAGGGAGACAAACAGTAAATCCGTATACCCTGCTTTTTCCGCACTCTGTTTTGCCACAATCGGGACAGAGCCGATTTCTTTTCCGTCATAGGTATACACGATGGAGCCCACCTCGTCCCCTTCGGCAACCGGGGCGGCAATCTCTCTCAACGTCATATTTTTCTGGATTTTACTTTCATCAAATTCCGAGGTAAAGGTATGGCTGAATTTTCCTTTTGGATACACCGATATCTTGGCAGGGATACCGCCTCTGACCGCCATATCCTCAAAGGTCATATCGGCAAAATCGTCCTCGTAGATGGAGCAGTTGGCAAAACCGTAATCTAACAGTGCCTGTGCCTCCGTAAACCTTACCTTGTGGTCCGGGGCGGCCATTACCACGGCAATGAGATTCATGCCGTTTCGTTTGGCCGTGGCACTGAGACAGTATTTGGCCTTGCTGGTGGAGCCGGTCTTTAAGCCGGTTATGCCGTCATAAAACCGAACCAGTTTGTTGGTGTTGGTGAGACCAAAGGTGGACTCGCCCTTTTTTGTTTTGTGAACAATAGAATCCATCCATACCGTGGAATAATTGGAAATCTGCGGGTGCTTCATAATCAGCTCCCGGGACATCAGTGCCACATCGTAGGCACTGGAGTAATGGCCGGATTGAATGTCATCGTCTAAGCCGGTACAGTTTTTGAACTGGGTGTGCTTCATGCCCAGTTCCTTTGCCTTCTGGTTCATCATTTTCACAAAATTCTGTTCCGAGCCGGCAATTTTTTCGGCCATGGCCACGGCGGCGTCATTGGCGCTGGCGATGCTGATGCACTTAATCATGGTATTTACAGTCTGGGTTTCCTGGGGCTCTAAGAACACCTGGGAACCGCCCATGCTGGCGGCATACTCGCTGACAGTCACATTGTCCTCCAAAGAAATCTTTCCCTGGTCGATGGCTTCAAAGATTAAAGTAAGGGTCATGATTTTGGTAATGCTGGCAGGGACTAATTCGGTGTCTTTGTCCTTTTCCACCAGAATTTCTCCTGTGTCCCCTTCAATAAGTACAGCGGCTCTTGCCGTAATATTGACTGCGGAGCCGGTGGCAGTAGTTTCTGCCTGGATTTCCGACGTGACCATAAAGGGCAGAAGAAATAAAAATAATAACAGATTTCCGATGACGATTTTCATGATAACCTTCCTTTCAAAGTGCTGTGAAATGGTTTTTTGCTATTTCATGTTATGAGAGTAAAATAAGCTTTATGACTGAATGGGCGCAACTCATTGACAAACAGACCAGGATTCTTTATCATAGAAACGGGCATCCCGCTTTGCTAAGATGCCCGTATATCAAAGATTTGAGGTGCTTATGGAAGGGATTCTAATCGGTCTTGTGCTGGCGGCAGGACTGCTTTTAGTCTATGGATTTGCCAGCCAGTATTTTTTGAAAACAGAATATTATACGGTGGTTTCCGAAAAACTGCGGGAAGACAGAACCATTGTTTTACTGGCGGACCTGCACGGGTGCCATCATGGAAGAGAAAATGAAAAACTGCTGGCGGAAATAAAAAAAGAGGCCCCGGATATAATCTGCATTGCCGGAGATATGACCGTAAAAAATGGGAAGCATACGGGAGAAATGATTTCCCTTCTCGCAAAATTAAAGGAAATCAGTCCCATTTTTTATGCACCGGGCAATCATGAAATTCGGATGCCAGAGTATGAGGCATACCGGGATAAGCTGCGCCAGAGAGGGATTTGCTATCTGGAAAATGAGAGCGTCCTTTTCGGGGAGGATATTCAGATAACAGGACTGGATCTGCCGGAGTACTGGTATCACAAGTGCTGGCAGAGACGCCGGATGACAAGGGAGATATTGGAGGAGCAGACAGAGCCACCGGCGGGAGAGTATTTTTCCCTGCTTTTGGCCCACAATCCGGAGTATTTTCCCCAGTATGCCAAATGGGGGGCAGACTTGGTGCTGAGCGGCCATCTGCACGGCGGTATTGCCAGACTTCCTCTGTTTGGAGGCGTTATTTCTCCTTCCCTCCGATTGTTTCCGCGGTATGATGCCGGTGAATTTGAGATGGAGGGAAGCCGGATGATTATCAGCCGGGGTCTGGGACTGCACCACATCAAACTGCGCTTTTTTAATTCCCCGGAGATTAGCGTGATAAAATTGAAAAGTGAGAACGTTTTGTGATGCGTGCTTTTTACACAGAGAATAAAAATAAAATGTTCTTGTCATTTTCATGAAAAACAGGTAAAATAAATGGGTGTGTAAACCGCAGTATTGGAGGTGAGAACATGGGAATACCGGTTAAATTGGAAGCCTTTGAAGGGCCTTTGGATTTACTGCTTCATCTGATTGAGAAAAACAAGGTGGATATATATGATATTCCCATTGTTCTGATTACGGAGCAGTATCTGGAATATGTCAGCCAGATGGACGCAAAGGATATGAATATTATGAGTGAGTTCCTTGTGATGGCGGCTACGCTGGTACGGATTAAGTCCAAAATGCTTCTTCCCAAAGATGAGTCCGAAGAGGAAGAGGAGGAGGACCCGAGACAGGAACTGGTGGAGAGACTGTTAGAGTACAAAATGTATAAATATGCCTCCTTTGAATTAAAGGACCGCCAGTACGATGCGGCCAGGGTTTTTTTCAAAGAACCTTCGATTCCGGAAGAAATACAAAATTACAAAGAAGAGATTGATTACGAGGAACTCTTATCGGATGTCACCCTGTCAAAGCTGCAGGAAATATTTGATTCTGTCATGCAAAAGCAGGTGGACAAAATTGACCCGATACGGAGTAAGTTTGGAGAGATAGAGAAAGAGGAAATCAACATCGAGGACCAGATGCTCTTTGTGGAGGAATATGCTATGCTCCACGGAAGTTTCAGCTTCCGCAAACTGTTGGAGCACGGCACCGGCAAAAGCTATGTGATTGTAACATTCCTAAGTGTGCTGGAGATGATGAAAACCGGTATGCTGTCCATTTCGCAGGACAAGCTCTTTGACGATATTCAGATTACATACAGACCAAAGGGAGGTAAATCGTGAACATAAAGAAACTGGAAGCGGTGGTGGAGGCGATTCTGTTTACCATGGGGGAAGCCGTAGAGATTGAGAGACTGGCGGCGGCGGTGGAGCACGATGAGGACACCGTGCGGAAAATCATCCGCAGTATGATGACCCGGTATGAAGAAGAGGACAGAGGGATTCATCTGATTGAACTGGACGGCTCCTTTCAGCTCTGCACAAAGCCGGAGATGTATGAGTATCTGATAAAGGTGGCTCATATTCCGAAAAAACATGTGCTGACGGATGTGCTTTTGGAAACCCTTTCCATTGTGGCCTACAAGCAGCCCATCACCCGTCTGGAAATTGAAAAAATCCGTGGCGTATCCTGTGACCACGCCGTAAATAAACTGGTGGAATACGGTCTGATTTGTGAAGCGGGACGGCTGGATGCCCCGGGGCGGCCCATTCTGTTTGCCACCACCGAGGAATTTCTGCGCTACTTTGGCATTGAGTCTCTGGAGGATTTGCCGATTCTCAACCAGGAGACCATCGAAGATTTCAAAGAGGAGGCCGAGAAGGAGGTCTATCAGGAACTGCAGGAAGAGGAAGATTCAGAGCTGCCGGAACTCTCCTGAAAATAGTTTTGAAATTTGCACTTGTAATTTATATCCGACTGTTATATAATAGGCAAGGACAAAGGCGTCAAAAGAACACGAAAAGCGTGTTCTCTTGACGTCTTTTGTAGTCAAAAAAGCATTTGACACAGACTGGAAAAAATGACGACAATAGAAGTCAGTCTAAAAGGACAGGAGGTTTTTCCATGAGTAACTATGTAGAGGAATGTAAAAGAAAGCCAATCGGCCTGTATCATCCGGAGTTTGAGCATGACAACTGCGGAATCGGCGCCATTGTCAACATCAAAGGAAAGAAAACCCATGACACAGTGAAAAACGCACTGGAGATTGTGGCGAACTTAGAACACCGTGCCGGCAAGGACGGGGAAGGCAAAACCGGAGACGGCGTTGGCATCCTGCTGCAGATTTCCCATAAATTTTTTGGGAAAGTGGCAAAGGAGATGGAGATAGAGATAGGAGAAGAACGGGAATACGGTGTAGGTATGTTCTTCTTTCCACAGGATGAATTGAAGAGAAATCAGGCGAAAAAAATGTTTGAGACCATCGTGGATAAGGAAGGTCTGGAGTTTCTCGCCTGGCGCGAGGTTCCTATCGCACCGGATATTCTTGGTAAGAGAGCCGTGGAATGTATGCCCTGCATTATGCAGTGCTTTGTGAAAAAACCAAAGAAAGTGGAGAAAGGACTGGAGTTTGACCGGAAGCTTTACATTGCCCGCCGTGTCTTTGAGCAGTCCAATGAAAACACCTATGTAGTTTCTTTATCCTCCCGTACCATCGTATATAAAGGCATGTTTTTAGTGTCTCAGCTGCGTCTGTTTTTTGATGACTTACAGGATGAGGATTATGAATCGGCGATTGCCATTGTGCATTCCCGGTTCTCCACCAATACACAGCCAAGCTGGCAGCGTGCCCATCCAAACCGGTTCATTGTCCACAACGGGGAAATTAACACCATCCGCGGTAATGCGGATAAGATGCTGGCCCGTGAGGAAACCATGGAGTCCGAGCAGTTAAAAGGGGAGTTACATAAAATTCTTCCGGTAATCAATTCGGAGGGCTCCGATTCGGCCATGTTGGACAACACACTGGAATTTCTTGTAATGAGCGGTATGGAATTACCTCTGGCGGTAATGATTACCATACCGGAGCCGTGGGCTAATAACCGCTATATCAGTGAAAAGAAAAAGGATTTCTATCAGTATTACGCCACCATGATGGAGCCATGGGACGGCCCGGCCTCCATTCTGTTCTCCGATGGGGATTTGGTGGGAGCGGTACTGGACCGAAATGGTCTTCGCCCTTCCCGGTATTATATCACCGACGACGACCAGCTGATTTTATCCTCCGAGGTAGGCGTTATGCCAATCAGTGAAGAGCATGTGGTGAAAAAGGACCGCCTGCGTCCCGGTAAGATGCTGTTAGTAGATACTGTAAAGGGAGAGTTAGTAGATGATGATGACCTGAAGGAAGAATATGCCTCCCGCCAGCCCTATGGTGAGTGGCTGGACAGCTCCCTGATGCAGTTAAAGGATATTCATATCCCGAACCAGCGCATTCAACATTATTCCGTGGAAGAGAGAAGAAAACTGCAAAAGGCCTTCGGCTATACTTATGAGGAGGTAAAAAACTCCATTCTGCCGATGGCGAAAAACGGCGCAGAGCCCATCGCCGCCATGGGACACGATTCCCCTCTGCCGGTACTCAGCAGCCAGCCGCAGCCTTTATTCAATTACTTCCGTCAGCGGTTTGCCCAGGTGACGAATCCACCCATTGATGCGATTCGGGAAGAAGTTGTTACCTCTACCTCCGTTTACATTGGAGAGGATGGCAACCTTCTGCATGAGGAGCCGGAAAACTGCCGGGTAATCCGTATCCAGAATCCGATTCTTACCGATACGGATATACTGAAAATCAAAAGTATGGATATACCGGGCTTCCGTGTGGGTGTCATCCCGATGACCTATTATAAAAATACCTCGTTAGAGAAGGCCATTGACCGGCTCTATCTGGAGGCAGACCGTGCCTATAAGGACGGAGTCAATGTATTGATTTTATCCGACCGCGGCGTAGATGAAAACCATGTAGCCATTCCTTCTTTGCTGGCAGTATCGGCTATGCAGCAGCATCTGGTTAAGACCAAGAGAAGAACGAGGGTGGCCATGATTCTGGAGAGTGCGGAGCCAAGGGAGGTACATCATTTTGCCACCCTGTTAGGCTACGGTGCCTGTGCTGTCAACCCATATCTGGCTCTGGATACCATCAAGCGCCTCATTGACTGTGGCATGCTTGACAAGGACTATTATGCCGCAGTGGACGATTACAACAGCGCCGTCCTTCATGGCATTGTAAAAATTGCCTCCAAGATGGGAATTTCCACCATCCAGTCCTATCAGGGCTCAAAGATTTTTGAGGCCATTGGTATTTCCCGTGAGGTAATCAGTAATTATTTCACAGATACGATTTCCCGCATCGGCGGCATTACCATAAAGGATATTGAAAAACAGGTGGAGGACCTTCATACCACCGCCTTTGACCCACTGGAACTGGGGGTTGACGATACGCTGGAAAGTGTAGGTACCCATAAGGCCAGAAGCGGCAAGGAGGAGCATCTGTATAATCCAAAGACCATCCACCTGTTGCAACAGGCCACCAGACGGGGCGACTATAAATTATTTAAGGAATATTCCAAAGAGATTGACAAGGAAGACCGCTTTATGAACCTGCGAAGCCTCTTAGGTTTCCGTTTTCCGAAAAAAGGAGTGCCCCTGTCCCAGGTAGAGAGTGTGGACAGTATTGTAAAACGGTTTAAGACCGGCGCCATGTCCTATGGCTCCATTTCTCAAGAGGCTCACGAGACACTGGCCATTGCCATGAACCGTCTCCACGGCAAGTCCAACAGTGGTGAGGGCGGTGAGAGTTTAGAGCGTCTCACGGTGGGAAAAGATGGTATGAACCGTTGTTCTGCCATCAAGCAGGTGGCATCGGGACGCTTTGGCGTCACTTCCCATTATCTGGTAAGCGCCAAGGAAATCCAGATAAAGATGGCCCAGGGAGCGAAGCCGGGGGAGGGCGGACATCTGCCGGGAGGAAAGGTATATCCATGGATTGCCAAGACCAGGCTTTCCACTCCGGGAGTATCTCTGATTTCTCCGCCGCCACATCACGATATTTATTCCATTGAGGATTTGGCCCAGTTAATCTATGACTTAAAGAGCGCCAACACCCAGGCAAGAATTTCCGTGAAACTGGTGTCGGAGGCCGGCGTGGGAACCGTGGCGGCCGGCGTAGCCAAGGCCGGCGCCGGTGTTGTTCTGATTTCCGGCTATGACGGCGGTACGGGAGCAGCGCCAGGCAGCTCCATTCACAATGCAGGACTTCCGTGGGAGCTGGGACTGGCAGAGACACACCAGACCCTGCTGATGAACGGACTGCGTTCTAAAGTGGTTATTGAGACCGACGGTAAGCTGATGACCGGACGGGACGTTATGGTAGCGGCACTGCTTGGCGCCGAGGAATTTGGCTTTGCCACAGCCCCTCTTGTTACCATGGGATGTGTCATGATGCGTGTCTGCAATCTGGACACCTGTCCCGTGGGCGTGGCCACCCAGAATCCGGAGCTGCGCAAGCGTTTCAGTGGAAAACCGGAGTACGTGGAAAACTTCATGCGTTTTATCGCAGAGGAAGTCCGGGAGTTAATGGCAAAGCTTGGTGTAAAGCAGTTGGATGACCTGATTGGACGGACGGATTTGTTAAAAATCCGGGAGGAAATTGCCGACGACGAGAGGGCAAAGAAACTGGATTTGTCCCCGATTATCAACAATCCGTTTATCAAAGATAAAAAGCGCATCTACCGTGAAAAGGATGCCTATGACTTCCAGTTAAATAAGACGATAGACGAAAAGATTTTCCTGAAAAAATTCAAAAATGCACTGGTCTCCGGCGAAAAGACAAAAATCAATGCCAGAGTTTCCAACATTGACCGTGCCTTGGGAACCATTCTGGGAGCAGAGATTACCAGACAGCTGGGAGATGATGTGGAGCAGGATACCTTTACCGTGGAGTGTATCGGAAGCGGCGGCCAGAGTTTTGGTGCCTTTATTCCAAAGGGACTGACACTGGAACTGGTGGGCGACAGCAACGACTACTTTGGCAAGGGCCTGTCCGGCGGCAAGCTGGTGGTCTATCCACCGGAGAAGGTGCAGTATGAGGCGGAGGACAATATCATTGTAGGAAACGTTGCTCTGTATGGAGCTACCAGCGGAGAAGCGTACATCAACGGTGTGGCCGGTGAGCGGTTCTGTGTCCGCAACTCCGGTGCCCATGCGGTGGTGGAAGGTGTAGGAGACCATGGCTGTGAGTATATGACCGGTGGATGTGTGGTGGTATTGGGAGCTACCGGCAAAAACTTTGCGGCAGGCATGAGCGGCGGTATCGCCTATGTGCTGGATGAACACAGCGACCTCTACCTGAAGCTGAACAAGGAACTGGTATCTTCCAATTCTGTTACAGATAAATATGACGTAATGCAGTTAAAGGATATGATTACCGCCCATGTGGAGGCTACGGATTCCAGGCGGGGAAAAGAAATTCTTGAGAATTTCAGTGAGTATCTGCCGAAATTCAAAAAGATTATTCCACATGACTACCAGGCAATGCTTCAGCGGATTGCCAAGATGGAGGAAAAGGGATTCAGCAATGAGCAGGCGCAGATTGAAGCCTTTTATCAGTTAGGGAAAGCGGAATAGGCTAAGCTTCCCTGCAAAAGTTGCAAATCAACAGAAACTAATTTATAATAGAAAGGGCTGAAGAATATGGGTAAACCAACCGGTTTTTTAGACTATGAACGTCTTGGCAACACAGAGATTGAACCACTGGAGCGAATTAAAAACTTTGATGAATTTCATGTACCGATGAGTGAGGAGGAGCGGCGTGTCCAGGCCGCCCGCTGTATGGACTGTGGCGTGCCCTTCTGCCAGTCCGGTATGATGATTGGCGGCATGGCCTCGGGCTGTCCGCTGAATAACATGTGCCCGGAATGGAATGACTTACTCTATAACGGCAGTTATGAACAGGCGTTGGGACGGCTGTTAAAGACCAATAATTTTCCGGAATTTACATCCCGGGTCTGCCCGGCGCCCTGTGAGGCGGCCTGCACCTGTGGATTAAATGATTCTCCGGTTACCGTTAAGGAAAATGAAAATGCCATTATTGAATATGGCTACGAGCATGGTTTAATGGAACCGAACCCGCCAAAGGTAAGGACGGGCAAGAAGGTGGCAGTGATTGGCTCCGGGCCGGCAGGACTGGCGGCGGCAGACCAGCTGAATAAGAGAGGACACAGCGTCACGGTATACGAGCGGGAGGATTTTCCCGGAGGGCTTCTGATGTATGGAATCCCGAATATGAAGCTGGATAAATCCGTCATTGAACGTAAGATTAAAGTAATGGAGGCTGAGGGAGTTGTCTTTAAGACGAAGGTAAACGTAGGGGTTGATGTAAAGGCGGAGCAGTTGAAAAAAGAGTATGACCGCGTAATCTTAACCTGTGGAGCCTCCAATCCCCGGGACATTAAGGCACCGGGCCGGGATGCAAAAGGGATTTATTTTGCAGTGGATTACTTAAAGCGGGTGACAAAGCATCTGCGCAATCCGGAGTATACAGATTATATCGATACCAAGGGTAAAAATGTCCTGGTGATTGGCGGCGGCGATACCGGCAACGACTGTGTGGGTTCCGCTATCCGTCAGGGAGCCAAAAGTGTGGTGCAGCTGGAAATGATGCCACAGCCGCCGGAAAAGCGAAGCGAAGAAAACCCATGGCCGGAGTGGCCGAAGGTGTTAAAAACCGATTACGGCCAGCAGGAGGCTATTGCGGTATTCGGCAGTGATCCCCGTATTTATGAGACTACGGTAAAGGAATTTGTAAAGGACGGGAAGGGACAGTTAAAGCAGGTAAAGGCAGTGAAACTGGACTGGACAAAGGATGAACAGACGGGACGGATGTCCATGGAGGAAAGAGCGGGAAGCGAGTACACACTGGAGGCAGACTATGTGTTTATTGCCGCTGGGTTCTTAGGCTCAGAGGAGTATGTCACAAAAGATTTCGGGGTATCCCTGAATGAGCGCACCAATGTGCAGACAAAGCCGGGCCGGTATGACACCAGTGAAAAGAATGTATTTACCGCAGGAGATATGCACAGAGGACAGTCTTTGGTGGTATGGGCTATCCGTGAAGGAAGAGAGGCGGCCCGGGCTGTGGATGAGGATTTGATGGGTTATACCAATTTGAATTAAAGCAAACCGAAAAGGTTTCAGAATGGAGGAATCATATGACGCATTACACAAGGGAAGATATTGTGAAGCTGGTAGAGGAGGAGGATGTGGAATTTATCCGTCTCCAGTTTGTGGACATTTTTGGTTGTCTGAAAAACATGGCGGTAACGGCAAAGCAGCTGGACATGGTATTGGACAATCAGTGTGTCTTTGATGGCGCCGCTATTAAGGGCTTCAACACCAAGGATGTGGATGAACTGGTACTGGTGCCGGATTTGGACTCCTTTGCTATTTTTCCGTGGCGGCCCCAGAGAGGCCGTGTAGCCCGGTTTATCTGTGACGTTCAGTATCCGGACGGTACGCCTTTCATGGCGGATTCCCGCTATGTGCTGGCTGAGGTGGTAAAGCAGGCGGAAAAGGAAGGGTACACCTTCAACGTGGGACCGGAATCACAGTTTTTCCTGTTTGATACCGCAGAGGATGGCTCTCCAACAACCGAGACCTCGGAAAAGGGTGGATTCTTTGACATTGGGCCGGTGGATATGGGAGAGAATGCCAGAAGGGATATTGTGCTGTCCCTGTCAGAGATGGGTTTTGAGATGGAATCTTCCTATCATTCCAATGAGAGCGCCCAGCACCACATTGACTTTAAGTTTGCCGACGGCATTCACACAGCAGACAATATTATGACCTATAAACTGGCTGTCCGTACTGTGGCAAAGCGTCATGGCCTTCACGCTACCTTTATGCCAAAGCCAAATTATGGAAAAAAAGGCTCTGGTATGTTCTTTAATATGTTTTTGTGTAAGGACGGTGAAAATATATTCAGCGACCCGTCGGAGGAATATGGACTGAGTGAAGAAGCATATTATTTTATGGCCGGTATTATGCGCCATATCAAGGGTATGACCTTTATTAACAATCCTATTATCAATTCCTATAAACGCCTGGTGCCGGGCTACAACGCTCCGGTGAATATCAGCTGGTCAAGAAAGAACCGCACCCCGCTGATGCGCATTACCAGCAGCGGAGCCCTGGGCCCCCGGGTGGTGCTTCGCAGCCCGGATGGGGCCTGCAATCCCTATCTGGTGTTGGCGGGCTGTCTGGCTGCCGGACTGGAGGGAATCCGCAACCGCATTTCTCCTCCGCCCAGCCTGGATGAGCAGCCGGAGGATGGCAAAGGACACTATGACATTTTACCCCGCACTCTGTTAGAGGCCATTCAGGAATTTGAAAAGGATACCTTTTTGCAAAATGTCTATGGCGAGCAGCTGTCCAAAACGCTGATTGCCAGAAAGAAGGAGGAGTGGGATCAGTTCTGTGAGCAGGTGACGGCCTGGGAAGTGGAAAAATATCTGGACCGGATATAAGTGAGGTGTGAACCGTGCTGCGGATAATAATAGCATTCCCCAGACTGGATGATGCAAAAAAAATAAAAAATGTTTTGAATCGGAATGGATATGATGATATACTGGCATGTAATAGTGCGTCGCAGGCAATTGCTGCCGCCAATGAATGTGACGGCAGCATTGTACTGTGCGGTTACCGGCTGGAGGATATGCTCTACAGTGAACTGTATGGTTATCTGCCAAGGGACTGCCAGATGCTTCTGATTGCTTCGCCGGCCAGGCTGCAGGAGTGTTCCATTAATGGCATTATGTGCCTTTCCCAGCCGATTCACTCCCATGAACTGACATCTACCCTGCAGACCATGATGGAGCTGGCAAGGCCAAAGGAGAAGCCGGTAAAGCAGGGGCCAAAGAAGCGTTCCGAAAAGGAACAGAAAACGATTGACGATGCCAAAAATCTTCTGATGGAAAGAAATCATCTTTCGGAGAGCGAAGCGCATAAATACATCCAGAAACTCAGTATGGACAGTGGAAACAATCTGGTGGAAACGGCAGAAATGATTCTGGCATTGGATTGGACATAATTCCCCCAGTGGGATAGAAGGAGGATACGATGAAGGCATATTTGATACTGGAAGACGGAACGGTGTTTACCGGTAAAAGTATCGGAAGCACACGGGAGATTATCAGTGAAATTGTATTTAACACCTCCATGACGGGATACCTTGAAGTGCTGACAGACCCCAGTTATGCGGGACAGGCAGTGGCGATGACCTATCCTCTCATTGGAAATTATGGTATTTGTAAAAGCGATATGGAGGCGAAGGGCTCAAGTCTGGATGGCTTTATCGTCCGGGAACTGGCAAGGCTTGGCAGCAATTTCCGCAGTGAGCAAAGCATTCAGGATTTTCTCAAAGAACAGAATATTCCTGGCATTGAGGGAATTGATACCCGGGCCCTTACCAAAATTTTACGGGAAAAGGGTACGATGAATGGTATGATTACCACGGCGGAACCATCGACTCGGATGGCCGCCTTGAATAAAATCAAAGAATAGTCCGTCCGGGGCGTGGTTGACCAGGTAACTGCCAGACAGGTGGTTTCCTACCGCCCCGGCGATTTAGGTACGGATAGCAACATTCCTGTGACAAAGAAGGTTGCTATTCTTGACGTTGGAACCAAATATAACATTGCCAGATGCCTGTTAAACCGGGGCTGTGAGGTCACCATCTATCCGGCCCGCACCAAAGCAGAGGACATTCTGGCAGAGAAGCCCGATGGCATTATGCTCACCAACGGGCCGGGAGACCCGAAGGAGTGTAAGGAGGTCATTGAGGAGCTGAAGATTCTCTATCAGTCTGACGTGCCGATTTTTGCCATCTGTCTGGGACATCAGCTGATGGCATTGGCAAACGGATGTGACACAGAAAAAATGAAGTACGGACACCGGGGGGCCAACCATCCGGTGAAGGATTTAGCCACCGGCCGGGTTTATATTTCCTCACAAAATCATGGCTATGTGGTAAAGGCAGACACGATACCGCCCGAGGTGGCAGAGCCCGCTTTTGTCAATGTAAACGACGGTACAATTGAGGGGCTTGCCTATAAAAACAAGAAGATTTTTACGGTTCAGTTCCACCCGGAGGCCTGTGCCGGGCCGAAGGATTCAGAAGTTTTATTTGAACGTTTTATCCAGATGATGAACGGGTAATCCAACCTGTGGTTAATAGACAGCAATCAAGAAAAGGGGAAATCAATATGCCGAAAATAGAAGGAATCAAAAAAGTATTAGTAATTGGCTCCGGCCCCATTGTCATTGGACAGGCGGCGGAGTTTGACTATGCCGGAACCCAGGCCTGCCGTTCCCTGAAGGAAGAGGGTATGGAAGTGGTGTTAATCAATTCCAACCCTGCCACCATTATGACGGACAAGGATATTGCTGACCGGGTCTACATTGAACCGCTGACGCCGGAAATAGTAAAAAAACTCATTATTAAGGAAAAACCTGACAGCATCCTCCCTACTCTGGGAGGACAGGCTGCCTTAAACATTGCCATGGAGCTGGAGGAAGACGGCTTTCTGAAGGAGCAGAAGGTGCGGCTGATTGGAACCACCGCCTTGACCATAAAGAAGGCAGAGGACCGTCTGGAATTTAAGGAGACCATGGAAAAAATCGGAGAGCCCATTGCCGCCAGCGTGGTGGTGGAATCCGTGGAGCATGCGGTTTCCTTTGCGGATGAGATTGGCTATCCGATAGTCATCCGTCCGGCCTACACTCTGGGAGGAAGCGGCGGCGGTATCGCCAATGACGAAGAGGAACTTCGGGACATTTGCGAGGGAGGCCTGCGTTTGAGCCGGGTGGGGCAGTGTCTGATTGAGCGCTGTATTGCCGGCTGGAAGGAAATTGAATATGAGGTAATGCGGGATGCCGGAGGCAACTGTATCACCGTATGTAACATGGAAAACATTGATCCGGTGGGGGTACATACCGGTGACAGTATTGTAGTGGCTCCTTCCCAGACCCTGGGGGACAAGGAGTATCAGATGCTTCGCTCCTCCGCTTTAAATATTATTACGGAGTTAAATATCACCGGTGGCTGTAACGTACAGTTTGCCCTGCACCCGGAGAGCTTTGAATACTGTGTTATTGAAGTAAATCCCCGGGTAAGCCGTTCTTCAGCACTGGCTTCCAAGGCCACCGGCTATCCCATTGCCAAGGTGGCAGCCAAAATTGCTTTGGGCTATACCCTGGATGAGATTCCCAACGCCATAACCGGCAAAACCTTTGCCAGCTTTGAACCGGCACTGGATTACTGCGTGGTGAAAATTCCGCGTCTGCCCTTTGATAAGTTTATCAAGGCCAAGCGGACGCTTACCACCCAGATGAAAGCCACCGGTGAGGTTATGAGCATTTGCGATAACTTTGAAGGAGCTCTGATGAAAGCGCTGCGCTCTTTGGAACAGCACATTGACAGCCTTGACATTGGCCGGTATACCCACCGCTCCAAAGAAGAACTGCTGGAGCGTATCCATATTGTGGATGACCGCCGGATTTTCGTCATTGCCGAGCTGCTTCGCAAGGGAGCCTCCTATGATGAAATCCACGGCATTACCCGGATTGATAAATGGTTTATTGATAAGATATCCCGGCTGGTGGAGATGGAGCAGACCCTAAAGACCAAACCGCTGACTCCGGAGATTCTGGCAGAGGCAAAGCGGATGGAATTCCCGGATACTGTCATTGCCGGCTATACGGGCATGACGGAAGATAAAGTGCGCCAGATGCGTCTGGAGAATGGCATTGTGGCCGCCTTTAAGATGGTGGATACCTGTGCCGCAGAATTTGAAGCCTCCACACCGTATTACTACAGTGTCTTTGGCAGTGAGAGCGAGGTAAGTTCTGAGAAGAAGCGCAAGCGTGTCATGGTACTTGGCTCCGGTCCAATCCGGATTGGACAGGGCATTGAGTTTGACTTCTGCTCGGTACACAGTGTCTGGTCTCTGGCCCAGAGCGGATATGAGACCATTATTGTCAATAATAATCCGGAGACCGTGAGTACGGACTTTGACGTGGCGGATAAGCTGTATTTTGAACCGCTGACGCCGGAGGATGTGGAAAACATTGTGGATGTGGAAAAACCGGACGGTGCTGTGGTACAGTTCGGCGGCCAGACCGCTATTAAACTTACAGAAGCCCTGTTGAAAATGAGCGTCCCGATTCTCGGTACCAGCGGACAGGATGTGGACCGGGCGGAGGACAGAGAACTCTTTGATGAGATTTTAGAGGAATGCCAGATTCCACGCCCGGCGGGCCGGACAGTATTTACCACAGAGGAAGCCCTGACCGCCGCCAATGAACTGGGGTATCCGGTGTTAGTGCGGCCTTCCTATGTCCTGGGTGGACAGGGGATGCAGATTGCCATTAACGATGAGGACATTCGGGAATTCATGTCCATCATCAACCGTCATGTCCAGGAGCATCCGATTCTGGTGGATAAGTATCTGATGGGCAAGGAAGTAGAAGTGGATGCAGTCTGCGATGGGGAGGATATTTTAATCCCCGGCATTATGGAGCATGTGGAGAGAGCCGGAATTCACTCAGGAGACAGTATCTCTGTCTATCCGGCCATGAGCATTAAACCGGAGATACAGGATGTGCTGGTGGATTACACGGCCAGACTGGCAAAATCCCTTCATGTAATCGGACTGATTAACATTCAGTTTATAGTTTATAATGATGAGGTGTATGTCATTGAGGTAAATCCGCGTTCCAGCCGCACCGTGCCATATATCAGTAAGGTAACGGGTATTCCTATTGTAAAGCTGGCCTCCCGGGTTATTCTGGGAGAGAAAATTCGGGCTCTTGGTTACACTCCGGGACTGGCAAAGAAGGCGGATTACATCGCCATTAAGATGCCGGTATTTTCCTTTGAAAAGCTCCGGGGTGCCGAAATCAGTCTGGGGCCGGAGATGAAATCCACCGGTGAATGTCTGGGTATTGCCAGAGACTTTAACGAAGCCCTGCACAAGGCCTTTATGGGAGCCGGCATTAACCTTCCAAAACACCGGAAGATGATATTAACCACCAATGACAACAGCAAGGAAGAAGCAGTGTCTGTGGCAAAGAGATTCCAGGCTCTGGGCTATGAAATTTATGCCACAAAAGGGACAGCAAGATATCTGGGCGAACAGGGCATCGAGGTGGTAGGCGTCAATAAAATTGAACAGGAAGCACCGACACTGATGGATTTACTGCTGGGTCATGAGATTGACCTGGTGATTGATATTCCAAAACAGGGGGAGCATTCCCACGACGGCTTTTTAATCCGCCGTACCTCCATTGAGACGGGAGTAACCTGTTTAACCTCCCTTGATACCGCCAATGCCCTTTTGACGGCGCTGGAGGATTCGGATAAGAAGGAAATGACCCTAGTGGATATTGCTACCATCGGATAAACGAAAAAATTTACAAAAGAAAAGATTTACAATCCGGGAAAAATATGCTATTATACAGAAGTTAATAAAATTACCATTGCTCAGGTTTCGGAGGACTCCGGCCAAATCTTGGCAAATGGTTGATAAAAAAGAATGGAGGTACATCGTTATGATGACAACAGAAAAGAAAAAAGAAATCATTGCCGCCTATGGAAGAACCCCGAATGATACCGGTTCACCGGAGGTTCAGGTAGCGCTTTTGACCGAGAGAATCAATACGCTGACTGAGCACTTAAAGGAGAACAAAAAGGACCATCATTCCCGCCGCGGTCTGCTCAAGATGGTTGGTAAGAGAAGAGGTCTTTTGGATTACCTGATGAGAACAGACCTTGAAAGTTATCGTGCGTTAATCGAAAAATTAGGTTTGCGTAAATAATACGGCCGCTTTGCGGCGCAGAATGCTTCCGTATCCAGATATGGGAGCATTCTTCATATAGCATGATGGCGCAGGACGAAACAGGGTTTAACCTACACCATCGTGGGAGTATCACAGAATACGAGGAGCAATAGAAACATGAAACGAAACCGAAGTCAGGCAGTTGTGTGCCGAGAAGGCAGGCTGCTGCTGGTAGAGCACATCATGAAGGGAAGGGATTTTTTCAATCTTCCCGGTGGCGGAATTGAAGAGGGAGAGACGCCGGAGGAAGCTGCTCTGCGGGAACTGAAGGAGGAAACCGGTGTAACCGGGAAAATTCTCCGGCCCCTGGCCATCGAATACAAGCCGGACCTGGAGAGCCGGATTTTTACCTTTTTAGTGGAAATTCCAGAGGAGGCAGTGGCGGTGAAGGGCATAGACCCGGAAATGTCGGAGGAGGAGCAGACCATTATCGGGGTTTCCTGGCTGACTCTGAAAGAGATTCCGGAAAGAGACCGGGCGTATCTTTTTGGTGCCGGACTTATGAGGGTGCCGGAATTTCACGATGAGGTTCTGACATGGAAGGATGATGACATCAGTTATCCCTCCGCCGAATAATTGCTTGACTTTCCGTATTTTGTTAATAAATTGTATCTTGTGTAAAAAGGACTTGCCGCTAAAAGCGGCAATGTCAATATGCACTAGAATCGCATCGGGAAAACGAGTTTTCCCATGGCGATTCCTGTGCATATTCACTCATCACAAAGTGTGATGAGTGCTTTTTACACATAGAATTAAAAGTACGGAAACGGAAGCAAATATTGAATTTGCAATTTACACAGGAATCGTGTATAATAAAAAAGTATGTAAACAACGGAGATAGAACCGGGACTTCTGAAAAGCACATTCACCGAGTGTGTTTTTCAGATGTTTCGGTATCTCCGAATAAAGCAAAGGAGACATAATATGTATAAGACTTTTAGTATGGAACTTGCCGGCAGAACCCTGTCTGTGGATATCGGACGTGTGGCTGCCCAGGCAAACGGCGCTGCTTTTATGCGCTATGGAAATACCGTTGTATTATCCACCGCAACGGCTTCGGAAAAGCCAAGAGAGGGCATTGACTTTTTCCCGCTCAGTGTGGAATTTCATGAAAAGATGTATTCCGTGGGAAGAATCCCGGGAGGCTTTACCAGACGTGAGGGCAAGCCATCCGATAATGCCGTACTGACCTGCCGTGTCATTGACCGTCCGATGCGTCCGCTGTTTCCGAAGGATTACCGCAACGACGTAACGTTGGAAAATCTGGTTATGAATGTGGATCAGGATTGCAGTCCGGAGCTTTTGGCGATGCTTGGCTCTGCACTGGCCACCAGTATTTCCGATATTCCTTTTGACGGTCCGACGGCGGCTACCCAGGTAGGACTGGTGGATGGCGAACTGGTATATAATCCTACCAGTGCCCAGAGAGAGGTATCAGACCTGGCCCTGACTGTGGCTTCTACCAGGGACAAGGTTATCATGATTGAGGCGGGTGCCAACGAGGTGGATGAAGATACTATGATTCAGGCCATCTATGGCGCCCATGAAATCAATGGACAGATTATTGAATTTTTTGATAAAATCGTAGCGGAATGTGGAAAGGAAAAGCATGAATACGAGCATTTTGACATTCCGGAGGACATGTTCCAGGATATGGTGAACTTTGTTACGCCAGAGGCCATGGAAGAAGCAGTCTTTACCGATGTAAAACAGGTGCGCGAGGAAAATATCCGCAAGATTAAAGACCAGTTAGAGGAGCGTTATGCAGAAGAACATGAGGACTGGCTGGCATTCATTGACGAGGCCGTTTATAAGTTCCAGAAAGTGACGGTCCGCAAGATGATTCTGAAGGACCAGAAGCGTCCGGACGGACGGGAAGTAAAGCAGATTCGTCCTCTGCACGCCGAAGTGGATGTTCTGCCTACAGTACACGGCTCCGGTTTATTCTCCCGTGGACAGACCCAGGTGTTGACGGTTACCACACTGGCTCCGTTGTCTGAAAAACAGAAATTAGATGGACTGGACGAAAGCAAAACAAGCAAACGTTATATTCACCATTACAATTTCCCATCCTGGTCGGTGGGCGAGACAAGACCTTCCAGAGGACCGGGACGCCGTGAAATTGGACATGGTGCGCTGGCAGAAAGAGCTCTTTTGCCGGTCATTCCAAGTGAGGAGGAATTCCCTTATACCATCCGTACCGTATCGGAGATTTTGGAATCCAATGGCTCCACTTCCCAGGGAAGTATCTGTGCCTCCACGCTGTCTCTGATGGCTTCGGGTGTTCCGATTAAGGCGCCGGTTGCCGGTATTTCCGTTGGCCTGGTAACAGGGGAGACCGATGATGATTATCTGATTCTCACGGATATTCAGGGATTGGAGGACTTCTTTGGAGACATGGACTTTAAGGTGGCCGGTACCCATAAAGGTATCACTGCCATCCAGATGGATATTAAGATTCACGGTCTGACAAGAGAGATTGTGGAGCAGGCCATTTTCCGTACCAAAGAGGCCAGAGAGTATATTCTGGATGAAGTTATGGCAAAGGCTATTGCGGAGCCGAGAAAGGAAATCAGTCCATATGCGCCTAAGATTAAGCAGATTATGATTGACCCAACTAAGATTGGCGATGTGGTAGGCCAGAGAGGTAAGACCATTAATGCTCTGATTGAGCGTACCGGTGTTAAAATTGATATTACCGATGATGGCGCTGTATCGATTTGTGGTACAGATAAGGCGGCTATGGAAGAAGCCATCCGCCTGATTGAAATCATCGTGACAGACTTTGAAAAGGGACAGATTTTAGAAGGAAACGTTGTCAGTATTAAGGACTTCGGTGCTTTCATCGAATTTGCTCCGGGCAAGGAAGGTATGGTTCATATTTCCAATATTGCCAAACGCCGTATCAACCATGTGGAGGATGAACTCACCCTGGGAGACAAGGTGAAGGTAGTTTGTCTTGGCAAGGATAAAATGGGACGTATCAGTTTCAGCATTAAGGACGTACCGACAGAGTAAAAGTTCAATGCAGAATCATTACCCCCTTCACTACATATCTGCGTCATTCCAGCGGGGTTATATTCCTGGTGTGGCCGTAGGAAGGGGGGATGATTCTTTTTTGTATGGCAGGTGTTTGTTATCCCGGTTCCATACGGATAAAGTAAATGCGGAAAAGGCAGGCGAAGGTTTTTGGATTACGACAAACTAAAGCAGAATATCATCGATGTGATAACAGAGGAGCAGATTAAACTGGGATATCGAAGTGAGAGCATCCGGCTTTACTATCCTCTGTCTTCCTTAAACCGACTGTTGTCCGAAAACATGGATGTCCGCCAGATGAACCAGACTCTGCAGCAATTTGCAGAGGAGGCTGGAAACCTGTTCGGTAAAATAGAAACAGGAAATAAAGGGGAGCGGTTCTGCCTTATCATACCGCCAGAGGGCGCTGACTACGTTCATGGCCATATGGACAGGGCGGGATTTATCCATGAATTTATCCGGACCATTGAAAAGCACGGCTGTACCATAGAGGAACTTTTACAGATTTTTTACCAGTACTCGGACCGGGTTCATGTGGAAAAAACCACCCACGGGGAATTTGATTATCTGGTATATTTTGAGGATGGAGAGCCGGATGCCTTTCGGTACTGCATAACAGACGAGGGTGCGCATCTGATCTACCACCGCTTTTCTCCGGAGGATTATGAAGATTTTCATTTTGGGGAAGCGGATAAAAAAGATTAAGGAAGGGGGAACATAAATGAAAGTAGCAATGAACAGTATGGATATTGCGTGGGAGAATAAAAGAGTTAATTCGGAGTGGTGTCAGAAGAGTGTTGCAGAGGCGGCAGAGAATCAGGCGGATGTAATTTTATTTCCTGAAATGACCCTGACTGGCTTTAGCATGCAGGTGAATAAAATTCAGGATAAGGACGGAGAGAGCGTCCGCTTTTTTTCGGAACTTGCCAAAGAGTATAACATTGCCATTGGTTTTGGTTATGTGACAAAAAATGGAGAAAAGGGACGGAATCATTTCTGCCTGGTGAACCGGAAGGGAAAAGTGTTGGAAGATTATGAAAAAATCCATCCCTTTTCCTATGGGGGTGAATCGTCGGCCTACGAGGGGGGAGAGAGGATTTGCCACGCCCGTTTGGAAGACCTTACCTGCGGCCTTTTTATCTGTTATGATCTGCGGTTTCCGGAAGCTTTTCAGCAGCTTCCCATGGATACGGATGCCGTATTTATCATTGCCAACTGGCCAAAAGAAAGGCTGGCTCATTGGTATACACTGCTGATGGCAAGAGCTATTGAGATGCAGTGTTATGTGGTGGGGGTTAACCGGACCGGCGCTGGCGGCGGTCTGGAATACAGAAAAAGTTCCATTGCGATTGCTCCGGAGGGCATTCCTGTGCCGACGGAACAAAAAGAATGCAATCGTTACGTGGAATTAAGCAAGGAGGCACGGCGTTCCTATGTCAAGGGATTTCCCACAAGAAAGGACCGGCGTCCAGATATTTATCGTGCATAAAAACAACAGTATTGTCCATACTTTTCATAGCATAACGGCGTATCAGAAAGGAAGCAGTGTATGGACAACGAAGAAATCAAAGAATATGGCATAACGGAAAATGATGGGATTCAGATGATTTCCATTATCGGAGAAATCGAAGGGCACGACTGTCTTTCACAGAATGCCAAAACCACAAAATATGAGCATTTGCTGCCGCTTTTAGCACAGAGCGAGCAGAGCAACCGGCTCAAGGGGATTTTGTTTCTTATTAACACAGTAGGGGGCGATGTTTCCTGCGGCCTGGCGCTGGCGGAAATGATTGCCTCTTTAAGTAAACCAACTGTCTCTCTGATTTTGGGAGACAGTCATTCCATTGGTGTACCGATGGCGGTGGCCACGGACTATTCTTTTATTGTGCCCTCGGCTACCATGATTATACATCCGGTGCGCATGAGCGGTATGGTGCTGGGGACGCCACAGACTTACAGCCAGTTTCAGCAGATTCAGGATCGGATTCTGGACTTTATTGCCAGCCACAGCCAGGCAGAGAAAAAGAAACTGGAAGAACTGATGATGAATACCAGTATGCTATCCAAAGACCTGGGAACGGTTCTGGTGGGAAAGGATGCTGTGGTACAGGGACTGGTTCAGGAGGTAGGGGGCATTAGCCGGGCCCTTGCCAAATTGCAGAGTATGGTGTCAGAATCAGAAACACAGAATCATTCTATAGAAATGGAGTTTTAGTTATGGCAGCGAAATCAAAATCCGGTAGAAAACGGACTAACAATACAAATCGAAATAGAAAACCGGCGGCAAAGAAATCCACAACGGCCAGACGGGACGCCGCCGGAAAAAACACCAAAAAACAATCTCCCGCCCAATCAGCAAGCCCATTGGCAAGGGAGATTACATTTCTTGTTATTCTTGTCTTTGGTATATTATCCCTGATGAGCCTGTTCCATATGTGCGGTTTTTTGGGTGAAATGTTAGGCGGCGTTTTATTTGGACTTTTAGGGGCTCTGGCCTATATATTCCCTTTGTATCTGATTGTGGCATCCGGACTGTTTATTTCCAACCAGAAAAACAAAAAACTGCGTCACAAGATACTATTCAGTATTGGCCTGTACTGGTGCCTCTGCGGTCTGTTCCAGTGGGTAGTCAATGACCCGGTTCAAAACGTATGGGAAATTTACACTGTCAGTAGTGAAAACCGGGGCGGCGGTGGTTTCTTTGGCGGTTTGTTGTCCTTTGAACTGGCAAAGGCCCTTGGCCGGGGGGGCTCCCTGATTGTGATTTTGGCGTTGTTCCTTGTATTTTTTATGCTAATCAGTGGCAAACTGTTCTTTGCCTCTCTGCATCGATTGTACGAGGAGAGAGAAGAGGGAAAGGACTATGTGGATTATGAGGACGAAACCATACCGCAGGTTACGGAACGGAGGATGAATACCTATACCTTTGAGGCGGAGCCGAAACCAAAGCGTTCACGCAAGAAGCCGAAAAAAACGGCCGCACTGGAGGAAGTGGTGCCGGAAGCAGAGGCAGCCGATGTAGAAAAACCGGCCTCCCAAAATCCGGAGGAGATACATATTATTCGGGGCAGCGAAGAAAAGCAATCCAATGAGCCGGCCATTTACCAGGAGGAACTGGAGCGCAAATTTGGTACAGGTGCTGTCTCTCATGGGGAAGGGGCGGCCGCCGTGGCAGCTTCCGCAGCCCTTGTGCCAGAGCCGGACAACCTGCCGTCTGAAGGGGATGCCCCGTTCAAAAAGACAGAAAAAGTAAAGATTACCAGAGAAGATGAAAAAGAGATGGCGAAGGTACAGGAAGACCTGGCCAAAGCGGCGGTAACGGAAATTCCGTACCAGTTCCCATCCATGGATTTATTGAGCCGTCCCAAGGCTGGCAAAAAGGGTATGAACAATGATGAACTCCGGGATACCGCACGGAAACTTCAGGAGACGCTGGAGAGTTTTGGCGTTCACGTCAAGCTGGGGGATATCAGTCTGGGTCCCAGTGTTACCCGGTATGAACTGATTCCGGAACAGGGAGTTAAGGTGAGCCGCATTACCAGCTTGTCCGATGATATTAAATTGAGCCTGGCAGCTTCCGATATCCGGATTGAGGCCCCGATACCTGGCAAGGCCGCCGTGGGAATCGAAGTGCCAAATCCGGAGCGCACCACCATTACCCTGCGGGAACTGTTGGAGAGTCCGGAATTTACCAAGGCAAAGTCTAAGGTTACCTTTGCTGTGGGGAAGGATATCAGCGGCAAGACCATTGTCACCGATATTGCCAAAATGCCCCATCTGCTTATTGCAGGAGCCACTGGCTCCGGTAAATCCGTACTGATTAACACACTGATTATGAGTATTTTATATAAGGCAGACCCGAACGAAGTGAAAATGATTATGGTGGACCCAAAGATGGTGGAACTGACGGCCTATGAGGATATTCCGCATCTGATGATACCAGTGGTAAAGGACCCGAAAAAGGCCTCTGCGGCACTGGGATGGGCCGTGGCAGAAATGACCAACCGTTATCAGAAATTTGCTGAGGCGGGAGTGCGGGATATTAAATCCTTCAATGCCAAAATCAGTAAACTGGATAACCAAAATGACCCGGAATGGCAGAAGATGTCACAGATTGTTATTATTGTGGACGAGTTTGCCGATTTGATGATGGTGGCGCCGGGAGAGGTGGAGGATTCCGTCTGCCGTCTGGCACAGCTGGCCCGTGCGGCGGGTATCCATCTGGTACTGGCGACACAGCGGCCTTCCGTCAATGTAATTACCGGTTTGATTAAGGCCAATATTCCTTCCCGTATCGCCCTGTCTGTGTCCTCGGCAGTGGATTCCCGGACGATTATTGACTCCGGTGGTGCAGAGAAGCTGCTGGGAAATGGAGATATGCTTTTTGCACCGCAGAATCTTCCTAAACCCATTCGTGTTCAGGGTGCTTTTGTATCGGATGAGGAGCGGGATGGAGTTGTTTCTTTTCTGAAAAACAGCGGAAACGGTCCTTCCTATAACGAAGAAGTCACGGCCCATATTGATTCTGCTCCGGTGCCGGGAGCCAAGGCCGGGAGCGGCGCCGCACCAGGCGGGGGCGGCCCGGAACAGGATGAGCTCTTTGCCGAGGCGGGACGATTTATTATTGAAAAGGAAAAGGCCTCCATCGGTTTATTACAGCGGATGTTCCGCATTGGATTTAACCGGGCCGCCCGTATTATGGACCAGCTGGCAGACGCCGGCGTAGTGGGGCCGGAGGAGGGCACTAAGGCCAGACAGATATTAATGACAAAGGAAGAATTTGAAGCCTATCTGGAGGAAGGAACGGAATGAAGGGCTGGCTGATTGTCAACAGTTTTTTGAAAAATGAAAAATTTCATGAACTGGAGGAAATGTTTCATTCGGCAGCAAAGGGATGGAATATGGAGCTGCAGACAGTGGAAAATGCGGAGCTGCTGGCAGATACCAGTCTTTCTTCATGGGAATTTCCTTCACCGGATTTTGTAATATTTTGGGATAAGGATATTCTTTTGGCGGAGTTTTTAGAGGGGCGTGGCCTACGGGTATATAATTCCAGCCGCTGTATTGCTCTCTGTGATGATAAGAGAAAGACACATCTGGCCTTGGAACGGAAACAGCTCCCTATGCCCCGGACAATTCTGGCGCCTATGAGTTATTCCGGGATTGGCTTTACTCATTTGGACTTTCTTCTCCAGGTAGAGGAGATACTTTCCTATCCCATGGTGGTGAAGGAGGCCTACGGTTCTTTTGGGGCCCAGGTCTGTCTGGTGAATTCCAGGGAAGAACTGGTTCGCTGTGTGGAGCGGTGCCAGACCACGGAACTGCTTTTTCAGGAATATATTGAATACAGCCATGGAAGGGATGTCCGTATACAGGTAGTGGGGGACAGGGTGATAGGCGCCATGTACCGGTATTCTGACAGGGATTTCCGGGCCAATGTCACAGCGGGAGGACGGATGAAGGCCTATTCCCCTTCCGAGGAGGAGTGCCGTCTGGCCCGGATGGCGGCCCAGGCAGTGGAAGCGGATTTTGCCGGTGTAGATTTACTCTTTGGCCCGGAGGGGCCTCTGGTTTGTGAAGTCAATTCCAACGCCCATTTCAAAAATCTTCTGGATTGTACTGGTATTCATACCGCAGAAGAAATTATGGACTATATACGCCGGGATATTTCGGCGAAAAAATAAAAGGAAAGCGGAAACAGGGATATGATGCAGAACAGGCAGGCATGGTTGGTTTATGACAGAGAGGGTGCGGAGAGAAACCGGGATTACATTGCGGCCCATAAGCAGGTGGGCAAAGGCTTTGGCATTTCTTTTGAACTGAAAATCAAAGAGCAGTGGAACTATCCTTTTGCAGAAAACAGCTGGGGAGAAAAACCGGATTTTGCCATTGTCCGTACCATCTGCCCGGAATTATCAAAGGCTTTAGAACAGGAGGGGATTCCTGTTTTTAATAATGCCATGGTGTCAGAAATCTGCAATGACAAGGGAAAAACCATCTCCTATGTGGCGCAAAACAGCAGGGTGCCGGTGATTCCCACAGAAACTTTTGACAGTGAAACATTATCCGAAGAGTTTCTGAAAGTTCATCCGGACAGTGTCATCAAAGCAGTGGCAGGCCACGGCGGCACTCAGGTATTTCGTACCGAAGATTCCTTTGCCAGGATTCAGGCAGGCATTGCCTCCTCGGACTTCGTTTTGCAGCCCTTTATTAAAGGAGCCGGGGACATCCGGGTATATGTGATTGGAAAAGAAATTGTGGGTGCTGTTTTACGCAGGTCAAAGGAAGGATTCAGGGCGAACTATTCCCTGGGAGGAACGGTGCAGTCCTATTCCCTGCCAGAGGAGGCGAGAAAGTGGACAGAGCATATATGTAATCTGTTTTCCTTTGGGTTAGTTGGTATTGATTTTCTTTTGGATGCAGAGGGGCGTTTTTTTCTAAATGAAATTGAAGATGTGGTGGGAGCCAGAATGCTGTATGCCTGCCAGCCCCAGGTAAAATTACTGGAGAGATATTTTTCTTTTATTCTGGATAAAATGTTGCAATCTTCCTAAGCAATGGCTATAATTAGCATATACGCTATTGATATGCAAGAGATGGCAAAGCGGACAGGAGGTATAGCAGGATGAAATCCGATATTGAAATTGCTTTGGAAGCAGACTTGGAACCCATTCAAAAGGTGGCGGAAAAGTTGGGAATTAATGAGGACGAACTGGATTTATACGGCAAGCATAAGGCGAAACTCACCGATGAATTGTGGAACCGTATCAAGGCTCGTCCGGATGGCAAGCTGATACTGGTTACTGCCATCAATCCAACCCCGGCAGGGGAAGGAAAGACCACCACCACTGTGGGATTGGGCCAGGCCATGGATAAACTTGGCAAAAAAGCAGTGATTGCTCTCAGAGAGCCCTCCCTTGGTCCCTGCTTTGGTTTAAAGGGCGGTGCTGCCGGCGGCGGCTATGCCCAGGTGGTGCCCATGGATGATTTGAATTTACATTTCACCGGAGATTTTCATGCCATTACATCCGCAAATAATCTTTTGGCGGCTATGTTAGACAACCACATCCAGCAGGGAAATGCTTTGAATATAGATACCAAGCAGATTGTCTGGAAACGCTGTGTGGATATGAATGACCGGGTTCTCCGCAATATTACGGTGGGACTGGGACGCAAGGTGGATGGCGTTACAAGAGAGGACCACTTTATTATCACTGTGGCCTCGGAGATTATGGCGATTCTCTGCCTGGCAGAAAACATGAAAGACTTGAAGGAACGCTTGGGACGCATTATTGTTGCTTATACATATGAGGGAAATCCGATAACGGCAAAGGATTTGCATGCAGTGGGCGCTATGGCGGCGCTTTTAAAGGATGCCATCCGGCCAAACCTGATTCAGACCCTGGAGCACACTCCGGCGCTGGTTCATGGCGGGCCTTTTGCCAACATTGCCCACGGCTGTAACAGTATCCGTGCCACAAAAACGGCTCTAAAGCTGGCGGATTATACCATTACGGAGGCTGGGTTTGGCGCCGATTTGGGAGCGGAGAAGTTTTTGGATATTAAATGTCGGATGGCCGGTTTAAAACCGGATGCCATTGTGCTGGTGGCCACTGTCCGGGCTTTGAAATACAACGGCGGGGTGTCAAAGGATAAGTTAAATGAGGAAAATCTGGAAGCACTGAAAAAGGGTATTGTGAATCTGGAAAAGCACATTGAAAATGTGGCAAAATACGATGTTCCCTGTGTTGTCACCCTGAACCAGTTTGTATCGGATACCCCGGCAGAACTTTCCTATGTCCGGGAGTTCTGCGAGGCCAGAGGATGTGAGTTTGCTCTGTCCCAGGTATGGGAAAAGGGCGGTGAAGGCGGCGTGGAGCTGGCAAATAAAGTTATTGAGACCATAGAGACAAAGGAAAGTCATTTCCACTGTCTCTACGAAGATTCTCTTTCCCTGAAAGAAAAAATGACGACCATTGCAAGGGAAATTTACGGAGCGGGCGAGGTGATATTTGAACCGGCGGTGGAAGCGCAGATTGCCCGGATTGAGAGCCTTGGTTTTGGCAATATGCCGGTGTGCATGGCGAAAAACCAGTATTCTCTTTCCGATGACAAATCGGTACTAGGCCGTCCGGAAAATTTCCCGATTCATATCCGGGAGGTTTATGTGTCGGCAGGAGCAGGCTTTGTTGTAGCCATTACCGGCACCATTATGACGATGCCGGGACTTCCAAAGGTGCCGGCGGCAGAAGGGATTGACGTCAGCGACGATGGAAGGATTACCGGATTGTTTTAAGAGATGCCCTTTTATTTTCCATTATGTATAGAAAGGAAAGGCAATGAATAAATATGTTGTAATACTTCTTCTTGGGATTACCTGCCTCCTGACGGCTTGCGGCTATAAGGAATATTTACAGCAACAGCTTGGTACGCCTGCGCCTTCTGGTTCGGCGGTAAGTGGTGGAGGAATGAGAGATAGAAATCATGAGTCAGACCCCTTGACGGGACAATGGGGATTAGAAACCAGTTCCGGCGATGCCGTTGGCGAAATGGAGGACACAGCAGCTTCCGGAGCAGTAATATCGGGAAGCGGTATCGCCTCTGCGGATTATGTAACGGCTTCGATGCAGACGGCGGATTACTGGATTGCCCGCACGCTGGTGCCGGATAAGGTCTTAATGTCAGCAGAGGAGATTGCTGCCTTTAACGAAAAGATGATGAAACAGTTAAGCACCAATTCCGAGGCGGGATATTATGATTTATCCTCCTATGGAGATACCATTTCCAAAGAGGAGCTGACAGCCCTGATACAGCGTACCGATTTTTCCAAGGGCACCTATTATATGCCGGAGAGACAAGTTACAGAAGAACTCTGGCAGGAATATGATGAAAACAAAAATCTCTCTGCCCTGAAAGAAAAAAATCCTCTGGGCTATGGTATTGTCTGTACTTCGGCAGATGTGCGGGAGATTCCTCTTTCAGAGTATATTACAGATAAAAAGGGCGACACCGGTCACGATATTCTTCAGAATACCGTGCTGGCGGTAAATGAGCCGGTACTGATTCTTCATGCAAGCAAGGATGGCCAGTGGTTTTATGTAGCTGCCAATGAATACACCGGCTGGGTAGAACAGAACAATATCGGATTATGCAAGGATAAGGGGGCCTGGCAGAAAGCGCAGGAGATGAAACGATTCCTTGTCGTAACCGGAGATAAGGTTTCGTTGGAACAGCAAGTGATTTCCATGGGGACACGGCTGGCACTGGCCACAGAGGAGGAATATCAGAAAGCCTTTCCTGAGGCAGGCAGAGTATATGATAATTATATTGTGAAAATTCCTTACCGGGACGAGAAGGGCGAACTGCAATATGGGATAAATACCCTGCCTGTGAGCCGGGACGTCCAGGAAGGATATATGGAGTACACCAGAGCCAATGTACTTCGCCAGTCCTTCAAAATGCTTGGCAATACTTATGGCTGGGGAGGCAGTAATGGTGACAGAGACTGCTCCTCCATGGTTCGGGATATTTATCTTTGTTTTGGACTGCGGCTGCCACGCAACAGCAGTGCCCAGGCACTGATTCCAGGTGAAGGCAGACGGGATTTATCTGGTAAGAAAGAGACGGAAAAAAAGACAGCTGTCCAATCGGTGGAACCGGGAACTGTACTGCAGATGCCGGGACATGTAATGATTTATCTTGGCTGTGTGGAACAGCAGTATTTTGTTATCAGCGCCAATGGGGAATTTGTACCAGCCTCTGTCACGGGAGAAATTCCGGCGGGAGATTATACCACAAGACGGGTTACGGTAAATACACTGGGAGTAAGAAGTCCGTCCAATCAACAGACCTGGCTCTCACAGATAACAACGATTGTGGGAATTCCATGATGGACGAAAGAAAAATGAAAAACAGCAGGAAAGCAGGAAAAAACTAACAAATCATAAAGAGGAGGAATGCGTATGTTTCAATTTACAGAGGATTGCCTTTTGGGCGTAGAGGAAATTGATGAGGAACACAGACACTTATTCGAACTGCTGAATGAGGGATGTGATATGCTCTATAACGAGTATCGAGGCGATAAATACGAAGAAATAAAGGAATTATTGGGAGAATTGGAGGATTACGCAGACCAGCACTTTGCCCATGAGGAAGCCTATATGGAGCAAATCTGTGATCCGGAACTGATTTTACAGCGCCCTCAGCATCTGTCATTCCGTGAGACAATTGTAGAATTTATGCTTCATAATATTGACGATGAAGAGGAGCAGCAGGAGCTGTTAGAGGAACTGATGAACTTTTTGGCAAAATGGCTCTATCATCATATCCTCGGCAGTGATATTCTGATTGGTAGACTGCCACCCTTGGAAGAATGGATGATACGGGAGAATCCTTGCGAGTTCTGCGATGAATACCTGACAGGGAATGCCATGATGGACCATGAGCACCGGGTTCTCTTTGAACTTGTGGAACATACCTATAATATGGTACGCAATAAGAAAGTAAACGAAAATTATGATGAGGTAGTAAGGGTTATTAAAGAGTTAACGAAATATACCAAAATTCATTTTACGGATGAGGAAGAATATATGATAGAAATCCAGTATGAGGGATACGATGCACAGAAACGGGCCCACGAAGCTTTCGTTGCCCGGCTGGAAGAGGAAGATTTGGCGAAAATAGGGGAGGATGATTTGCAAACCTATATGGAAAGTCTTGTGCAGTATTTGCTGGAATGGCTTGTCCATCATATTTTAAAGGAGGACAAAAAAATCCCTTGTATTGAAAGTACGCTGGAGGAGAATGACGATTTGGATAGTATCGAATAATCAGAAAAATCCATGAATTGCCTCGAGTCGTGATGCTTCGCATCAAATACTCTCGCAGATTCATGGATTTTTTTGATTTTACAGTATGACGGCAATAAAGGAGGAACGGGGATTGAAAAAATTTGCATGGATCATGTGCCTTATAACAATTTTGATGGGATGCAGTCCGCAAAATACGGCAGGCTCGGCGGGGGATTTGCCAGGAAACGTTTCCGGCGCTCCGGTGGGCGTGGATGAAGCGGAACCGACAGACTCCTTTCGTCTGCGGGTAACGACCAATCGTAAAGAGAAACTTGTTATTCCCGACCCGGCAGAGACGGCAGGTGTGGCCGAGGTTACGTTATATCAAAGTAATGAGGAGTTAAACCTCGATAACATAAAACAAAGCGGAAGGGAGAGTTTCGGGTCGGATAACGACCCAACGGTATCCTTGCCCT